>NZ_JABFAY010000015.1:153434-184350 GCF_017168495.1 Micrococcus sp. KRD096 | reverse complement strand
GACCCCGGCCACGGCCGTGGCCCTCGCCGCGGACCTGGCGGCCCTGCCGTTCACCACCGCCGCCGTCGAGGGGCTGCTCGGACCCGTGGCCACGCTCGCCCTGGACCGCGAGCACGCCGAGGCCGCCCGCCGCGTCGTCGCCGGTCACCTGGCGGGCCCCGGCCGGCACGACGACGCAGCCGGCCCCGGCGACCGCCACGGCACGCGGGGCCTCGCCGCCGCCGTCGGGGCCTGGCTGCTCGGCGACCCCGTCCCCGCCGCCGACCTCGACGCCGCGCTGCCCCGCCTCGGCCTGGCCGGGGCCGTGGCGGCCGGGCTCGTCGTCGAAGGGCCGGACGGGCGCGTGCGCGGCGCGGTGGACCTCTCGCCGTACGAGGCGGACGAGCCGGGCCGGATGTGGATCGCCTCGGACCTGACGGCCCTGCAGCGGCGCGGCCCGCTGCCTCCCGAGCACGTGCTCGGCGTCGGCCGGGCCTCCCTCACGCTCGCCGGCGCCACGCAGCGCCGTCCCGTGGCCCGCGCCCTCGACGTGGGGGTGGGCTGCGGGATCCAGACCCTGCACCTGCTCGCCCACGCCGACCACGTCACCGCCACGGACCTGTCCGAGCGCGCCCTGGCCTTCACCCGGTTCAACCTGCTGCTCAACGCGGACGTGCTCGGCCTCGACCGGGAACGGCTCGAGGACCGGGTCCGGCTGGCGGCCGGCGATCTGCTGGCGCCGGTGGCGGGGGAGCGGTTCGACCTCGTCGTCTCGAACCCGCCGTTCGTGATCACCCCGCGCACGGACCCGGACGCGCCCGTGCTGACCTACCGCGACGGCGGCCGCGAAGGCGACCGGATCGTCGCGGAGCTGATCGCGACCCTGCCGGACGTGCTCGCCGAGGGCGGCACCGCGCAGCTGCTCGCCAACTGGGAGATCCCGGCGGAAGACACCGCCGACGCCGACACCGCACCGTGGGACGCGCGCCCGCGCTCGTGGGTGGCGCCGGAGATGCAGGCCTGGTTCCTCCAGCGCGACCGGCAGGACCCCGCGGGCTACGCCGAGACGTGGCTGCAGGACTCCTCGCTCGAGCTCGACCCGCCCGCCTATGAGGCCGCCTACCGCGGCTACCTGGACGACTTCGCCGCGCGCGGGGTCGCGGGCGTGGGCTTCGGCCACGTGTGGCTGCGCCGGCCCGCCGCGGACGGCTCCCAGGGCCGGGGGTGGGTGGTCACCGAGGAGCTGACCCAGCCGGTCGACGAGGCCCTCGGCGCCGCGTGGGCCGCCGCCGTCGCCCGCCGGGACCGGCTCGCCTCCGGTGCCGGGGCCGGGGACGCCGTCGGGGACCCGGCCCTGGCCGCGCTGCGCGGCCTGCACCTGCGCGTGGCCGCGGACGTCACGGAGGAGCGGCACCAGCGGTTCGGGGCGGAGCACCCCGAGGTGATCCTGGCCCGGCAGGGCTCCGGGTTCCGGCGCGTGGCGCGCCTGGACACCGCGACGGCGGGCGTGCTGTCGGCCAGCGACGGCGAGCTGTCCGTGGGGCAGCTGGTGGGCGCGGTCGCCGCGCTGCTGGAGCTGGACGACGCCGGCCGGGCCGGCCTCCTGGCCGCGCTGCGGGAGCTGTACGAGGACGGTTTCCTGGTGGAGGGCTGACGATCGGGTGGTGGCGGGCGCGGGGACGCCGGGCGTTATCGTGGTCAGCGCGCCCTACGATGTGGGGACGTCCGCCCCCGGCGGACACGGGTCGGCTCGCGTCGGCCCCGGACCCGCAGCAATCCCGTCCCAGGAGGACCCGTTGTCCACTACCCCCGCTTCCGTGACCGCTTCCGTCCCCGAGGGCAAGAAGCTGGTCATCGTGGAGTCCCCGGCCAAGAGCAAGTCCATCGCGAAGTACCTCAACGCGGTGGGCTCCGGCTGGGTGGTGGACTCCTCCGTGGGGCACATCCGCGACCTGCCCAAGCCCTCGGACCTGCCGGCGGACATGAAGAAGGGCCCGTTCGGGAAGTTCGCCGTGGACACGGAGCACGGCTTCACCCCGTACTACGTGGTGCACCCGGACAAGAAGAAGAAGGTCACGGAGCTCAAGCGCGAGCTCAAGGACGCCGAGGCCCTCTACCTCGCCACGGATGCGGACCGGGAGGGCGAGGCCATCGCCTGGCACCTGCTGGACACCCTCAAGCCCAAGGTGCCGGTGTACCGGATGACCTTCGGGGAGATCACCCAGGAGGGCGTGCGCCGAGGCCTGGAGAACATCCGCGAGCTGGACACGGCCCTCGTGGACGCCCAGGAGACGCGCCGCATCCTCGACCGCCTGTTCGGCTACGAGCTCTCGCCGGTGCTGTGGCGCAAGGTCTCCCGCGGGCTCTCGGCGGGCCGCGTGCAGTCGGTGGCCACCCGCCTCGTCGTCGAGCGCGAGCGGGAGCGCATGGCCTTCGTCTCCGCCCACTACTGGGGCGTGGAGGGCACCTTCACGGTGGCCGAGGGCGCGCAGGCCGCGGACGCCGTGGGCAGCTCGTTCACGGCCCGCCTCAGCACGGTGGACGGCGAGCGCGTGGCCACGGGCCGCGACTTCGACGACGCCGGGCGGCTCAAGGCCTCCGCCGGCAAGAAGGTGACCCACCTGGACGAGGCCGGCGCCCGCTCGCTGGCCGAGGGTCTGCGCGGGGCGGACTTCACGGTCGACTCGGTGGAGGACAAGCCGTACACCCGCCGCCCGGCCGCCCCCTTCACCACCTCCACGCTGCAACAGGAGGCCGCCCGCAAGCTCCGCATGAGCTCCCGCGTCTCCATGCAGGTGGCCCAGCGCCTGTACGAGAACGGCTACATCACGTACATGCGCACGGACTCGGTGAACCTCTCGCAGGAAGCCGTGCAGGCCGCCCGGCGCCAGGCCACCGAGCTCTACGGGGCGGACGCCGTGCCGGCCCAGCCGCGCGTCTACGCCAAGCGCAACGAGACCGCGCAGGAGGCCCACGAGGCCATCCGGCCCGCGGGGGACTCCTTCCGGACCCCGGCCCAGGTCAAGGCCGAGCTGCGCCCGGACGAGTTCCGCCTGTACGAGCTGATCTGGAAGCGCACCGTGGCCTCGCAGATGGCCGATGCCAAGGGCTACACCGCCACGCTGCGGCTCTCGGCCACCGCGCAGGACGGCCGCCTCGCGCAGTTCAGCGCCTCGGGCACCGTCATCACGTTCAAGGGCTTCCTCGACGCGTACGAGGAGGGCCGGGACGCCGAGGTCGACGGCGAGAACGCGGAGGCCAAGGACCGCCGCCTGCCGCAGGTGGCCCAGGGCGAGCGCCTCACCGGTGACCCGATCGAGGCCACCGGGCACGAGACCTCCCCGCCGGCCCGCTACACCGAGGCGTCGATCGTCGCCGAGCTGGAGCGCCGCGAGATCGGGCGGCCCTCCACGTACGCCCCGACGATCTCCACGATCATGGACCGCGGTTACGTGTCCAAGCGCGGCACCGCGCTCGTCCCGTCGTGGACCGCGTTCGCGGTGATCGGACTGCTCGAGGACTACTTCGCGAAGTACGTGGACTACGACTTCACGGCCCGCATGGAGGACGACCTCGACCGGATCGCCGCGGGCGAGCTCGGCCGCGAGGCCTGGCTGCAGACCTTCTACTTCGGGGCCCCCGCCGCGGAGACGGAGAAGGGCGTCGAGGGCCTCAAGCACGTGGTGGACAACCTCGGCGAGATCGACGCGCGAGCCGTGAACTCGCTGCCGATCACCGAGGACATCACCCTGCGGGTGGGCCAGTACGGCCCGTACCTGGAGCGGTCGCTGCCGGCCGACGCGGAGGCGGGCGCCACCCCGCCGCGCGCCAACGTCCCCGAGGACCTGGCCCCGGACGAGCTCACCCCGGCCAAGGCCGAGGAGCTGTTCGCCACCGCCCAGCCCTCCGAGCGCGAGCTCGGCACGGACCCGGAGACGGGCCGGACCGTCGTCGCCAGGGACGGGCGCTACGGGCCCTACGTCACCGAGGTCATCCCGGAGATGACCGAGGAGGAGCTGCAGGCCTGGCTCGACGCCCAGCCCACCGAGTACTACAAGAACGGCAAGCCCAAGCCGAAGAAGAAGCCGGCCAAGGAGAAGCCCCGCACCGGCTCCCTCTTCACGAGCATGTCCGTGGACACCGTGACCCTCGAGCAGGCGCTGCAGCTGATGTCCCTGCCGCGCGTCGTGGGCGCGGACGCCGAGGGCGAGGTCATCACCGCCCAGAACGGCCGCTTCGGGCCCTACCTGAAGAAGGGCTCGGACTCGCGCTCGCTCGAGTCCGAGGACCAGATCTTCAGCATCACGCAGGAGCAGGCCCTCGAGATCTACGCCCAGCCGAAGCAGCGTGGCCGCGGGGCCGCCAAGCCGCCGCTGGCCGAGTTCGGCGAGGACCCGGTCTCCGGCAAGAAGGTCACCGTGAAGGAGGGCCGCTTCGGCCCGTACGTCACGGACGGGGTCACCAACATCACCGTCCCGCGCGGCCGTCAGCCCGAGGAGCTCACGGCGGAGGAGGCCTACCAGCTGCTCGCGGACAAGCGTGCCAAGGGCCCGGCCACCCGCGGCGGTGCCAAGAAGCCGGCGGCCCGCAAGGCCCCGGCCAAGAAGACCACCGCGCGGAAGAAGGCCTGAGCGCCATGCGCCTCGGCGTCCTGGACATCGGGTCCAACACCGTCCACCTGCTGCTCGTGGACGCCCACCCGGGGGCCCGCCCCGTCGCCTACGCGGAGCACAAGCGCTCCCTTCCGCTGATCCGCTACCAGGACGCCGACGGGGCGATCACGGAGGAGGGACAGCGGGAGCTCGTGGACTTCGTCCGTGAGGCCGCCGCGTTCGCGGAGGAGCATCGGGCGGAGGACATGATCTCGTTCTGCACCTCGGCGATCCGCGAGTCCGCGAACGGCGCCGCCGTGCTGGCCCGCGTGCAGGCCGAGACCGGTGTGCACCTCTCCGAGCTCACGGGGGACCAGGAGTCGGCCATGACGTACTTCGCCGTGCGCCGCTGGCAGGGCTGGGGCGCCGGCTCCATCCTGAACTTCGACATCGGCGGCGGCTCCTTCGAGATCGCCTACGGCCAGGACGAGCTGCCCTCGCACGCCCTGTCCCTGCCGCTGGGCGCCGGCCGCCTCACCCGCGACTGGGTGCTCGAGGACCCGCCCAGCCCCAAGGCGGTGAAGAAGCTCCGCAAGCACGTGGAGAAGCGACTCGAGGAGGCGTATACGGCCTTCCCGCGCATCGAGTCGCCCGTGGTGGTCACCGCCACCTCGAAGACGTTCCGCTCCCTCGCCCGGATCACCGGGGCGGCGCCGTCGGCGGCGGGCCCCTTCGTGAAGCGGCACCTGCGCGCGGACGACCTGCACCTGTGGGTGAACCGCCTCGCGGCGATGACCGTCGCGGAGCGGGCGGAGCTGCCCGGCGTCTCGGACGTGCGCGCGCACCAGGTGTTCGCGGGGGCGATCGTCGCGCTGACGGCCATGCGCACGTTCGGCATCGCCCAGCTCGAGATCTGCCCGTGGGCGCTGCGCGAGGGCCTGATCCTCAACCGCCTCGACGCGCTCATGCTCGAGGGCCACCTCACCCGGGACGGCCGGCCCGGCGTCGGCCACGTGAACCTCAACCCGGACACCCTCCTGCCGGGACTGAGCCTGGGGGTGCGCTGACCATGCCGGACTCCACCGCGCACCTGGCCCCCGCGGCGCGCTTCGGAGCGGACATCCCCGTGACCCTGTCCTCCTCGTCCGTGTTCCCCCTGGGCACCCAGGACGTGTTCGCCACCGCCGAGGACCTCGGCTACGACGGCGTGGAGGTCATGGTCACGCACAACGCGTGGAGCCAGGACGCGCGGCGGCTGACGCGGCTGTCCGAGCGGCACGGGATGCCCATCGACTCCATCCACGCGCCCACCCTGCTGTTCACGCAGCAGGTCTGGGGCTCCGCGTGGTCCAAGATCCGCCGCTCCGTGGAGCTGGCGCAGGCCGTGGGCGCGGCCACCGTGGTGGCCCATCCGCCGTTCCGCTGGCAGGGCACGTACGCGGTGCGCTTCGCCGAGGGCATCCACGAGCTCATGGCGGAGACCGGCGTCGTGATCGCCGTGGAGAACATGTACCCGTGGCGGGCCTACGGCCGCGAGGCCAAGATGTACCTGCCGCACTGGAACCCGCTGCCCGAGCCGTACGAGCACATCTGCTGGGACTTCTCCCACGCGGCCATCGCGCGGGCGGACTCCCTGGCGGCCGTCCGCGAGCTCGGCCCGCGGCTGCGGCACGTCCACCTCACCGACGGCAACGACTCCGGCAAGGACGACCACCTGGCCCCCGGCGAGGGCACGCAGCGCGTGGCCGAGACCCTGCGCCACCTGGCGACCGCGGGCCTGGCCGGCACGGTGTGCGTGGAGGTGGGCACGCGCGGCGTGGAGTACGCGGGCCAGCGCGAGGAGAAGCTGGCCGCCTCGCTCGCGTTCGCGCGCGAGCATCTGGCCGCCGGCGGGACCGACCACCACGACGACGACGGCGCCCCGCGCCCGACCACGACGGAGACGGACCGACCATGAAGTTGACCATCCTGGGCCTGGGCACCATGACCGGCGCGATCCTCGCCGGAGCCCTCGACGCCGGCGCCGTGCGCGCCGAGGACGTCACCGCCACCACCCGCTCCACCGCCTCCGCCGAGAAGGCCGCCGCGCAGCACGGCGTCACCGTGACCTCCCGGGAGCGGGACGAACGCGCCAACCATGCCGCGGTCGCCGAGGCGGACATCGTCCTGGTGGGCGTGAAGCCGAAGGACATGGTCGCCACCCTCACGGACCTGGCGCCGTCGCTGCGCCCCGAGACCGTGGTGGTGTCCGTGGCAGCCGGCGTCACCTCCGCGACCATGGCCGCCGTGCTGCCGGCGGGGCAGCCGATCGTGCGGACCATGCCGAACACGCCCCTGACGGTGGGCTCCGGCGTCGTGGGCGTGGCCCCCGGGCCGGGCGTCACCGAGGAGCAGACCACCGCCGTGCGCGCCCTCTTCGAGGGCTCCGGCCTGGTGGTGCCGGTGGCCGAGGAGCAGCTCTCCGCCGTGGTGGCCACCGCCGGCTCCGCCCCGGCCTACGTGTTCCTGCTGGCCGAGCTGATCGCCGCCCACGGTGCGGAGATGGGACTGGACGCCGCCTCCGCCGAGGCCATGGCCGCGGCCACCGTCAAGGGCGCCGGCATCATGCTCCAGCAGGAGGGGGCCAGGGCCGAGGCTCTGCGCAAGGCCGTGATGAGCCCGAACGGCACCACCGAGAAGGCCGTGGAGGCGTTCCTGGACGGGGGCATGGGCGACCTCGTGAACCGTGCCATGGACGCGGCCGCGCAGCGCGACAAGGAGATGGCCGAGGAGTTCGGGGCCTGACGGTTCCGGCGTGCCTCAGGGCCGGGCCGCGAACCGGTCGATGAGGTCGGTGTGGCCCGAGACGATGAGGGTGTCGCGCGGGCCCACCCGGGTGTCCGGCTGGGCGTAGGTGAAGTCCTCGCCCGGGGTCTTCACGCCCACCACGGTCACGCCGTACTTGGAGCGCACGTGGGACTCGCCGAGCGTGAAGCCCACGCACTCGGCCGGCGGGTACATCTTCACGATCGCGAAGTCGTCGTCGAACTCGATGAAGTCGAGCATGCGCCCGTTCACGAGGTGGGCGGCCCGCACGCCGGCGTCGTGCTCGGGGAAGATCACGTGGTTCGCCCCGATCCGCTTGAGGATCGTGCCGTGCGCCTCGCTGATCGCCTTCACCCAGATGTGGGGGATCTCCAGGTCCACGAGGTTCACGGTGATCAGCACCGATGCCTCGATGGAGGTGCCCACGCCGACCACCGCCGTCGAGAAGTCCTGCGCGCCGAGCTGGCGCAGGGCCTCGGGGTCGGTGGCGTCCGCCTCCACCACGTGGGTGAGCGAGGGGGCGAAGCGCTGCACGAGGACGGGGTCCCGCTCGACGGCGAGCACCTCGCGGCCCTGGGCGACGAGCTCCTCGGCCGTGGCGGCGCCGAAGCGGCCCAGCCCCACGACGAGCACGGGGGCGTTGGGATCGGTGCGCTGCGGAGTGTCAGCCAATGACCGGCCTCTCGACGGGGTAGCGGTAGAGCACGCGCCGCTGGCGCAGGGCCAGGGCGGCGGCGAACGTGATCGTACCAACGCGGCCCGCGAACATCATGGCCGTCAGGACGTACTTGCCGGTCGGTGGGCTCTCCGCGGAGACGCCCACGGAGAGCCCGCACGTCCCGAACGCGGAGATCACCTCGAACAGGGGCCGCTGGAGGGACTCGTCGGTGATGTGCACCAGCGCCAGAGTGGCCACGAGCACGAGGGTGGCACCGAGGGCGAGCACCGCGATGGCCACGCGCAGGGACTCGGGGGCGATCGTGCGGCCGTGCGCCGTCACCTCGCGGTCGCCGCGCGCCTCCGCCACGATCGCGAGGAACATGATCGCCAGCGTGGTCACCTTGATGCCGCCCGCGGTGGAGGCGGACCCGCCGCCCACGAACATGAGCGCGTCCATGAGCAGCAGGGACTCGGGCTGGTGCGCGTTCGTGTCGTCGATCGCGAAGCCGCCGGAGCGGGTCATCACGGAGCCGAAGAGCGAGTGCCCGACCCGCTGCCAGAAGCCCATGCCGGCCTGGGTCGCCGGGTTGTCCGCCTCGAAGAAGAAGAGGGCGACGGCGCCGAGCACCAGCAGTGCCAGCGTCACCTCGACCGTGAGCTTGGTGTGCAGGTTCCACTGCCGGAACCGCCACCCCTTCTCCA
Organism: Micrococcus sp. KRD096; assembly: GCF_017168495.1. Lineage (NCBI taxonomy): Bacteria > Bacillati > Actinomycetota > Actinomycetes > Micrococcales > Micrococcaceae > Micrococcus > Micrococcus sp. KRD096. Next base: position 175,612 of record NZ_JABFAY010000015.1, on the reverse strand, counting down.
GCAGCACCATGACCACGGGGAAGCCGAGCGCACCGAGGAACACGCCGACGCCGAGCACCGTGATGATCACCGGGTCGTGCATGATCTCCGGCAGGCCGTCCACGTGCAGGCTGAACCCCGCGTTGTTGAAGGCGCTGACCGAGTAGAACACCCCGTGCCACAGGCCGGTGAGCCACGAGCCGGAGATGGCCGCGAACCGCGGCACGAGGAAGAGCGCCAGCGCGGCCTCGGCGGTCAGCACCGTCAGGACGACGACGCGCAGCAGCTGGCCGACCTCGCCGAGACTGCCGGAGGTCATGCCCGCCTGCTGCGTCGCCAGCTTCGATCTCAGGCCCAGATGCCGGGAGACGGCCAGCGTGAGCAGCGAGGCCATCGAGAGGATGCCCAGGCCGCCGATCTGGATGGCCACGAGGATGATCACCTGGCCCGCGGGGGACCAGTGCACGGCCGTGTTGACGGTGGTCAGACCGGTCACGGAGAAGGCGGAGACCGCGGTGAACATGGCGTCGTGCAGGGGGGTGGCGTGGCCGTCCGCCGCGGCCCACGGCAGGGCGAGGAGCCCGGTGAACACCAGGGCCATGAGGGCGAAGGCGGAGAGGGCGGCGCGGGCCGGGGAGCCGCCCACCACGGAGCTGACGGCGCGGCCCGAGCGCCGCAGCGCCGTGCGCAGGTCGGTCGAGGACTCCAGCGTGGAGGCCTGGCCGGGCCGGGGGAGTCCGCCGGGCCGGCGCACCCCGCCGCGGCGGCGGGCGTGCGGGGTCGGACGGGGACCTGCCACGGGGCACCTCCTGCACGGGGACGGGGAACGGACCGGCTCCCAGTATCGCGCGCCCCGTGGCCCGCGCGTCACGCGGGCGAGACATCCGAGGCGATCGTCGCCACCGTGCCGCCCGGAGCCCTAGGCTGGACCGTGATGAGCACCACGTCCGCCCCTCCCGCTCCCACCCCCGCCGCTGTGGTGTGGGACTCCAGCCTGCTCCGCTACCGGTTCAGCGCGGAGCACCCGATGGCGCCCCTGCGGCTGGACCTCACGCACCGGCTCGTGGAGGCGTTCGGCCTGTTGGACGCGCCCCACGTGCGGATCGTGGAGCCGCCCGTGGCCACGGACGAGCAGCTCGCCCTCGTCCACGACCCCGAGTACGTCGCCGCCGTCCGCCGGGCCGCGGCGACGTCGTCGGCCGAGGACGGCCGCTTCGGCCTGGGCACCGAGGACTGTCCCGTGTTCCCGGACCTGCACGAGTCCGCCGCCCGGATCGCGGGCGGCTCCCTCGTGGCCGCGGAGGCGATCTGGTCCGGCGAGGTGGACCGCGCCGTGAACTTCGCGGGCGGCATGCACCACGCCGCCCGGTCCTCGGCGTCCGGGTTCTGCATCTACAACGACTGCGCCGTGGCCATCCAGCGCCTGCTGGACCTCGGCGCGGAGCGCGTGGCCTACGTCGACGTGGACGCGCACCACGGCGACGGCACGCAGTCGGTCTTCTACGACGACCCCCGCGTGCTCACCATCTCCCTGCACGAGACGGGCATCAGCCTGTTCCCGGGCACGGGCTTCGCCAATGAGATCGGCGGCGCGGCCGCCCAGGGCACGGCGGTGAACGTCGCGCTGCCCCCGCGCACCGGCGACGCCGGCTTCCTGCGCGCCGCCCACGCCGTGGTCCCGCCGCTGCTGGAGGCGTTCGCCCCGGACGTGCTGGTCAGCCAGCACGGCTGCGACGGCCACCTCACGGACCCGCTCGCCGACCTGCGGCTGACCGTGGACGGCCAGCGCCAGCTCGCGTTCGACGTCGGCGACTGGGCCGACCGGTTCGCGCACGGCCGGTGGCTGGCCACCGGGGGTGGCGGCTACAACCCGCTGCGGGTGGTGCCGCGCGCGTGGGCCCACCTGACCGCCGCCGTCCTGCAGACCCCGATCCCGGTGAAGAGCGAGATCCCCGCCGCCTGGATCGAGCACGTCCGGGCCCTCACCGCGGACGAGCTGACCGGGGACATGTCCGTGCACGTGGGGGACGACGCCGAGCGGATCCCCACCGTGATGGGCGAGGACGCGGACGTGTGGTGGCGCTCGTGGGAGGTGGGCTACGACCCGGCCGACCCGGTGGACCAGTCGATCATGGCCACGCGCCGCGAGGTGTTCCCGCTGCACGGGCTGGACCCCTGGTTCGACTGAGCCGGCCCGCGTCCCGGTTCGACCGCGGCCCGTGCGGCCGGTATTGTGGCCGAGAACGTTTCCAGGCGTTCCACATCCGGTGGAATGCGGGTCGGCGTGTCCGGCGCCCCGGATGCCTGCGGTCCCACGACCGCCGACCCTCGCCCCGATTCAAGGAGTCCCCATGGGATCTGTGATCAAGAAGCGCCGCAAGCGCATGTCGAAGAAGAAGCACCGCAAGCTGCTTCGCAAGACCCGTCACCAGCGTCGCAACAAGAAGTGACGCCCGCGCCCTCCGGGCGCTGACGAGACGAAGCCGCCGTCCCCTTCCGGGGGGACGGCGGCTTCGTCGTGGACGGCGATCCGTAGAGTGGGGCCATGACCGCCGACCTGCCCGCCGCCACCGCCCGCGTCCAGCTGCTCGTGAAGCCCGGCTGTCACCTGTGCGCCGAGGCCGAGGCCACGGTGGCGCAGGTGTGCGACGCGCGGGGCGAGGCCTGGGAGGCCGTCGACGGCGCCGCGCACCCGGCCCTGCTCGAGCGGTTCGCGGACGAGGTGCCCGTGCTGTTCGTCGACGGCGTCCAGCGCGACTTCTGGCGCGTGGACCCGGCCCGCCTGGGCCGTCTCCTGGACGCCCCGCGGGTCTGAGCGGGCTCAGCGGCGCGCGAAGCGCTGCCAGGCCTTCAGCCGCATGTACTCCGTGGCGTCCGGGCGGTAGGCGAGCACGATGCCGGCGACGCCGAGGCCCACCCACACCAGGTCCAGCGGGCTGAACGCCCCCATCACGGCGTTGGAGACCAGCACCAGCACGGACAGGGCCGCCAGCACCGTTCCGACGATGCGCGCGGCGCGCGAGCCGCCGCGGATCGCGAACGCCACCCACAGGTAGACGAGGAACGCGAGCACGCCGAACACGGCCGCCGTCGTGGCGAGGGCCGGGAGCATCCCGTCCATCATGGCGCGCATCTGCTCCGCCTGGTCGGCGGGCAGATCCATCTGCTCGACGGACCGGTCCAGCTCCTGCTGGATCGCGGCCTGGCCCTCCGGCTGGGTGAGGGCGAAGGCCGCCAGCAGGGTCGTCGCCAGCAGCAGGAGGCCGCCCGAGACGATCAGCCAGAACGCGGCCGTCAGGGAGCGCGGCCGCGGGGGCAGCTCGACCGGGCCGGGAGACTGCCAGCCGGCCGGGCCGTGGGGGGAGGGGGCCTGGGGCATCCCCGCCTGGCCCGGGGCGCCGTACGGAGTCGCCGGCGGTGCGCCGTAGGGGTTCTGGCCGTACGGGCTCGCACCCGCCGGGTCGGGGGAGCCCGGGGTCGACCCCTGCGGGACGGCGCCGTACGGGTCGGCGCCGTACGGGTTCTGGCTGCCGTGGGGATCGGTGGGCGAGGTGCCGGACATGGGGCCTCCTAGCGACGCCGACGCTCGCGGCGTCTCGGTGCGGACGGGGGTGGCGGCGCGGTCGCGCCGAGCTGTGCCCCACGCTACCGCCGGGGCCACCGGTCCGCCTCTGCCAGACTGGCCCCATGCAGACGCTCGCCACCGTCCACCTGGTCCGCCACGGAGAAGTCCACAACCCCGATCGTGTCCTCTACGGCCGCCTGCCGGAGTTCGGGCTCTCGGAGCTCGGCCACGAGATGGCCCGGGGCGTGGCCGCGTGGTTCGAGGAGCGTGCCGCGCAGACCGGCCGGGCGCCCGCCGTCGTCGCCGCCTCCCCGCTGACCCGCGCGCAGCAGACCGCCGCGCCCATCGCGGCCGCGTTCGACCTGCCGCTGGTCACCGAGCCGGACCTGATCGAGGCGGAGAACGCCTTCGAGGGCATGTCCCAGGTGGCGGCGTCGCTGAAGCGGAACCCGCGGCTGTGGCCCCGGCTGCGCAATCCCCTGCGCCCGTCCTGGGGCGAGCCGTACCGCGCGCAGGCCGCCCGGATGCTGGCCGTCGTCGACCGGCTCCGCGGCGAGGCCGTGGCCGCCGAGGGGCCCGGCGCCGAGTCCGTGCTCGTCTCGCACCAGCTGCCGATCTGGGTGACGCGCCTGGCCGTCGAGGGCCGTCCGCTGTGGCACGACCCGCGCCGGCGTGAGTGCTCGCTGACCTCCGTGACCTCGCTCGTGTACGAGGAAGGGCGCAGGGTGCCGCGCGTCGAGTACCACGAACCGAACCAGGCCCTGCTCAAGGACGCCTCCTCCCTGCCGGGCGCCTGAGGCCCCGACGGCGGCCGGCGTCGACGACGCCGGCCGCGGCCTCCCACGGGGTGGGGGTGTGACGTCCAGGGTTCAGTCAGAATGCGGGGCGGACAGTAGACTCCCCAGGTCCCCGGAATCCAGCGCCGCGCATCCCCTGGAGGGCAGTCACGCCATGCACACCCCGCCCCGTCCGTCCCGCCGCACCCTGCTGACCGGCCTCGCCCTCGCCAGCCTGGCGCCGGCGCTCGCGGCCTGCTCGGGCGGTGACGACTCGCTCGCGCGGCAGGCGGGCAACGCGGACGGCAAGAACTACATCGCCGGCGACGGCTCCGTCCTGGAGATCGCCCCCGCCGAGCGCGGCGCCCCCGTGGAGTTCGCCGCCGAGCTCTTCGACGGCACCCCCGTGACCGGCGCGAGCCTGCGCGGCACCCCCGCCCTGCTGAACTTCTGGTACGCCGCCTGCGCGCCGTGCCGCGTCGAGGCCCCCCACCTCGTCTCCCTGCACGAGCAGTTCGCCCCGCAGGGGGTGCGGTTCCTCGGCGTGAACGTCCGGGACACCGTCACCACCGCGCAGGCCTTCGAGCGCACCTTCGAGATCCCCTACCCGTCCATCGAGGACGCCCGCGGGGACGTGCTCCTGAACATGACCGACTACGTGCCCCCGCAGGCCGTGCCCTCCACCCTCGTCCTGGACGTCGAGGGCCGCGTGGCCGCGCGGGTGCTCGGCGCCGTGGAGGAGTCCACCCTGCGCGCGCTGCTGACCACCGTGGTGGACGAGGCCGCGGCCTGAGTGGCCGCCGTGTCCATGCAGAACAATCCCTTCGCCGATATCGCGCTGGACGGCTCACTGCTGCTCGCGGCCCCGATCGCCCTGCTCGCCGGGCTCATCTCCTTCCTCTCGCCGTGCGTCCTGCCGCTCGTGCCCGGCTGGCTCGGCTACGTCACCGGCCTGGGCGGTGACGTCCTCACCACCCGGCGCCGCGGCCGCCTCGTGCTCGGCGCCGTGCTGTTCGTGCTCGGCTTCGCCGTGGTGTTCGTGGCGATCAGCGTGGTCTTCACGCAGGCCATGGTGTGGCTGCAGCGCGACGGCCAGTGGGTCACCCGCGTGCTCGGCGTGCTCGTGGCGCTCATGGGTCTGGTGTTCATGGGCGGTGGCGGACGTCTCCAGCAGGAGCGCCGCCTCCACCTCAAGCCCGCCGCCGGCCTGGCCGGGGCGCCGCTGCTCGGCATGACCTTCGGCCTCGGGTGGGCCCCGTGCATCGGCCCGACCATGGCGGCCGTGCTCGCCATGTCCACTGCGGGCTCCGGCTCGCTCGGGCGCGGGGCGCTCCTGGCGTTCCTGTACTGCCTGGGCCTCGGCGTGCCGTTCGTGCTCATCGCCGTCGGCATGGAGCGCGGCATGCGGGCGGTCGGGTTCTTCACGCGGCACCGCGTGCTGATCATGCGGCTCGGCGGCGCCCTGCTGGTGCTGCTCGGCCTGCTCATGGTCACCGGCGTGTGGACGCACTGGACCACGCAGCTGCAGTTCTGGTTCGCCAACGAATGGAGGATGCCCCTGTGAGCTCGAAGGCCGACCGCGCCCGCTCGGAGGACGTCGCCCTCCCTCAGCTGGGCCTCACCGGCACCCTGCGCTGGATCTGGACCCAGCTGACCAGCATGAGCACCGCGCTCATGCTGCTGCTCCTGCTCGCCGTCGCCGCCGTGCCCGGCTCCCTCGTGCCCCAGCGCCGTGCCGGCCCCGAGATCGTGGACCAGTGGATCGAGGACCACCCCTTCTGGGGCCCCGTCCTGGACGCCCTGCAGTTCTTCGACGTCTACAACTCCGTCTGGTTCTCGGCCATCTACCTGCTGCTGTTCGTCTCCCTCGTGGGCTGCGTGTGGCCGCGCGCCATCCAGCACGCCAAGGCCCTGCGCCAGCCCCCGGCCCGCACCCCCCGCAACCTGACGCGCCTGCCGGCCTCCGGCGTCGTCGTCCTCGAGGAGGGCGGCCCGAGCCCCGAGGAGGCCGTGGCCAGAGCCCAGGCGTGGCTGCGCAAGCGCCGCTACCGCGTGGAGCACCGCCCCGAGGCCGGCGGCGCGTCCGTGGGCGCCGAGCGCGGATACCTGCGCGAGATCGGCAACATCCTGTTCCACGTCTCGCTGATCGGCGTGCTCGTGTTCATGGCCTACGGCGGCATGACCAAGTACGGCGGGCAGAAGATCATCGTGGAGGGCGAGGGCTTCGCCAACAACCTCGTGGCCTACGACTCCTTCACCCCCGGCACCTACTTCAGCGCGGACGACCTCCAGCCGTTCTCCCTCACCCTCGACTCCTTCGACGCCGTGTTCGACCGCGAGTCCGAGACCCACTACGGCCAGCCGCTGGACTACACCGCCGTCATGGACGTCCGCGAGGGCTCCGGCGGCGAGCTCCAGCGCCAGATCCTCAAGGTCAACCAGCCGCTGGACATCGACGGCGTGCGCGTCTACCTCGTGGGCAACGGCTACGCGCCCGTGGTGACCGTCCGCGACGGCGCCGGGGACGTGGCCTTCCAGGGCCCCGTGGTCACCCGCGTGTTCGACCAGAACTACGGCTCGCAGGCCACCATCAAGGTCCCCGACGCGCGGCCGGACCAGCTGGGCTTCGTCGGCTTCTTCCTGCCCTCGGCGGTGGAGGACGAGGAAGGCGCCGCGTTCTCCGCGGACCCCGAGCTGCTCAACCCGGAGCTGCAGCTGAACTCGTACTACGGGGACCTCGGCCTGGACACCGGCCGCCCGCAGAACGTGTACGTGCTGGACACCGCATCCCTCACCGAGCTCAACAGCCGCACCAACGAGAACGGCGGCATCGTGCTCAGCCCGGGCCAGACGTACGAGCTGCCCGAGGGCAAGGGCTCCATCAGCTTCGACGGCGTCCGCCGCTACGTCGGCCTGGACATCCACTACGACCCGGGCAAGTGGGGCGTCGGCGTGTTCGCCGGCACCGCCCTGCTCGGCCTGGCGATCAGCCTGTTCGTCCGCCGCCGCCGCGTGTGGGTGCGTGCCCGCACCGACGACGACGGCCGCACCCGCGTGGAGTACGCGCTGCTCGCCCGCGGCGAGGAGTTCGGTCTCCACGAGGAGCACGTGGCCCTGCGCGCCGCCATGGAGAAGTGGTGGCCCATCGTCGCCGCCACCGAGACGACCGACGACGCCGCGGCCGGTGCCGCCCCCCAGTCCACCCCGGAGACTGACAGTGTTCAACCCCACGGCCCCCGTGAACGAGCAGCTGGCGCTGTACAGCGACCTCTTCATGCTCATCGCCGCGCTCGTGTACGCGGCGGCGTTCATCCTGTTCACCATCGACATGGCCACCGCCTCGGCCACCATCCGCCGCCTCGAGGCCGACCTCGCGGCCCAGCGCGGGCAGGTGCGCACCGCTCCGGCCCGCGAGACCGTGGGGGCCGCCGTCGGCGGGTCCACGGCGGTCGGCGCGAGCGACTCCGACACGGCCCGGCCGGCCGCCGCCGAGCCCGGCGTCGACGCGGACGACGACCTCGTGGACGAGGACATGGACTACACGGGCGGCGGCCGCCGCCCGGTCGCCAACGTGGCCGTGGCCGTGCTGGCCGTCGGCTGGGCGCTGCACGCGTTCGCCGTCGTCGCCCGCGGCCTCGCCGCCTCCCGGGTGCCGTGGGGCAACCTGTACGAGTTCATGACCACGGGCGCGCTCGTGATCACGACCGTCTACCTGCTGTTCCTCTTGCGCAAGGATCTGCGCTTCGTGGGCACGTTCGTCACCGGCATCGTCGTGGCGATGATGTGCGCGGCCACCATGGGCTTCCCGACGCCGGTGGGCCACCTCCAGCCGCCGCTGCAGACGCCGTGGCTCGTCATCCACGTGTCCATCGCCGTGCTGGCCAGCTCGCTGTTCGCGCTGACCGCCGCGATGTCCGTGCTGCAGCTGCTGCAGGACCGCGCGGAGAAGCGCGCTGCGGCGGGCGAGCGCTCGTGGGCGTTCCTGCGCCTCGTGCCGGCCGCGCAGGGGCTGGAGAACTGGTCCTACCGCCTCAACGCCGTCGGCTTCGTCATGTGGACCTTCACGCTGATCGCCGGTGCGATCTGGGCCGAGGCCGCGTGGGGCCGCTACTGGAACTGGGACACCAAGGAGGTCTGGACCTTCGTGATCTGGGTGGTGTACGCGGCGTACCTGCACGCCCGCGCCACCCGCGGCTGGACCGGTGCCCGCGCCGCGTGGCTGAGCATCGTGGGCTTCCTGTGCATCGTGTTCAACTACACGATCGTCAACACGTACTTCCCGGGCCTGCACTCGTACGCGGGTCTGCCCGGCTGAGTCCGGCGGGGCCCCTCAGGCGCGCGGGCCGTCGCCGTCCGGGTCGGCGTCGTCGTCGCCCTGCTCCCGACGACGGCGCAGCTCCTCCTCGCGGGCGCGCAGCTCGGCCTCGCGGCGGTCCAGGTCCTGCTCGCGGGCGTCCTGGCGGCGCTGCATGCGCAGGCTGCGCAGGAACGCCTCGTCGTCGTCCGGGGCCCCGGTGGGCCGGGGCGCAGGGCGGCCGCCCGCACCGGCCGGGCGGGCACGCCCGAGCAGCAGCCACAGCAGCGGCCCCACGAGCGGCACGAGCACGATGACCGCCACCCACGCCGGCTTCGGCAGGCTGCGCACCTCGCGGGCGGGGGTCAGCAGCGCCTCGAACAGCGCGTAGAGAGTCAGTCCGGCGAGGATGATCGCGGCGGGGATGATGAAGCGGCCCATCCCTCCAGTCTAGGCGCGGGCTGTGGGATCGGCGGGCGGGCGGGGCGCCCGTCCTCGTAGGATGGACCGGTGCGCATCTTCTTCTACGGTCTGGTCCGCGTGGTCGTCTTCGTCGCCCTGTGGGCGCTGTTCTACTACGTGATGGACCTCGGGATGATCTTCGGGGTGATCGCCGCCACGATCCTGACGTTCGCGGTCAGCTACCTCTTCCTCGGCCGCCTGCGCACGGGGGCCACCGAGGACCTGTCCGCCGCGTGGGAGGGCCGCCCGGGCCGCCGGGGCCGCACCGAGACCGCCGACGCGGACGCCGAGGACGCCTACACCGAGGGCCGGTTCCGCGAGTGAGCCCCGCGGGGCGACGGGGCGCATGACGCCGCCGACGCCGCCGTCATCCCGTGCGGCTCAGAGCAGCGCGCCGAGGGTGAACGTGATCGCGTAGACGATCCCGATCACGCCGGTCGCGCGCAGCACCGGAATCAGCGCCCGGCGGTCGTCGGCGCGCAGCACCGTGCGGATCGGCCGGATCGCGAGCAAGCCGCCGATCGGCACGAGCAGCAGCCCCGGGTGCACCGCCACCCAGAACAGCGGCAGCAGCAGGGCGACGGCCAGCATGACGCCGTAGGACGCCCGCGCGGGTCCGTCGCCCAGGCGGGCGGCCAGCGTCATCTTCCCGACCTCGCGGTCCGTGGGGATGTCCCGGATGTTGTTGGCCATGAGCAGGGCCGTGGAGATCAGCCCGCAGCCGATCGCGCCGGCCCAGGCCAGGCCGCTGACGGCGCCGGCCTGGGTGTACGTGGTGCCGAGGACGGCCACCAGCCCGAAGAACACGAACACGAACACCTCACCGAGGCCGAGGTACCCGTACGGCCGCTTCCCGCCGGTGTAGAACCACGCGGCCAGCACGCAGGCGACGCCGACCAGCAGGAACCACCAGTGCCCCGAGAGCAGGATGAGCCCCAGGCCGGCCAGCCCGGCGAGACCGAAGGACGCGAAGGCCGCCTGCTTCACCTGGGCCGCGGGCACGAGCCCGGAGACGGTGAGCCGGAAGGGGCCGACGCGCTCGTCGTCGGTGCCGCGGATGCCGTCCGAGTAGTCGTTGGCGTAGTTCACGCCGATCTGCAGCGCGAGCGACACCACGAGGGCCAGCAGCGCCGCGCCGAGGTGGAAGGAGCCGAGCTCCGCAGCGGCGGCTGAACCGACGATCACGGGGGCGATCGCCATGGGCAGCGTGCGCGGGCGCGCGGCGGCGACCCACTGGGAGAGCGTGGCGGCCATGGGCGGTGGTTCCTCCTGGGGAGCGGGATGGGCAGCGGCGCGCGGCGGGCCGGGTCGACGGCGGCGCGCGGCCGGGGCCCGACGTCGGCCGGGCCCGGGTCATTCTCCCACGCGGGCGGGGCGGCGCTCAGCCGGCGGTGAACCGGGCGGCCAGGGCCTGCCGGTCGGTCTTGCCGGTGGAGAGCAGGGGCAGGGCGTCGAGGACGAGCCACGTCTTGGGCACCGCGGCCGCACCCAGCGCCGCGCGCACGTGGGCGCGCAGGACGGCCTCGTCGGGGGCCGCGGCCTCGTGGGCGGGCACGACGGCGGCGCACAGCCGGGCGCCCCACTCGGGATCCGGCACGCCGGCCACGTGGGCCGCCGCGACGCCCGGGTGCGCCTCGAGCACCGCGGTCACCGCCGCCGCGGACACCTTCACCCCGCCCGTGATGACGACGTCGTCCAGGCGGCCGGTCACGGCCAGCCGCACGCCGCCGTCGTCGGTGGGGGAGAGCACGCCCGTGTCCTCGGTCAGGAAGGCGCGGGCGCCGTCCGCGGCGGTGACGAAGTGGGCGGCGGTGCGGGCGGGGTCGTCGAGGTAGCCGGCCGCCACCATGGGCCCGGCCAGGCGCACGCGCGGCGGGGCGTCGGGGTCGTCCGGGGCCACCGCGGCGGTGACGCCGGGCAGCGGCACGCCGTCGTAGACGCAGCCGCCGCACGTCTCGGCCATGCCGTAGGTGGCGGTGAGGCGCACCCTCGCCGCCTCGGCCGCGGCCCGCAGCGCGGGATCGAGCCGGGCGCCGCCCACGAGCACGCGGTCGAAGGAGCGCAGGGCCGCCCGCCCGGCCGGGTCGGCGTCGGCCGCGAGGAGGCGGGCGAGCTGGGTGGGGACGAGCGAGACGAGCCGGGGGCCGGCGTCGTCGGGCAGGGCGGCCGCCCCGGTGGCGAACGCCGCGGGCGTGAACGGGCCCGGGGGCAGGGCCACGGGTGCGGTCCCGGCCGCGATCGAGCGGGAGAGCACGGCGAGCCCGGCCACGTAGTGCACGCCGAGGGCCAGCAGCCACGCCCCCTCGCCGCCGAGCCGCCGGGCCGTGGCCGCGGCCGAGGCGCGCAGGGCCGCGCCGGTCAGGACGATCTGCTTCGGCGTGCCCGTGGACCCGGAGGTGCGCACCACGGCGACGGCGTCCGGGTCGCCGCAGCGGCGCGGGTCGCGGGCCTCGGGTCGGGGGAGCGCGGCGCCGTCGGCGGTCAGCTCGACGGGGGCGCCGCCGTCGAAGGCCGCGGCGAGGGCGTCCGTGGCGCGGGCGAGGGCGTCGGCGGTGGCGGGCATGGCCCCGAGTGTAGGAGGCCCGACGGTCGGACGGACCCGCCCGGCGGACCGGATCCGCCCGGCCGGTCAGAGCATGAACGGCACGGTGGCGATCTTGACCACCATGATCAGGGCGAACAGCTGGGCGTACCCCTCGGTCACGCGGGCGTCGGTGGAGCGGGAGAGCGCGTAGTCCAGGATCGCCGGCTGGCCCGTGATGCCCGCCAGCGCCCCGAAGGTGCGATCCACGGACTGCCCCAGCAGCCGTGCCGCGGCGATGAGCAGGGCCGCGGTCAGCGCGGTGAGCACGGCGGACATCAGGATGGCCAGCCCGCCGACCCGGGTGAACACCGTCTCGATGAACGCCGGGCCGGCGGCCAGGCCCACCACGCCCAGGAAGAGCATGAGGCCGAACTGCCGCAGCGTCAGTGCGATCTCCGTGGACGGCTCCCACACCGTGGGTCCCGTTCGGCCGATCGCACCGAGGGCGAGACCGACGAGGATGCACCCGGCCGCCGGGCCGAGGGAGAAGGAGGCCCCGCCCGGAAGCGGGATCGTCACCATGCCCAGCAGGTAGCCCAGCGCCATGCCCGTGCCCAGGGAGATCCAGTCCAGGTCCGAGAGCCCGCGCGTCGAGTTGCCGAAGAAGTCGCGCACCGCCTCCATCCGCGGCGCGGTGGTCACGATGAGCACCCGGTCGCCGACCTTGAGCTCGGTCTGCGGGGTGGCCAACGACTCGACGTCGTCCCGCCGCAGCCGGGCGACGTCGGTGCCGAAGCGCTCGCGCAGGGACAGCGTGCCCAGGCGGCGATCGGCCAGGGCGCGGGCCGTGACGATGACCATGGAGGTCTGCAGCGGGTTCATCACCCGCGCCGGGTCGGCGTCGGTGCGGCGGCCGAAGGCCTGCACGGCCGCGTCGATGTTCTTCTCCGTGCCGTCCAGGACGACCTCGTCCCCGGGTTCGATCCGGTCGGCGGAACCGGCGATCCGGGCCACGCCGCCGCGGCGCAGCGCCACCACGCGCACCAGCCCCTCGGAGATCCCGGGGATCTCCCGCACGGCGAGGGCGGAGGTGGCGGCCGCGGCGGTGAAGCGCAGCTTGCCGTCGGTCACCGGCGCCGGATCGCGCGGGGAACTGCTCCACGGGCGGGCGGCGAGCACGGTGATCGCGATGATGGTGCCGACCACGCCCACCAGGTAGGACAGCCCGTAGCCCACGGCCGGGGCCTGCCCGCCGGTGAGCTGGTTCGCCAGCGCCATCGCCGGCGTCGCGGTGAGCGAACCCGTCCACACGCCGATCGCCGTCGGCAGGTCCAGGTTGAGCAGCGCGGCCAGGGGGTGCACCGTGAAGGCGGTGAGGATCACCACGACGACGGCGGCCAGCATCAGGGGCAGGTTGCGGCGCAGGTCCCGGAAGAACACCTTGCCGGCGCCGAGCCCGATCAGGTAGGCGAACAGGGCCAGGCCGAAGCTCTGGAACAGGGCCAGCCGGTCGCCGACGTCGGGCAGCACCGCCCCGACGAGCAGGCCCACGAACAGTGCTCCCGAGGCGCCGAGGCGGATCTTGCCCAGGGGGATGGTGCCGACGGCGGCGCCCAGGGCGACGGTGGCCATGAGGACGAGGATGGGCTGGTCGTTGAGCAGTGCGAGCATGGGCGGGTCTCCGTCCTGCCTGGTGGTCGGTCAGAAGTGGTACGGGAAGGCGGACCAGTCCGGGTCGCGCTTCTGCAGGAACGCGTCCCGGCCCTCCACGGCCTCGTCCGTCATGTAGGCCATGCGCGTGGCCTCGCCGGCGAAGACCTGCTGGCCGGCCATGCCGTCGTCGGGGAGGTTGAACGCGAACTTGAGCATGCGCAGGGCCTGGGGGGACTGACGGTTGATGTCCGCGGCGTACTCGAGGGCGACCTCCTCGAGGCGCTCGTGGTCCACGGCCTCGTTCACCGCGCCCATGGCCACCATCTCCTCGGCCGAGTACTCGCGCGCCGTGAAGAAGATCTCGCGGGCGCGCTTCTGGCCCACCTGCCGAGCGAGCAGGGCCGAGCCGTAGCCGGCGTCGAAGGAGCCCACGGTGGCGTCCGTCTGCTTGAACTTCCCGTGCTCGCGGGAGGCCAGGGTGAGGTCCGCGACCACGTGGAGTGAGTGGCCGCCGCCGGCCGCCCAGCCGTTCACGACGGCGATGATCGCCTTGGGGGAGGTGCGCATCAGGCGCTGGACCTCGAGGATGTGGAGGCGTCCGGCGCGGGCCGGGTCGATGGTCTCGGCCGTCTCCCCCTCGGCGTAGCGGTAGCCGTCGCGGCCTCGGATGCGCTGGTCCCCGCCGGAGCAGAACGCGTGGCCGCCGTCCTTGGGGGAGGGGCCGTTGCCGGTGAGCAGCACCGTGCCCACGTCCGGGGTCATGCGGGCGTGGTCGAGGGCGCGGTAGAGCTCGTCCACGGTACCGGGGCGGAACGCGTTGCGGACCTCGGGGCGGTCGAAGGCGATGCGCACCGTCGGCAGGTCGCGCACCCAGCGGCCGTCGGCGTCGCGCTCCACCTGGCGGTGGTAGGTCAGGTCCTCGAAGTCGAAGCCCTCGACCACGCGCCAGCGCACGGGGTCGAAGAGGTCGGAGACCTGCTCGGGGAGGCGGTCACGGTCCAGGCGGTGCTGCTCGCTCATGCCCAGAACAGTACCGGCGGCCCGCCACCCCGCGCCTTCGTTCGGGAAACGGGAGCCCCCAGCGGCGCTCTCGTTCGAGGAACGGGAGCTCAGCCGCGCAGCATCCTCGGCACCGGAACGGCCCTTCTCAGGGACTGAAGAGCGCTGAGAAGGGTCATATCGGTGCCACGGCGCCTCTCGGCCCCCTCACCCCCAGCCCGCCGGCCCCGCCGACCCGGCCGGGTACTCGTCCAGCGGCACCTCCTCGGCCTCCCACGCGGCGAGCACCGGCGCCAGGATCCGCCAGCACTCCTCGGCGGCGTCGCCGCGCACGCTCAGCAGCGTCTGCCCGGTGAGGATGCCGCGCAGCACCTCCCCGTAGGCGTCCACCTGCTCCTCGCCCAGGTCGGCGGCGAGGGTGCGCCGCTCGGCGTCGAACGGGGTGTCGGCCCCGTCCACGGCGAGCTCGATCCGCACCTCGCGCGGGTCCAGGCCCACCACGATCCGGTCCCGGCCCTCCGCGGGCGAGAGGCCCTCCGGCACGTCCTCGGGCGCCCGCAGGGTCAGCGCCACCTCCCACCGCTTCCGGCCCAGCGCCTTGCCGGAGCGCAGCCGGAACGGCACGCCGCGCCACCGCTCGGTGTCCACGGCGAGGGTGACCTCGGCCAGTGTCTCGGTCCGCAGCCCGGGGTCCACGCCCTCCTCCTCCGCGTAGGCGGGGATCCGCTCGCCGTCCACCTCGCCGGCGGTGTAGCGGGCGCGGCGGGAGGCGGCCACGGGGTCGTCCTGCCACACCCGGGTGGCGCGCAGGACCTCGACGACGGCGTCGTGCAGTTCCTGCGGACGCAGCCGCTCCGGCGGCTCGAGCGCCGCCATGGCCAGCACCTGCAGCAGGTGCGACTGGACCATGTCCTTTAGCGCGCCGGTGCCGTCGTAGAACTCGGCGCGCCCCTCGAGCGCGATCGTCTCGTCCACCACCACGTCGACCCGCTCCACGTCACGCCCGCCCCACACGCGCCCCAGCAGCCGGTTCGCGGTGCGCAGCCCGAGCAGCGCGGTGACCATGGACTCGCCCAGGAAGTGGTCCACGCGGAACACGCGGTCCTCCTCGACGACGTCGGCCAGCACCGCGTTGAGCTCGCGGGCGCTCTCCTCGTCCTCGCCGAACGGCTTCTCCAGGGCCAGGCGCAGCCCGTCCGGCAGGTCTTCCAAGCCGGCGAGCGCGCCCACGGCCTCCCGCGTGATGCCGGGGCCGAGGGCGAAGTACAGCACGGGCGCGGCGTCCGGGCCGGCGGCCTCGCGGGCCGTCTCGAACAGGGCGCGCAGGTCGTCGGCGTCCGTGGCGTCGGCGGTGTGCCACGCGGCGCGCGCGACGAGGTCCTCGACCTCGTCCTCGTCCAGGGCGGCGCGCGCGAGGCCCTCGCGCACGATCGAGCGCCACTCGTCCGTGCTGTGCTCGCTGTGGGAGGAGCCCACGAGCGTCACCCGCGGCAGGTCGTGGGCGGCCAGCGCACCGGCCAGGCCGGGCAGCAGCAGGCGCGAGGTGAGGTCACCGGTGGCGCCCAGGATGATCAGGGCGACATCGTCGCGGTCGGCGGGGGAGGTCATGGGTGTCCTTCGGCGTCGGCGGCGGGCGGTCCCGGCCAGTCTCCCGTCGGCCCGCCGATCCAGTCCATGCGTGCCCGTCCATGCGTGCCCGTCCATGCCCGCCGGGCCGGGCGCGGCCTCAGCCCTGGCCCGCCGCGCGTCGCGGATGATGGACTGGAGGGCATGACCACGACGACCCCCCGCCGCCCGCCGCTCATCGAGGACCACGCGTACCTGTCCAACCAGCACTCGGGGGCGCTCGTCACCCGCGAGGGGGACGTGACGTGGCTGTGCCTGCCCCGGTTCGACGCCCCGTCCGTATTCACCTCCCTGCTGGGCGAGCCGGAGCACGGGCAGTGGAGCCTGCGGATCGCCGACGGCGAGGTCGTGGAGCGCGCCTACCTGCCCGGCACGCTCGTGCTGCGCACGCGCTGGCGCGGCCCCGAGGGGGAGGCGGAGGTCCTCGAGTTCATGCCGCTGACCAGCCATCGCGGCTCCGGCGTGGCGGTGGACGACGACGGCGGCGCGCTCGCCTCGACGGGCGAGGGCGAACAGGCCCGGGCGGACCTGGTGCGGCTCGTGCGCTGCACCGCCGGCCGCGTGAGCGTGGAGCAGCGGCTCCACGTCCGGCTGGACTACGGCGAGGTGACCCCGTGGGTGTCCCGGCAGACCGACCCGGCGGGGGAGTCCTTCCTCGCGGTGGTCGCCGGCGGCGACGCCCTGGCCGTGCACGGGCCGGACCTGAGCCCGGACGGGCTGAGCCACCGCGGCAGCACCCCGCTGGAGGAGGGCGGGTCCGCCGCATGGACGCTCGCCTGGTACCCCTCGTGGTTCATGGCGCCGGCCGCCCCGAACGCGGAGCGGGCCCTCGAGGCCACCGTGGCCGGCTGGGTGGAGTGGCTGGGCGAGCTGGAGGCCACCGGCCCGCGCGCCGACCGGGTGGCCCGCTCCCTGCTGGTGCTCAAGGGCCTGACCCACCGGGACACGGGCGGCATCGTGGCCGCCCCCACCGCGAGCCTGCCGGAGGACATCGGGGGCGTGCGCAACTGGGACTACCGCTACGTGTGGCTGCGGGACACCGCCCTCACCCTCGAGGCGCTCATGGCCCACAACCACACGGAGGACGCCAAGGCCTGGCGGGACTGGCTGCTGCGCGCGATCGCCGGCGACCCGCAGGACGTGCAGATCATGTACACGCTCTCCGGCGGGCGCCGCATGCCCGAGCGGGACCTCGAGCACCTGCCCGGCTACGAGGGCTCGCGCCCCGTGCACGTGGGCAACGGGGCCGCGGACCAGTGGCAGGCGGACGTGATCGGCACGGTGATGCTCGCCCTCGGGAAGCTGCGGGACGCGGGCGTGGGGGAGGACCCGTGGTCCTGGACGCTGCAGAAGCGGCTCGTGGAGCGCCTGCTGGCGCACCGGGACACGAAGGAGCACGGCCTGTGGGAGATGCGGGGCGAGCCCGCGTTCTTCACGCACGGCCGCGTGATGATGTGGGCCGCCCTGGACCAGGCCCTGCACGCCGCCCGGGACCACGGGCTGCCGGCCCGCGACGACGAGCTCGAGGCCTGGGAGCGGGCGCGGGAGGAGCTGCGGGAGGAGATCCTCACCGAGGGCGTGGACGAGGACGGCGCCTTCCGGCAGACCTACGGCTCCACGGAGACGGACGCCTCCCTGCTGCAGATCCCCCACACCGGCTTCGTGCCCCACGACGATCCGCACATGCTCGCCACGGTGGCCCGCGTGGAGGAGGACCTCGTCACCCAGACCGGCCTGGTGATGCGGTACCGCGCCACCGGCATGGACGGGCTGCCGGGCGAGGAGGCGCCGTTCATCATGTGCGCCTTCTGGCTCGTGGAGCAGTACGCCCGATCCGGCCGCGTCGAGGACGCGGAGCGCCTCATGGCCCGCCTGGACGACTGTGCCAACGACCTGCTGCTCATGGCCGAGGAGTACGACGACGAGCTGGACCGGATGGCGGGCAACTTCCCGCAGGCGTTCTCCCACCTGGGCCTGATCCGCGCCGTGGACGCCCTGGAGGACGCCCGCGGCGCGGCCGAGGCTTGACCGTCCGCCCCGTCAGTCCAGCCGCTCGACGGCCCCCAGCGCCGCGAGCAGGAACGCGTACTCCCACGCGGTGTCCTCCCAGCCCTGGTACCGGCCGGAGGCGCCCCCGTGCCCACCGTCCATCTCGGTGCGCAGCAGCACGGGCGCGCCGCCGTCGGCCAGCGGCCTCGCCTGGTCCGAGGTGACGGTGCGGCGCAGCTGCGCCACCCACTTGGCGGGCTCCACGTAGAGCACGCGGGTGTCGTGCAGGCTGGTGACCGCGGCGATCGCCGGGTAGTCCACCGCCCGCACGTTCTCGTACGGGGTGTAGGCGCGCATGGCCTCGTACACGGCCGCGTCCTCGATCGGGTTGCCCCACTCCTCCCACTCGAGCGCGGACAGCGGCAGCTCCGGGTCGAGGATGGTGGTGAGCGCATCCACGAACGGCACCACCGCCAGGCACGCCCGGTACAGCTCCGGCGCGAGGTTCAGTACCGCGCCCATGAGCAGGCCGCCGGCCGAGCCGCCCATGCAGGCCACACGCGCCGGGTCCGCCCAGCCGAGGTCCACGAGGTGCCGGGTGGCGTCCACGAAGTCCGTGAAGGAGTGCCGCTTGGCCAGCTTCTTGCCGTCCTCGTACCAGCGCCGGCCCAGTTCGCCGCCGCCGCGCACGTGCGCGACCGCGAACACCACGCCCCGGTCCAGCAGGGACAGCCGGGCCACACCCAGCACGGGGTCCATGGACATCTCGTAGGAGCCGTAGCCGTACACCACGCACGGGGCCGTCCCGTCCGGCTTCACGTCGCGGCGCCGGATCACGGTGACGGGGATCCGCACGTCCTCCCCGGTCACCGACGACGGCTCGGACGCCGGCGCCCACACGCGCTCGGCCACGTAGTCGGCCGGGTCGTAGCCGGGCACCTCCGTCTCGCGGCGCAGGTGCACCTCGCCCGTCGCCGCCGAGACGTCCAGCACGCGCGCGGGCGTGATCCAGGACGTGTAGGCCAGCCGCAGGAACGGGGACTCGGCCGCCGTCGCGGACAGATGGCACGCGTAGAGCTCCTCGTCGAACGCGGGCTCGCGCCAGTGCGCGGCCTGCCCGGCCAGCACGGCGTCCAGCTCGGTGACGACGACGCGCGGGGTCGTCTCCCGGCGCACGGCCAGGGCGGCGTGGGTCAGGGTGACCATGACACCGTCGACCTTCACGTCCTCGCGGTGCGGCACGACGGTGCGCCAGGCGCCGCGGTCGGCGACGTCCGCCTCGGCGACCACCGAGAGCATCCCGTTGGGCGCGGCGACGGGGGCGCCGTCGTCGTCCAGGGCGCGGTCGTGGACCACGAGCAGCCGGCGGACGCCGTCGGCGTCGGTGACGGGCTCGACGTCGGCGAGCATCCGCCACGCGCGGGGGATCAGCACGCGCGGGGCCGGCAGGGGCGCGGCGGGGTCCTCCGGCAGGTCGACCACGAGGGTCTCGGAGACCTCCGAGTTGCCGACGCCGATCAGCAGCTGGGTGCGGTCGGCGACGCCCTCGAAGCCGGTCCACATGCCCGGGTCGGCCTCCTCGTGCAGGAGCACGTCCTCGGCCGGGTCGGTGCCGAGCACGTGGGCCTTGACCTGGTACGGCCGCCACGAGTCGTCCCACACGGTGTAGAACACGCGGGTGCCCGAGCGGTCGAAGCGGACACCGTGGGCCACGTTCTCGACGGCGTCCGGCAGGTCCTCGCCCGTGGCGATCTCGCGCACGCGCAGGGTGAACCGCTCGTCGCCGGTGTGGTCCACGGCGTAGGCCACCCGTGTGGCGTCCGGGCTGATGTGCAGGCCGCCGAGCGCGAAGAACGGGTGGCCCTCGGCCTCGGCGTTGCCGTCCAGGATCACCTGCTCGCCCGGCAGGGCCGCCTCCGGGGTGATGACGGGCGGGGTCCAGTCGGCCTCGAGGTCGCCGGTGTCGCGTGCGGGCACGCGGCAGTGGATCGGGTACTCGGCGCCCTCGCGGGTGCGCACGAAGTACCACCACCCGTCCCGGCGGGCGGGCACGGAGCGGTCCGTCTCCACCGTGCGGGCCTTGATCTCACCGACGATCGCCTCGCGCAGCGGCGCCTGGTCCGCGGTCACGGCCTCGGTGTACGCGTTCTCGGCGGCCAGGTGCTCGAGCACGCGGGGCTCCGCCTTGCCGCGCAGCCACTCGAAGTCGTCCTGGAACGTGTGGCCGTGGTGGCGGCGGGTCACGGGCTCGGCGGAGGCGGACGGCGGGACGGGGGCGTGCGACGTGGTCTGGGGCATGCGGCCCATCCCATCACGCCGCGCGGGGCGGGGCCGACACCCCGCGCCGCACACGACGACGGCGGCGCACCGGTCCGGTGCGCCGCTGTCGGGGGTGGCGGGTCAGTTCAGGCCGAGCGCCGCCCGGACCACGCCGAGCCCGAAGTACGCGACGAACGCGAGCGCCACGAACCACAGCAGCGGGTGCACCTCGCGGCCGCGGCCCTGGCCCGTGCGGATCACCGCGTAGGCCACCACGCCGGCGCCGATGCCGTTGACGATCGAGTAGGTGAACGGCATGAGGATGAACGTGAGGAACGCGGGGAAGGCCGCGCCCGGGTCGGACCAGTCGATCTGCACCACGTGCTGGCACATCATGAACCCGACCACCACGAGCGCGGGGGCCACGGCCTCGAACGGCACGAGGTGGATGAGCGGGGAGAGGAACACGGCCGCGAGGAAGAACAGGCCGGTGAACACGGAGGCCAGGCCGGTCCGGGCACCCTCGCCGATGCCGGTGCCGGACTCCACGAAGATCTGGTGCGCCGAGCCGGAGGCGCCGCCGCCCACGGCGACCGCGAGCGCGTCCGCGGCGAGCACCCGGTTCAGGTCGGGGATGGAGCCGTCCGGGTTCACGGTGCCGGCCTCGCGGGCCAGGCCCACGGAGACGCCCATCGCGTCGAAGAACACGGAGAGCAGGATCGCGAACACGAGCAGGGAGGCCATCAGCCCGCCCACGGAGGTGAAGGCGCCGAACAGGTCCACGCTGCCGAGCAGGTGCAGGTCCGGGGCGGTCCACTCGGGCAGGGAGGGGGCGATCAGGGACCAGCCGGTGGGCACGGCGTTCCCGTCGGCGTCCACGGAGGGGCCGATGTGGAACACGGCCTCCAGTACGTTGGCGAGGATCGTCGCCGCGACGATGCCGATCAGGATCGCGCCGCGCACCTTGCGGATCACGAGGACCGCGGTCAGCAGCAGCCCGACGACGAAGACCAGCACGGGCCAGCCCTCGAGCTCGCCGCCCGTGCCCAGGCCCACCGGGACCGTCGTGTCGGCGGCGTCCGGCAGCCGCCGCACGAACCCGGCGTTGACGAGGCCGATCAGTGCGATGAACAGGCCGATGCCCACCACGATGCCGGACTTCAGCGCCTCCGGGACCGCGTCGAACACAGCGCGGCGGAAGCCGGTCACCACGAGCAGCAGCATCACGAGACCGGCGAGGGTGACGAGGCCCATCAGCTGGGGCCAGGTGAGCCCCGGCGTCGTGGCGATGGTGATGGAGACGAACGCGGAGACGCCCAGGCCCGCGGCCACCGCGAACGGGTGCCGCGCCCACACGCCCATGACGATGGTCATGACGCCCGCCACGAGCGCGGTCACGGCGGCCACGGCGGGGATGCCCAGGGTGTTCCCGGCCGAGTCCGGCCCGGACAGGATCAGCGGGTTCAGCACCACGATGTAGCTCATCGCCAGGAACGTGGCGAGGCCGCCGCGGAACTCCTGGCCCACCGACGAGCCGCGCTCGGTGATGCGGAAGTACCGGTCCAGGGCGCCGCGGGGAGCGGCGGTGGACGGGGCGGGCGAGGGCGGTGGAGAGGCGGTGCGGGAGGCCATGGCACCAGCGTAGTGACCCGGTCCCACGACGATCGCGCGCGTGCCGTCCCGCTACGCTCGCGGGCATGCGTCCCCGCTCCGCCTCCGCCGCCCGCACCCGGGAGGCGCTGCGCGACGCCGTGCAGATCTACGCCCCCTCCACCGTCTACGCCGTCGGCCTGGGCGCCATGACGCCCGCGCTCGCGGTGGCGGCGCTGGCCCTCGGCCTGGACGCGGCGCGGGCGGCCGCCGTCGTGCTGCTGGTGGGGCTCGGCTCGCTCGTGGCCAACGGGCCGGCCTCGGCGCTCGCGGCCCGGGCGGGGGAGCGGGTCACCATGGTCGTCTCCGCCGTGCTCGGCACGGCCGGCGCAGGCCTGGCCTGGGCGACGACGGCCGGGGTGTCCTCGGGGTCGTCGGCGGCGGGGGTGGCCGAGCCGGGGC
>NZ_JABFAY010000015.1:135792-153334 GCF_017168495.1 Micrococcus sp. KRD096 | reverse complement strand
GGCCGAGCCGGGGCGGTTGGCGCTGTTCCTGGCCGCGGTGCTCGCCGTGGGCATGGCCGGGGCCGGGTTCAACCTGGCCCGTCAGGCGTACCTGGCGGTGGCGGTGCCGGCCACGCACCGGGCCCGCGCGATGTCCACGCTCGGCGGGACCGTGCGGATCGGGACCTTCCTGGGCCCGTTCCTGGGCGCGGCCGCGCAGGCCCCGCTCGGGCTGGACGGCGCGTTCGCCGCGGCCGCCGCGGCCATGGCCGTCGGCGCCCTGCTGTGCCTGCGGATCCGGGATCTGCCGGTGCCGGCGTCCGGTCCGGCGGCGGGGGAGGAGCCCGGCCCGGCCGGTCGACCCCGGCTGCTGGACGTGGCGCGCGCCCGGCGGGGGGCGTTGCTCACGGCCGGCTTCGGTGTCGTGGCCGTCTCCGCCGCCCGCGCGGCGCGCAACGCCGTCATCCCGCTGTGGGCCACGCACCTGGGCCTGGACGCGGCGACGGCGTCGCTCGTCTTCGGCCTGGCCGGCGCGGCGGACCTGCTGCTCTTCTACCCCTCGGGCCGGCTCATGGACCGCTTCGGCCGGCGCGCCGTGGCGGTGCCGTGCCTGACCCTGCTGGGGGCGGGGTTCCTGGCCATCAGCTTCACCCGGGAGCCGACGGCGTTCGCGGCGGCGGCGGTGCTGCTGGGCATCGGCAACGGCTTCGGCGCGGGGATCGTGATGACCCTCGGGGCGGACCACTCGCCGCCGAACGCGCGCGCCCAGTTCCTCGGCCTGTGGCGCTCGATGTCCGACGCGGGGATGCTGGCCGGGCCGCTGCTGCTGTCCGGGGTGACCGCCGCGGCCGGGCTGGCCGTCGGCGTCGGCTCCCTCGCGGTCGTCTGCGGTGTCGGAGCGGTCGTGTTCGCCGCGGTGCTGCCGCGCGGGCCGGGGGCCGTGGCGGACCCGCCGGCCGTCGTCGTGCGCTCGCGCTGACCGGGGCGCCGGGCCGTCGGCTCAGTCGGCGGTCTCGTCCGGGGGGATGGTCTGCCCGGAGGCCTGGTCGTCGAACACCATGTACGTCTGCGTGTCGACGACGCTCGGCAGGGTCTGCAGCTCGTCGAAGATCACGCGGCGCAGGTCGGCGGTGTCCCGCGCGCGGACCAGCAGGATCACGTCCATGTTCCCGCCCACGAGGGAGACGTGGGAGACCTCGGGGATGGCCAGGAGCGTGGCGCGCAGCTCGCGCCAGTCGTGCTGACGCAGCTTCATGGTCACGTGGGCGGAGGCCCCGAAGCCGACCTTGACGGGGTCGACCCGCACGGTGAAGCCTGTGATCACGCCCGCGTCCTGCAGGCGGTTCAGGCGCGAGTAGCAGTGCGCGCGGGAGATGTGCACGCGCTCGGCCAGGGCCGCGACGGACATCCGCCCGTCCTGCGTCAGTTCGCGGACGATCGCGCGGTCCACGCGGTCCAGCGGCTCGGCGGCCATGGCTCCTCCTGGGGCGGGCGGACGGGTCGGCCACGCGGCGGCGGACCGTCTACGTGGCACGAGTCACCATAGCAGTTCGTCTGATGGAGTGCCTGGTTTGCATTCGATTGTCTCGTGATCACGGGCGGGCGAGCGACACATTGACCCTCTTGGGCACACTGAAGGCCACAGATCGAGAGGACCCGCCATGAGTGACCCCACCCCCGCCGTGCCCGGGGCCGCCCGGACCGACGAGGCCGAGACCCGCCCGAACGCCGGCGCCGCCTTCGGCATCTCCCTCGAGGAGTACCTGCTCCCCGCCGCCCGCCGCATCCAGCTGATCGGCGAGGACGGCACGCTGCTGGCCCCGGAGGAGCAGGGCACCGAGCCCGGCCACGAGTATCCCCTGCCCTCCGACGAGGAGCTGCTGGCCGCCTACCGCCACCTCGTCATCGGCCGCCGCGTCAACGACCAGGCCTACGCCCTGGTGCGCCAGGGCCGCATGGCCGTCTATCCGTCCTCGCACGGCCAGGAGGCCTCCGAGGTCGCCGCCGCCGTCTGCCTGGGCGAGCACGACTGGCTGTTCCCGACCTACCGCGACACCGTGGCCGTGATCGCCCGCGGCGTCCCGCCGCTCGAGGTGATGGTGGCCTACCAGGGCACCTGGCATCAGGGCTATGACCCCCAGAAGCACCACGTCTCCATCCAGTCCACGCCCCTGACCACCCAGATGCTGCACGCCGTCGGGATGGCCAAGGCCGCCCGACTGCGCGGCGAGGAGGTCGTGTGCCTGGCGATGGTCGGCGACGGCGGCACCTCCGAGGGCGACTTCCACGAGGCGCTGAACTTCGCGGCCGTGTTCAAGCTGCCGGTGATCTTCTTCGTGCAGAACAACAAGTTCGCCATCTCCGTGCCGTTCGCCAAGCAGTCGGCCGCCCCGTCCCTGGCCCACAAGGCCGTGGGCTACGGCCTGGCCGGCGAGCGCGTGGACGGCAACGACCTCGGCGCCCTGCTGGCCGTGCTGGGCCGCGCCGTGGAGCTGTGCCGGCAGGGCCAGGGCCCCTTCCTCGTGGAGGCGGACACCTATCGCATGCAGGCGCACACCAACACGGACGACCCCTCGCGCTACCGCGACGACGCCGAGGTGAAGGAGTGGGAGGCGCGCGACCCGCTGCGCCGCATGACCGCCTACCTCGAGTCCACCGGCGCCCTCACCGAGGAGGTCTCGGCCCAGATCGCCCGCGACGCCGAGGACGTCGCGCAGCAGCTGCGTGACGCCATGAACGCCGAGACGGAGCTCGATCCGCTCGAGCTGTTCGACCACGTCTACTCCGTGCAGACCCCGCAGCTCGCCGCCCAGCGCGCGCAGCTGGCCGAGGAGCTGTCCCGTTCCGAGAACCAGGAGGCCTGAGCATGGCGACCCTGACCTTCGCCGCCGCGCTCAACGCGGCGCTGGCCGACGAGATGGCCGCCGACGACATGGTGGTGGTGTTCGGCGAGGACGTCGGCACCCTCGGCGGCGTCTTCCGCATCACGGACGGGCTGACCGCGCGCTTCGGCGAGGAGCGCTGCTTCGACACCCCGCTGGCCGAGTCCGGCATCGCGGGCATGGCCGTGGGCATGGCCCTCGGCGGCGCCCGCCCCGTGATCGAGATGCAGTTCGACGCGTTCGCGTACCCGGCCTTCGAGCAGATCGCCTCGCACGTGGCCAAGATGCGCAACCGCACCAAGGGCGCCACGCCCATGCCGATCACCATCCGCATCCCCTACGGCGGCGGCATCGGCGGCGTGGAGCACCACTGCGACTCCTCCGAGTCTTACTACGCGCACACCCCGGGCCTGAAGGTGTACACCCCGGCCTCGGTGAAGGACGCGTACATGATGCTGCGCTCGGCCATCCGCCTGGACGACCCGGTGGTCTTCATGGAGCCCAAGAAGATGTACTGGACCAAGGCCGAGCTCGACCTCGACCAGCTGCGCGCCGAGTTCGAGGAGGGCTGGGCCCGCGTCGAGGACAAGAAGGAGCACGGCGAGGCCTGGGCGCGCGCCGCCGTCGTCCGCGAGGGCACGGACGTCACCCTCGTCTCCTACGGCCCCTCCGTGCCCACCTGCCTCGCCGCCGCCCACGCGGCCGCGGAGGAGGGGCTCTCGGTGGAGGTCGTGGACCTGCGCACCGTGAACCCGCTGGACGAGGACACGATGGCCGCCTCGGTCGCCAAGACCGGCCGCGCCGTCGTCGTCGCCGAGCCGCAGGGCTTCGCATCCGTGGCCTCCGAGCTGGTGGCCCGGATCCAGCAGCGCTGCTTCCACTCGCTGGCGGCGCCCGTGGGCCGCGTGACCGGCTTCGACATCCCGTTCCCCGCGCCGAAGCTCGAGGAGCACCACCTGCCGAACATCGACCGCATCCTGGACGCGATCGACGACCTGAACTGGGACCTGGACGCCGAGGAGGCCCGCGCATGAGCAACACCTTCCTGCTGCCCGACCTGGGCGAAGGCCTGACCGAGGCCGACATCGTCCGCTGGCTCGTCGCCGAGGGCGACACCGTGGCCGTCGACCAGCCCATGGTCGAGGTCGAGACCGCCAAGGCCCTCGTCGAGGTGCCGAGCCCGTACGCCGGCACCGTGCTGACCCTGCACGGCGCCGAGGGCGAGACCATGGACGTCGGCAGCCCGCTGATCACCATCGGCGCGGCCGGCGAGTCCGGTGAGGGCTCCGCGCCCGCCGCCGGCACCGAGGCCCTGGCCGTCCCGCCGGCCACCGGTGCGGCCGCTGCCGAGGCCGCCCGCCCCGGCGCGCTGAGCTACCGCGAGGAGGAGATGGCCGGCGTCCAGCCGAAGCCGGACAAGGCCCGCGGCGGCGACGGCGACGTCGCCGGCTCCGACGACGAGGCCTCCGGCGCCGTGCTCATCGGCTACGGCACCTCCGGCCACAAGGCCACCTCCCGCAGCCGTCCGTCCAAGCGCGGCCGCGGCGCCGCCCGCCCGACGCCGGCCCCCACGGCCGGGGCCGGCGCCCCGCGCGTGACCTCCCCGATCGTCCGCAAGCTCGCCCGCGAGAAGGGCGTGGACGTGGCCGCGCTGACCGGCACGGGCCCGGACGGCTTGATCACCCGCGCCGACGTGCTCGCGGCGGTCGAGGGCTTCGCCCCGCAGGCCACCCCGACCCCGGCCCCGTCGGCCGCCGCCGTCCCGGCGGCCGAGGCCACCGCGCAGCCGGGCGCCGTGGACGGGCGGACCGGCCTGGCCGTCGTCGCCCGCACCCCGATCTCGGGGGTGCGCAAGGTGATCGCGGACCAGCTCTCCCGCTCGCGCCGCGAGGTCCCGGAGGTCACGGCGTGGCTGGACGTGGACGTCACCGCCCTGCTCGAGCTGCGGGCCGCGCTCAAGGCGAAGGACCCGGAGAACGCGCCCTCGCTGCTCGGCCTGATCGCCCGCTTCACCCTGGCCGGCCTGCGCCGGTACCCGGTGATGAACGCGCGCATCGAGGCGGGGGCGGACGGCCAGGACGAGATCGTGGAGGTCGACGGCGTCCACCTCGGTCTGGCCGTGCAGACCGACCGCGGCCTCATGGTGCCGTCCATCGAGCACGCGGAGAAGCTGTCCGCGGACGAGCTCACCGCCGCGATCAACGACACCGTCAGCCGCGCCCGCGCGGGCAGGGCCGCCGCGGCCGAGCTCACCCGCGGCACGTTCACGCTGAACAACTACGGCCCGCTGGGCACGGACGGCGCCACGCCGATCATCAACGTGCCCGAGGTCGGGATGCTCGGCATCGGCCGGATCATCGACCGCCCGTGGGTCGTGGACGGGGAGATCGTGGTCCGCAAGGTCACCGAGATGACCGTGACCTTCGACCACCGCGTCACCGACGGCGCCACCGCGAGCGCGTTCCTCACGTTCGTGGCGGACTGCCTCCACGACCCGACGGCGGCCCTCGCCCGGATCTGATCCGGACGATCCCCGCCCGCCTCGACCCCGGACGAGCCCTGCGATGTGGCGGCCATCCGCGAGGAATGGCCGCCACATCGCAGGGCTCGTCGTCTGGCGGGGGTGCGGTGAGCGTGCGGGGAGGGGTCAGTCCGCGCGGCCGCGGCGAAAGGCCGTGCCGAGCGCGCCCCACAGCAGGACCGCGGGGGAGGCGCTGAGCAGGATCCCGGCCGGCTCGGCCGCCGGGTGGGGGCCTGCGCCGCTGGTCGCGGGGGTGTCGAGGGTGAGGGCCAGCAGTGTCAGCCCGGCCGCCAGGCCCGCGACGCCCAGGGACCAGAGCGTGGCCTCCACGCCGCGGGCGCCGCGCGGTGCGGGCCGCGGTGCGCCGTCGTACCGGGCGAACGGCACGGCGAGCAGGCCCCAGGCGGCGGACACGAGCGCCGCGGCGGCCATGTCCGACGGCCGGTGCCAGGCCTCCATGTAGGCGACGGCGCCGGTGCAGGCGCTCACCACGGCGCCGAGGACGGTGGTGAGAGGTCGCCACCGGGCGGGCACGACCAGCAGCGCGGCCACCGCGGCGCCCGTCGCGAGCGTCATGTGGCCCGAGGGCAGTGAGTTGCCGCCGGACCACGGGACCCCGTCGGCGTGCTCGGGCCGCGGAAGCGCCGCCTTGAGCAGCTGCGTGGTGAGGTTGGACCCGGCCAGCACGAGGAGGGCGAGCAGCCCCCGCCGCCGCCACCGGGCCACGGCGAGCGCGCCGAGCGAGGCCAGCGCCATGCCGACCGCCAGCCCGAGCGGCAGGATCCGCACCACCTGGGAGGCCACGTCCGGCACGGTGTCCGCGTAGCGCTCCTCGACGGCACGGAACACCTGGTACTCGAGCACCTGGCCGGCGGAGGACCACACCAGGGCGGCGTAGACCAGCACGTGCCGAGCCGGGCCCCCGGCCCCGTCTCTCGGCCGAGGACCTGCTGGCCGCCCGGGACGCCCTGGCCCCGTTCGGCCGGCTGAGCCGGCAGGAGCCCATCGAGTGGGCCGCCGAGGAGCCCCTCGCCCCGGACCTGGCCGACTTCTACCGCTACGTGGGGCCGGAGTGGCTGGAGATCGACACCCTCGGCCTGCCCGTGATGTTCTTCCCGCTGGACCGCCTCTGGGACGAGCAGGCCGGCTACCGGTGGAACCACCGAACCGGTGCGCTGCTGGTGGACTGGAACGAGGACTGGACGGTGGTGGCCAAGCAGGGCGCCGACCCGTTCATCCACGCGGCCTCCACCGGTCAGGTGCTCATGGCCCCGGGAGACGAGGGCTGGGAGGACCGCCTGGACGAGCCGCGACCGGTCTTCCGGGACCTCACGGAGATGACCCGCGCGCTCGCGGCCGTGGGCACGGCGTGGGCGCGCTTCGACGACCCGTTCACCGCCGACTGGCATCTCACCGAGGAGGTGACGGCCGCCGTCGTCGCCGGCCTGGAGGGGGTGCTCGGCGCTCACGACCGCGCCGTGGACCTGGCCCGAGCCCTCGGCTACCTCCGCGCCGTCTGAGCGTCGGCGCCGACACAGACAGTCCCACCCCGCCGGCGCCCGTCGGAACGGGAGCCGAGCGCCCTTCCTACACTGGCCGCATGAGCACCGCCCCCGCCCTGCCCCCGCTGCCCGGCGCGCCGGGCGGTCCCGCCCTGCCGAGCGTCGAGGAGCTGCTGGCCGACGCCGTCGCGGTCGCCCTGCCGATGCGCGTGCGGTTCCGCGGCACGGACCTGCGCCACGCCCTGCTGCTGCGCGGCCCGGCGGGCTGGGCCGAGTTCTCCCCGTTCCCGGAGTACGGTCCGCACGAGTGCGCCGCGTGGCTGGCCGCCGCGATCGAGGCCGGCTGGCAGGGCTGGCCCGCCCCGGTCCGCGAGACGGTCCCCGTCAACGCCACCGTGCCCGCGGTGGCCGCGGACGACGTCGAGGCCGTCCTGGCCCGCTACGGCGACGGCATCACCGCGGTCAAGGTCAAGGTGGCCGAGCACGGCCCCGAGGGCGGGCTCGTCCCCGGCAGCCGCGAGGCCGACCTGGCCCGCGTGCGGCGGGTGCGCGCGCTGCTGCCCCACGCGCAGGTCCGCGTCGACGCCAACGCCGGCTGGACGCCCGCCGAGGCCGTTGACGTGCTCACCGCGCTGGCCGACGTCGGCCTCGAGTACGCGGAGCAGCCCGTGCCCGGCATCACCGACCTCGCGGAGGTCCGCGCGGAGCTGCGCGCCCGGGGCGTCCCCACCCCGATCGCCGCGGACGAGGCGGTCCGCAAGGCCGAGGACCCGCTCGCCGTCGCGGCCGCCGGGGCCGCGGACCTGATCGTGGTGAAGGTCCAGCCGCTCGGGGGCGTGCGCCGCGCCGCGGCGATCGTGGCGGCCGCGGGGCTGCCCGCGGTGGTCTCCTCCGCGCTAGACACCTCCGTGGGCATCGCCGGCGGCGCCGCGCTCGCCGCCTGCCTGCCGTCCCTGCCGCACGCGTGCGGGCTCGGCACCGCGGCCCTCTTCGAGCACGACGTCGTCGCCCCGGCCTGGCGCCCGCGCGCGGGGGCCCTCCCGGCACCGGGGGAGCGGGCACCCGCCCCCGACCCGGAGCTGCTCGACCGCGTCCGGGCGGACGGGACGCGGCAGGCGTGGTGGGCCGACCGCCTGCGCGCGGCCCACGCGGTGCTGGCCGCGCAGGGCTGACGAGCCCGCCCGGTCCCCGTCGGCGCGGGGAAGGTGAGCCGGATTACAGCATGTCGACGGGGCGAAATCCGGCGGCCGGGAAGAGTTCAACTCGCGGCCACCTGGGCGTGGCTCGCCGCTCGGAGCGAGGGGCCAAGGTGATGGCGGCCCCGGCCGGTCTCACCCCCGGGGTCGCCTCCGGCCCGGCACCGGACCCCGAACCATCCCCACGACGCGAAGGACCCCGTCATGCTGAAGCGCCTCCTCCCCATGGCCGGCCACACCCGTGGCAACCGCTCCGCCGTCACGTGCGAGCTCAAGTGCGGCAACGCGTGCGCCCACCCGGTGCCCAACACCTCGGCGAACCCGACCTTCCAGCAGATCGCGGAGACCGCCATCTCGCGCCGCTCCGCCCTGGTCGGCGGCACCGGTCTCGCCGCCGCCGTCGTCATCGGCTCCCAGGTGGCCCAGGCCCCCGAGGCGCTCGCGGACAACGGCCGGCGCCCGACCGGCGGCGGCAAGCTCCCCTTCGAGCCCATCGCGCCGGTGAGCCGCACCGTGGACACCATGACCGTGCCGGAGGGCTACGACTGGGGCACCGTGATCCGCTGGGGCGACCCGCTGTTCGCCGACTCCCCGGAGTTCGACATCGAGCACCAGACCGGTGCGTCGCAGGCCGCCCAGTTCGGCTACAACAACGACTACCTGAACATCATCACCGACGGCGGCAACGACCGCTCCGGCTACCTCGTCTCCAACCACGAGTACACCAACGAGAACATCATGTTCTCCCCGGAGTACATCGCCTCGAACTTCGAGGACGTCGTCAACGTCGGCCTCCAGGCCCACGGCCTGTCGATCGTGGACCTCAAGCGCGCCAAGCGCGGCGCCCCGTGGGAGTACGTCCGCGGCGGCCGCCGCAACCGCCGCATCACCGGCACCACCGAGTTCGAGGTCCGCGGCCCGGCCGCCGGCCACGCGCTGCTCACGACCGTCGAGGACCCGACCGGCACCCGCGTGCTGGGCACCCTGAACAACTGCGCCGGCGGCACCACCCCGTGGGGCACCGTGCTCTCCGGCGAGGAGAACTTCAACCAGTACTTCAAGGGTCGCGGCACCGCCGAGGAGAAGCGCTACGGCATCTCCGCCTCCGCCACCAGCCGCGGCTGGGAGAAGGTCCACGACCGCTTCGACCTGACCAAGCCCGGCTACGAGAACGAGGCCAACCGCTTCGGCTGGGTCGTCGAGATCGACCCCGAGGACCCGACCTCCACGCCCGTGAAGCACACCCTCCTGGGCCGCTTCAAGCACGAGGCCGGCACCGCCGTGATCTCCCCGTCCGGCCACGCCGTGGTCTACTCCGGCGACGACGAGCGCCACGACTACCTGTACAAGTTCGTCTCCGCAGAGAAGGTCCGCGAGGGCGACAAGAAGCACAACATGCGCCTGATGGACAAGGGCACCCTCTACGTGGCCAAGTTCTCCGGCGACTCCCCGGCCGCCCAGATCGACGGCAAGGGCACCCTGCCCTCGGACGGCGCCTTCGACGGCTCCGGCGAGTGGATCGCCCTGGCCGACGAGAAGACGTCCTTCGTCCCGGGCATGTCCCTGGCCGAGGTCCTCGTCTACACCCGCCTCGCGGCAGACAAGATGGGCGCCACCAAGATGGACCGCCCGGAGGACGTCGAGACCAACCCGGTCACCGGCAAGGTCTACGCGGCCCTGACCAACAACACCAAGCGCACCGCCGTGGACGAGGCCAACCCGGTCATCGGCAACCGCGACGGCCACGTCATCGAGATCACCGAGCGGGGCGGGGATCACACCTCCACCACCTTCACCTGGGTCATCCTGCTGCTCGCCGGCGACCCGGCGGTCTCCTCCTCGGCCTACTTCGCCGGCTACCCGAAGGAGAAGGCCTCCCCGATCTCCTGCCCGGACAACCTGGCGTTCGACTCCGAGGGCAACCTCTGGATCTCCACCGACGGCCAGCCCGGCACCATCGGCTACGCCGACGCGCTGCACAAGGTCACCCTCGACGGCGCCGAGCGCGGCCGCGTCCAGCAGTTCCTCGCCGTCCCCCGCGACGCCGAGACCTGCGGCCCCGTGATCCACGACCGCGACAACTCCGTGTTCGTCAACGTCCAGCACCCGGGCGAGGACGGCACCTGGGGCGCGCACACCTCCTACTTCCCGGACTTCCTGAGCCCGACCGGCCCGGTCCAGGTGGGCGACAAGGTCGCGGCCCCGCGTCCGTGCGTCGTCCAGGTGTTCAACGCCACCGGGAACAACGGCATCGGCAAGGGCGCCGGCAAGGGCCCGAAGGGCTGACCCCCGCCTCCGCGAGGACCCTCGACGAGGCCGTCACGGCCGGCGCCACCGCGTCACCGTGGCGGCCTCGCCGCGTCCGGGGCCCGTCCGCGCCCGGGCCTAGACTGGTGGCCACCATGACCTCCGTCGACTCCCTCTCCGTGGCGCGCGCCGTCGCCACCGCCCTGATCGACGCCGGCATGCGGGACGCGGTGGTCTGCCCCGGCTCCCGCTCCGCCCCGCTGGCCTACGCGCTCGCGGCCCTCGAGCGAGCCGGCGAGGTCCGCCTGCACGTGCGGGTGGACGAGCGCTCGGCCGGCTTCCTCGCCCACGGGCTCTCGCTGGCCTCGGGGCGCCCGGTGGGCGTGCTGACCACGTCGGGCACCGCCGTCGGGAACCTGCTGCCCGCCCTGATGGAGTCCTTCCACGCCGGCACGCGCGTGATCGCGCTGACCGCGGATCGTCCGCCCGAGCTGCACGGCACCGGTGCGAACCAGACCACGGACCAGAGGGAGGTGTTCGGCACGCACGTCCGCCTTGCCGCCTCCCTCGGCTGCGACGCGGCCGACGGCGTGGACGCCGAGCAGCATCTGCGCCATGTGCGGGCCACCGTGCGCCGGGCCCTGCTGGCGGCCGAGGGGGTCGTCGCCGAGGCCGGTTCCGACGACGGCGCGCCCGGTCCGGTGACGATGGCAGAGGCCCCGGCCGGGCCCGTCCACCTGAACCTGCACTTCCGCGACCCGCTCGTGCCGAGCCCTGAGGAGGCGGCCGCCATGGGCGCCGCCGCGGCGCCGCACACCCCTGCTCCGGCCGTCGCCCCGACCGGCGCGAGCCCGGCCCCCGCCGCGTCGACCTACCGGGCGCCCGGGGCGGTGCTCTCGGGGCTGCCCGAGCTGGACGTCGCCCGCCTGGACCAGCGGCGCACCGTCGTGCTGGCCTGCCACGGTGCCGGCCCCGTGGCCGCGGCCTTCGCGCTGTCCCTGGGCCTGCCCCTGCTGGCCGAGCCGTCCTCGAACGCGCGGTTCTCCGCCAACGCCATCGCCGCCTATCCGCTCCTGCTGGGCGCGGCCGGCGGGCGCGACGCGGACGCACACCCTCTGGCCGCCCGCATCGAACGGGTCGTGCTGTTCGGCCGGCCCACGCTCACCCGGACGGTCAACGCCCTGCTGGCCCGCCCCGACGTCGCCACGGCCCTGCACGCCCCCGAGCCCGCACCGTGGTTCGAGCCGGGCCGGCGCCGGGAGACGCCCGTGGAGACCCTCGAGGAGCTCGCCGCCTTCGCCGGGCAGGGCGAGCCCGGCTGGCTCGCCGCGTGGCAGCACGCCTCGATGCGCGCCCAGGCCGCCGTGGAGGACGTGCTCGTCACCACCGACGCCGGCGACCGGCTCAGCCCGCAGACGGTGGCGCACGTGAGCGCCGCCATGGTCCGGGGCCCGCTCGTGCTGGGCTCGTCCTCGGTGATCCGGGACGTGGACCTGACCTGGCGGCCCCCCTCGGCGCCGGACGCGGAGGTGTACGCCAACCGCGGGCTCGCCGGGATCGACGGGACCGTCTCCACGGCCGCGGGCGTCGCACTGGCGCGCGGACGGCGGACCGTGGCCCTGCTCGGCGACCTCACCGCCCTGCACGAGGCGGGCGGCCTGCTCGTGGGCCCCACCGAGACCGAGCCGGACCTCGACCTCGTGGTCGTCAACGACGACGGCGGGGCGATCTTCGCGAGCCTCGAACACGGGGCCGTGGCCGAGGCGCCCGGCATGGCGGACCCCGTCGAACGGCTCTTCGGCACCCCGCACGGCGTGGACCTGGCCGCCCTGGCCGCCGCGTACGGCGTCCCGCACACGCGGGTCACCGACCGCGTCGACCTCGTCCGAGCCCTCGCCGACCCGGTACGGGGCCGGCGCCTGCTCGAGATCCGCTGCGACCGCGCCGACCGCCCGCGCGTCGCCGCCGCCCTGGCCGCGGCGGTGCGCGCCACGTTCCCGCCGGCGTGCCCCGTCCCGGACCCGCCCCGCCCACCGCCGAGCTCGCCGCCGAGGAGGCCCCCCAGTGACCGACACGCCGACGTCGCCCGCGCCCGACTCGACCCCCGCCGTCGTGCGCCGTGCCGACGTGCTGATCTCCGGCTGCGGCCCCGCCGGCGCCACCGCCGCCGCCCACCTCGCCGCGGCGGGGCTGGACGTGGTGGTGCTCGAGAAGACCGCGCACCCGCGTGAGAAGGTCTGCGGCGACGGCCTGACCCCGCAGGCGGTCCGGGAGCTGCAGCTGCTCGGCGTGCCCCACCGGGGCGAGCCCGGCGACGACGGCGGCTGGCGCGTCATCCGCGGCCTGCGGCTGCGCGCGGGCGAGCGCAGCGTGGACGTGCCGTGGGCGCCCACCCAGACGTGGCCGGACTACGCGCTCACGCGCACCCGACGCGATTTCGACGCCCTCCTGGCGGACCTGGCGCGCACCCGCGGCGCCGAGGTCCGCGAGCGGCACGCCGTCACCGGCGTCGTGCGGGACGAGGCCGGACGCGTGGTCGGGCTGGACGCGGAGCTGATCGCGCCGAACGGCCGCAAGACCGGGGAGACCGCCCGCTTCACCGCACCGATCGTGCTCGCGTGCGACGGCGTCTCCGCCCGCGCCGCCGTCTCCGCGGGCCTGCACCGCCGCGAGGACCGGCCCATGGGCGTGGCCGTGCGGGCCTACTACACCGCCGGCGCCGCCGTCGACGGGGCGATCCCCGCCCCGCCCGGCGACCGGGGGGAGTGGATGGAGTCCTGGCTGCGCCTGCCGGATGCCGAGGGCAACCCGCTGCCCGGCTACGGCTGGCTGTTCCCGCTCGCGGACGGCACCGTGAACGTGGGCCTGGGCATCCTGGACACCTCCCCGCAGTTCGGGAAGCTGGACTACCGCGGGCTGCTGAAGTCCTGGACCGGGGCGCTCACCGCGGACTGGGGGATCGCCGAGCAGACGCGCACCTCGCGGATCCTCGGCGCGGCCCTGCCGATGGCGTTCAACCGCACCCCGCAGCACGTGCCGGGCATGCTCCTGGTGGGCGACGCGGCCGGCATGGTGTCCCCGTTCAACGGCGAGGGCATCGGGTTCGCGATGGAGGCGGCCCGCCTCGCCGCGGAGCTGGCGGTGCAGGCGCACGCGGCCGGGACCGACGGCGCCGCGGACGCGATCCTGTCCCGTTACCCGGTGATCACCCAGCACCTGTGGGGCCGCCACTTCGCCCTCGGCGCCCGGTTCGCCCGCCTGATCGGCGATCCGCGCGTGATGAAGGCGGCGCTGGGCGCCGGGATGGCCGCACCCCCGCTGCTGCGGGCCGCGGTGAAGGTCATGGGCAACACGGTGGACGCGCGGGGCGGCGACGCCGTCGACCGGGCCGTCCGCGTGCTCGAGGCGCTCACCCCCGCGCTGACGACCGCGGGCGGCGCGCCGTTGGGTAGGCTTGCCCGGTGACCACCGCAGACCCCGGCTTCGCCCTGCCCTCCGGCTTCGAACCCCTCGCCGAGCATGGCCGTGTCCTGGAGGTCGTGCTGACCGCGCTCGAGCAGGTCGAGGAGCAGCTGGACAGCGCCCTCGGCTTCGACGACCTCTTCTCCGACACCGCCGCCCACCACCTGCTGGCCGCCGGCGGCAAGCGGGTCCGTCCGGTCCTGACGGTGCTCGCCTCCCTCCTGGGCGACCCCGCCCTGGCCTCCGGCGAGGTCGCCGACGTGGACGCGCCCGCCCGCCAGGCCGCCGTCGTGATGGAGCTGACGCACCTGGCCACGCTGTACCACGACGACGTGATGGACGAGGCCCCCGTGCGCCGCGGCGCCCCCGCCGCCCACCGACTGTGGGGAAACTCGGCGGCGATCCTGGCCGGCGACCTGATCTTCGCCCGCGCCTCCCAGCTCATGGCCGAGCTCGGCCCGCGGCCCGTGCAGATCCAGGCGGACACCTTCGAACGCCTCGTGCAGGGCCAGCTGTGGGAGACTCGCGGCCCGGCCGAGGGCGCGGATCCGATCGAGCACTACTACGCGGTGCTCTCCGGCAAGACCGGCTCGCTGATCGCCGCGGCCGGCATGCTCGGCGCGCTGCTGGGCGGGGCCGACGAGGCCGCCGTCCAGGTGATGCGCGCCTACGGCGAGAAGGTGGGCCTGGCCTTCCAGCTCGCCGACGACCTGATCGACCTCACCGGCGACGCCGAGCGGATCGGCAAGGTCCCCGGCACGGACCTGCGCGAGCGCGTGCCCACCCTGACCACGCTGCTGCTGGCCCGGGCGGCGCAGGGGGAGGGGCCGGAGGCGGAGGACGCCCGCCGGGTGCGCGCGCTCGTGGACGGGCCGCTCGACACCGACGAGCAGCTGGCCGCCGCCGTCGCCGCGCTCACGGGCCACCCCGCCATCGACGAGGCGTGGGCGATCACCCGCGGCTGGGCGGAGCAGGCCAAGCAGGCGCTCGCCCCGTTGCCGGACTCCGCCGTGAAGACGGCGCTCGAGGCGTTCGCCGACTACGTGGTGGGGCGCTCGGCCTGACGCCGCGGTCCGCGGCGTCACCGCCGTGATCCGGGGCGGCCGCTCAGTCCAGGCGGGTCGGGGCGGGGTCCAGCGCGGCCGCGAGCTCCCGGGCCTTGAGGGCGCGGACCTCCGGGGCCACCGGGTGGCGCAGCTGCCGGTAGAGCAGGTCCCCCTCGAAGCGCGGGAAGACGTGCAGGTGGTAGTGCCACACGTGCTGGTTGCCGGCGGGCTCGTTGTGCTGGCGCGTGGAGATTCCCTCCGGGGCCCACGCACGCTTCATGGCCAGCGCCACCTGCTGGGCCATCAGGGCGATGCGCTGCAGCACGCGCGGGGGCAGGTCGTAGAGGTTCTCGTAGTGCTCGGCCGGGCAGACCATGGCGTGTCCCTCGTGCTCGCCGAACCCGTCCACGGCGATGAGCACGAGCAGGTCCTCGTCCTGGTAGACGGTGTCCCCGAGCTCGCAACGGTTGCCCGGGTCGGAGACGTCGCCGGCTGCGAGCCCGCAGAACGGGCAGACGTAGCCGTCCGGGGCGTGGGAGACCGGGGCGGGCGCGGTCACCGGTCCGGACCCTCGTCGTCGTCCTCGGGGTCCTCGAAGGTCCACGCGAGCAGGTCCGTGAGGAACTCGCTGAAGGTGCCGCCCTCGTCCTGCCACTCGCCCTCGGGCGCGTCGGCGCCGGCGGAGCGCCGCCACACCAGCGGGTCCGGCAGCGCCAGGTTGTCCACCGGCAGGCCCCACACGACCGTCTCGTCCGCGTCCTCCAGGAACATGAGGAAGCCGTCCCGCACCTCGAGGTCCTCGGGGTCCCACACGTAGTGGTCCGTCTCCATGAGGTCGCCGCAGTTGCCCAGGGCGAGGTAGAACTCGCGCAGGGCGGCCGGGATCATGAGCCCGGCACCGAGCTGCTCCGCCGCGGGGGACTGGGCCAGTCGGGCGTCGACGTCGGCCGGGGAGAGGCCGTCGTCCTCGGCCCAGGCGTCGCCCAGCAGGTCCGGGACGAGCCGCTGGAAGGCCGGGAGGTACACGGGGGCGGGGGGCTTGGCGGGCATGTCGTCAGTCTAGGCGTGCGCGCCCCGCCCGGCCCGGACCGCCCGACGCTGCAGGCGGGAGGCGTTCAGCTGGTCCACGGTGAACACCGCCAGGGACAGCCAGATCAGCCCGAAGCCCGCCCAGCGGGCCGCGGGCATCTGCTCGCCGAGCACCGTGACCGCCACGAGGAACTGCAGGATGGGCGCCGTGTACTGCAGCATCCCGAGCGTGGTCAGCGTCAGGGAGCGGGCCGCCGCCGAGAACAGGATGAGCGGAACGGCGGTGAGCACGCCGAGCCCGGCCATGAGCCAGAAGTGGCCGGGCCCCTCGGTGACCGTGGTGAGCAGCCCGGCCTGCGCCAGCAGCACGCTGCCCACCACGAACACGGGGATCAGCACCACGGTCTCGGCGGTCATCGCGGTCACTGCGTGCACGGGGGAGGGGAAGCGCTTCTTCACGAAGCCGTAGAGCCCGAACGAGGTGGCCAGCCCGAGCGCGATCCACGGCACCTGCCCCATCGCCGCGGACATCACGACGACGGCGGCCACCGCGATCCCGACGGCCACCCACTGGCCCCGCCGCAGCCGCTCCCCGAGGAAGAGCACGCCGAGCAGGACGTTCACCAGCGGGTTCATGAAGTAGCCCAGCGAGGCCTGGAGCACGTTGCCCGTGGTGACCGAGACCGCGTACAGCAGCCAGTTCACCGCGATGATCCCGGCGGCCAGACCCGTGGTGCCCCAGCGGCCGGGCGTGGCCAACGTCGTCCCCAGCTCGCGCAGGCGGCGCATCACGGTCAGCAGCAGCAGGCAGAAGATCAGGGCGAAGCCGATGCGCACCACCACGATCTCCAGGGCCCCGGCGGGCGCGAGCATCGCCATGTAGAGCGGCAGCAGGCCCCACACGAAGTAGGCGGTGAAGCCGAGGGCCAGCCCGCGCGGGTCGTCGGCCGGGGCAGGGGAGACGGTGGGCAGGGGGCAGAGGGGGAGGAGGGGCTCACGCGGACCACTGTACGGTCCGGGTGAGCACTCTCACCCAGGTTCCTCCCGGTCACGGCGGTAGACTGGGGGGTCGATCCCGCGCGCCGGCGCCGGGCCCCGCCCTGCGTCCTGCCGGCGCGCCCCGCCGTCGTCGAAAAGGACCCACCCG
Organism: Micrococcus sp. KRD096; assembly: GCF_017168495.1. Lineage (NCBI taxonomy): Bacteria > Bacillati > Actinomycetota > Actinomycetes > Micrococcales > Micrococcaceae > Micrococcus > Micrococcus sp. KRD096. The sequence goes on along the minus strand of NZ_JABFAY010000015.1, from coordinate 136,323 downwards.
CCGTGACCGCTCGCCCTGACCGCCCGTTGCGCATCGCCATCATCGGTGCCGGACCCGCCGGGGTGTACACGGCGGACATCCTGACCAAGGAGGAACGGGACTTCCGTGTCAGCATCGACCTGTTCGACCGGTACCCGGCCCCGTTCGGTCTGATCCGCTACGGGGTGGCCCCGGACCATCCGCGCATCAAGGGCATCGTGACCGCGCTGCACAAGGTCATGGACCGCGGGGACATCCGTTTCCTGGGGAACGTGGACTACGGCACGGACCTGAGCCTGGCGGATCTGCGTCGGCATTACGACGCGATCGTGTTCTCCACCGGGGCGGTGCGGGACGCTGTCCTGGACGTGCCGGGGGTGGAGTTGGCCGGCTCGTTCGGGGGCGCGGATTTCGCGTCCTGGTACGACGGGCACCCGGATGTGCCGCGGCACTGGCCGTTGGAGGCCACGCAGGTGGCGGTGATCGGCAACGGGAACGTGGCCCTGGATGTGGCCCGGATCCTGTCCAAGCATGCCGAGGACCTGTTGCCCA
>NZ_JABFAY010000015.1:126506-135692 GCF_017168495.1 Micrococcus sp. KRD096 | reverse complement strand
AGTTCACCCCGTTGGAGCTGCGGGAGCTGGCGCATTCCCGGGATGTGGACATCGTGCTGTACGAGGAGGACTTCGACTTCGATGAGGCCTCGGAGAAGGCGATCGAGGAGAACAACCAGGTCCGCACCATGGTGGGGACGCTGACGAACTGGCTCATGGAGCAGGAGGACCGTCAGCAGAGCGCCTCGCGTCGGCTGCACCTGCACTTCCTCCAGGCCCCCGAGGAGTTCCTGGACGAGGACGGCGACGGCCGGGTGGACGGTCTGCGGATGCGCCGCATGGAGCTGGACGGCTCCGGTGGGGTCCGCCCGAGCCAGGAGACCGTGGACTACCCGGTGCAGGCGGTGTACCGGGCGGTGGGGTACTTCGGGTCCCCGGTGGAGGGGGTGGAGTTCGATGAGGTGCGTGGGGTGATCCCGAACGCGGAGGGTCGTGTGCTGGACGCGGACGGCGCCCCCGTGCCGGGCCTGTACGCCTCCGGCTGGATCAAGCGCGGCCCGGTGGGGTTGATCGGGCACACCAAGGGTGACTCCCTGGAGACGATCAAGCATCTGATCGAGGACGAGCCGGGGCTGTGGACGGCCCAGGAGCCGTCGGAGGAGTCGGTGATCGAGCTGCTCGAGTCCCGTGAGGTCCCGTACACCACGTGGGCCGGCTGGCACGCTCTGGATGAGCATGAGAAGTCCTTGGGTGCGCAGGCCACGGAGGCCGGTCCGGTGGCGCGGGAGCGGGTGAAGGTCGTGGACCGGGAGGAGATGACCCGCATCTCCCGCGACGGGGCCTCCGTCCCGACCGTCTGATCCGGGGCGGGCCCTGGCCGCCCCGGCGCTAGGCTTCCGGGGTGGCCCGCCTCCTCGTCGACATCACCCCGCTGCGGGTCTCACCCGCCTACCGGCGGCTGTGGCTCGGCAACACGCTCTCGTACGTGGGCACGCAGCTCACGCTCGTGGCGGTGTCCCTCGAGGTGTTCGCCCTGACCGGCTCCTCGTTCGCGGTGGGCCTGCTCGGCCTCGCCGCGCTCGTGCCCCTCGTGGTCGCGGGCCTGTACGGCGGCGCGATCGCGGACCGGCACGACCGCCGCCGCGTCGCGCTGACCTCGTCGGCCGTCATGTGGCTGACCACGGTCGGCATCGCCGTGCAGGCCTGGGCCGGACTCGAGTCGGTGCCGGTGCTGTACGCCCTCGTGGCCCTGCACTCCGGCGCGTCCGGCATCAACCAGCCCACCCGCGGCGCGATCATCCCCGCGCTCGTGGGCCTGCCGCTCGTGCCGGCGGCGAACGCGCTGAACATGATGACGTTCTCCGTGGCCCTGATGGTCGGCCCCATGCTGGGCGGGGTGCTCGTGGGGGCGGTCGGCTACGCGTGGACCTACTCGATCGACGTCGTCACCTTCCTCGCCGCCCTGTACGCCGTGTGGCGGCTGCCGTCCCTGCCTCCGCAGCGGGCCGAGACCGCGCCCGCCTCGGGGGCGCGCGGGGGCCTGGCCTCGGTGGTCGAGGGCCTGCGCTTCCTCGGCTCGCGACCGAACCTGCGGATGACCTTCCTCGCGGACATCGTGGCCATGACGACGGCGTTCCCGCGCGCCCTGCTGCCCGCCATCGGCGCCGTGGTGCTCGGCGGCGGTGAGGCCGCCGTCGGGGTGCTGCTGGCCGCGATGGCGGCGGGCGCGTTCCTCGCGGGACTGTTCTCCGCGCCGTTCACACGCCTGCATGCGCAGGGCTGGGGCGTGTACGTCTCGATCCTCGTGTGGGGCGCGGCGGTGGCCGCGTTCGGCGTCGTGGTGTGGTGGGCGCAGTCCCTGCCCGACGGCGATCCCCGCCTCACGCTCGCGTTCGCCCTCGCCGCGCTGTGCATGGCGGTGGGCGGGGCCGCGGACTCGCTCTCCGGCGTCTTCCGCGGCTCGATCCTGCAGTCCGCGACCCCGGACCACCTGCGCGGCCGGCTGCAGGGCGTGTTCGTCGTCGTGGTGGCGGGCGGGCCGCGTCTGGGCGAGTTGATCACCGGCGGTGCGTCCGTGGGCCTGGGGGAGGGGCCGACTCTGCTGGCCGGCGGTGTGCTGTGCATGCTCGGCGTGAGCGCGCTGATGCGGTGGCAGCCCGGCTTCCTGCGCTACGACGCACGGAACCCCACGCCCTGAGCGGGCGCGGGGTTCCGTGGCGGGAGGCTGCGAGCCCGCGACCGCCGAGGAGCGCCGAGCCAGACGATTCTGCTCGTGAGCCAGATGATTCTGCTGCAGATCGGGCCGCGAGACTGCCGAAACGTCTGGCTCGCGGCGGCTTGAGACGCCGTCCGCGGGAGGCACCACGACGACGGCGGCCGGCGGGTCAGCGGTCGCGGTCGGCCTGGAGCGTGGCCGGCACCGCGCCGCCCAGGCGCGTCCAGTGGCGGACGAGGTCCTCGTCCGGGGCCGCCTGGAGCGTCTCGCGGGCCGCCTCCTCCGCCTTCTTGATGCGGCGCTCCAGATCCTGGTCCGCGCCCTCGTAGGCGGCCGCGTGCCGGTGGGAGCGCAGCGATCCGACGTCCTCCGTGCGACGCTCCACCACCGCGAGCTGCTCGGCGATCGCGTCCTGGTTGGCGCGCTGGGCCTTCAGGTTCGCGGGGGCGAGCACCTGGGCCACGAACCCGTGGTCGAGGAGGAGGCCGCGCGGGGCGGCGACCCCGTGGCGCAGCGCGAGGTCCACATGGTCCTCGAAGGTCAGGAGCATGGCGGCCTTGGTGAACTTCAGGTCGTCGACCGGGCGGCCGTCCACGCGGGCCCGGGCCCGCGCCCGGCCGATCGTGGTGTCGGCGGACCACACGGCCCCGCGAGGGTCGATTAGGTACAGCATGGGGACTCCTGGTGGGCTCGGAGGGGAGGCGGCGTGCGGATCAGCGGAAGTTCACGAACTGCAGGTCCGCGTCCTCGAAGTCCTTGAGCATCGCGATGACCGACTGCAGGTCGTCGCGGGACTTGGAGGACACGCGCAGCTCGTCCCCCTGGATCTGGGCCTTGACGGACTTGGGGCCCTCGTCGCGGATCAGCTTGGTGATCTTCTTCGCGGTGGGCTGGTCGATGCCCTCCTTCATGGTCGCCTCGATGCGGTACTCCTTGCCGGAGGCGAACGGGGCGCCGGCGTCGAGGGACTTGAGGGAGATGCCGCGCTTGACGAGCTTGGACTCGAACACGTCCTTGACGGCCTTGACGCGCTCCTCGGAGGAGGCCTTCATGAGGATCTTCTCGCCGGAGAAGTCGATCTCGGCGCCGACGCCCTTGAAGTCGTAGCGCTGGGCGATCTCCTTCTGCGCCTGGTTCAGGGCGTTGGACACCTCCTGGCTGTCCACCTTGCTGACGACGTCGAACGTGGAATCGCTGGCCACGGGTGCTCTCCTTCAGGGTCTGCGGACGGGGTGCGCCCGTCGACGACGGCCACTGACGGGCCGCGCGGGCGCTCTGCGGGCCAGCCTACCGGGGACGACGGACGCGGTCCCGGGTCGATTGGCGGCGTGGCGCGGGGATGCTGTACAGTCGACTCTCGCCCGACCGGTGCGGTCGTCCTCGAGACGCCCGGCAGCCGCCGGGTGGCACGGCAGATTTCCCGAGCGGCCAAAGGGGGCTGACTGTAAATCAGCTGGCACTGCCTTCACTGGTTCGAATCCAGTATCTGCCACCGGAACGAAGACCCCGGGACCACACGGTCCCGGGGTCTTCTGCCGTCCGGGGCCGTGGCACACCCCGCGTCCCCGCCCCGGGAGGTGGCGGCCTCCCGCCAGGCGACGTAGCCTGCCTGTGGTCCGTGTCACACCCGATGCCCTCCGCGGTCCGGCGGCGGCACGGCCGTGCATCGTGACGCCGTGCGGCGTCGCCCGACCGTCCGCGAGGAGCGCCCGATGACCGAGTCCACCGCCCCCGAGTCCTTCACCCAGGGACCGACCGACGTCGAGCTGCTCGAGCAGACCCTGGCCCAGAACCTCGACGACACCGCCCGCCGGTTCGCTGACCGCGCCGCCCTCCTGGAGTGTGGACCGGACGGGGACCCTGCCACCGGACGCACCTGGACCTACGGGCAGCTGCGGGAGGAGTCCGTGACGGTGGCCAAGGCGCTCATGGCTGCGGGCTACGAGGCGGGGGACCGGATCGGGATGTGGAGCCCCAACGTCGCCGAGTGGGTCTCGCTGCTCTACGGCGCGGCACGCGCCGGCGTCATCCTCGTGAACCTCAACCCGGCGTACCGCGCCCACGAGCTGACGTACGTGGTCGAGCAGTGCGACATGCGCGGGCTGGTGGTGGCCTGCGCGGACGCACGCATGGACCCGCCCGCCACCGCGCGGGCCGTGGCCCGTGAGTCGGCGCCGCACCTGCGGCAGCTGATCATGCTGCCGGCCGGGAGCGGCGAGGACGCCTACGCCCACGTGCAGGACGGTGACGTGGCCGGCCGGCACGCCGCCGATCCCGTGGCCGAGGGCACGTGGGCCGCCTTCCTGGCCGGGGCCGCGCGGGTCTCGGACGAGGACCTGGCCGCGCGCGAGGCCGCCACCCGGCCGGCGGACCCCGTGAACCTGCAGTACACCTCGGGCACCACCGGCTTCCCCAAGGGCGTCACGCTGACGCATCGCAACGTGCTGAACAACGGCTTCCACATCGGCGAGCTGCTGGGCTACACGGAGGAGGACACCGTGGTGATCCCGGTGCCGTTCTTCCACTGCTTCGGCATGGTGATCGGCGTGATCGCCACCGTCTCCCATGGCTCGCTCGCCGTCATCCCGGCGCGCAGCTTCGAGCCGGTCTCGGCGCTGCGGGCCGTGGCCGCCACCGGCGCGACGAGCCTGTACGGCGTGCCGGCGATGTTCATCGCCATGCTCGCCCGGCCCGAGGCGGACGAGCTGGACCTGACGACGCTGCGCACCGGCGTGATGGCCGGCTCCACGTGCCCCGTCGAGGTGATGAAGAAGGTCATCGACCGGTTCCACATGTCCGAGGTCGCCATCTGCTACGGCATGACGGAGACCGCGCCCGTGTCCACCATGACCCGCCGCGACGACTCCCTGGAGGTGCGCACCCAGACCGTCGGCCGCACCATGCCCCACGTGGAGACGAAGATCGTGGACCCCGCCACCGGTGAGGTCGTCCCGCGCGGGGCCACGGGCGAGCTGTGCACCCGCGGCTACTCCGTGATGCTCGGCTACTGGGACGCCCCCGAGAAGACCGCCGAGGTGCTGGACGCCGACGGCTGGATGCACTCCGGCGACCTCGCCTCCATGGACGAGGACGGCTCCGTGCGCATCGAGGGCCGCATCAAGGACCTCGTGATCCGCGGCGGCGAGAACATCTCCCCGCGCGAGGTGGAGGAGTTCCTCTACACCCACCCGGACATCCAGGACGTCCAGGTGGTGGGCGTGCCGGACGAGAAGTACGGCGAGCAGCTCATGGCCTGCGTGATCATGAAGGACGGCGTCGAGCCGCTCACCGTGGACGCCGTCCGCGAGTTCGCCACGGGCCGGATCGCGCACTTCAAGATCCCGGCCTACGTCCGCGTGCTCGACGCCTTCCCCATGACCGTCTCCGGCAAGGTCCGCAAGGTCGAGCTGCGCGAAGAGGGCGCGAAGGTCGTCCAGGCCCAGGCCCACGCCCAGGGTGCGGGCTGACGACGACCGTCACCCTCAGGCGGCGGGCAGCGGGAACACGTCCCAGATGGTGCAGACCGCCTCGGGGGCGGCGCCCAGGATCGCGGCACGGTACGTGGTCGACCACGCCCGCGGGTCGGCGTCGCGCAGGCGCCACGTGCCGTCCGCGAGCACCGCGTCCACGAACGCGGAGGTGTCGGCGGGGCTGCCGTCCTCGTGGACCAGGGGGCCGCGACGCAGGGCCTCACCCAGGTCGACCGCTCGGCCGACGGCGTAGAGCGCGGTCTCGTCCGTGTCCAGCACGAGGCCGCAGTCCTCCTCGAAGGCGGTGATCCAGGCCATCGCGTGCCGCATGGCCTCGTCCGGGTCGGGATGGCGGGTCACGATGAGCACGGAGCCGCGCTCGCCCGGGCGCAGGGAGCCGGGCGTGCCGGGGCCGTGCGGGTCGGGCTCGCGCGGGGCGGCGGCGGTGTGCGGGCGGGGCTCGAAGGCGGTGGTCATGGCGGTCTCCTCCCGGGTGGGGACTCATCAGGGTCCCGGCGGCGCCGCACCGGTCGGGGCGGCATCGCCCACGCTAGGAACCCGGGGCGGGCGGCCGGCCGGACCCGGCCGGGGCTGGGGAGGACACGCCGGGAGCAGCGGCCTGTGCAGGAGCGGAGGGGTCGCGCGGACGCGCCGGCACGGCCCCGGCCGACCCGGCGTCGCGTCAGTGGGCGCGGTGGTCGGCCGGGGCGAGCTTGGGCCCGAACGCCTGCTTGCGCTCTCCGGAGAGCCCGATCATCCGCACCACCCGCTGCCGGTGTCCGGCCCACGGCGCGAGCAGGCGGAGCATCCCGGCGTCGTCGGTCCGGCGTCCCGTGAGGACCTGCCCCACGTACTGCGCCAGGTGGTAGTCGCCCACGGAGACGAGGTCCGCCGCCCCGTGGCTGCGCTGCAGCGCCTCGGCCGTGGTCCACGGCCCGATCCCGGGCACCGACTCCAGGCGCCGGGCCAGCGCGGCCACCCCGGCCGTGTCCCCGGGGGCGACCGCGTCGCCGAGCCGGTCGATGCTCGCGGCCCGCCGGGCGACCTCCAGCATGGTCCGCGACTGGGAGGGCTGCACCCAGGCCCGCGCATGCCAGTCCCACGAGGGGATCCGCAGGACGGCGGCCGGGGTCGGCGGCGGCAGCATCCCCGGCGGCACCGGGCCGGGGGCGGGCCCGTCGTCGTCGATCCGGGCGGCCAGCCGCACGAGGGTGCGCCAGCCGTGCCGCGCCTGGTCGTGGGTGACCTTCTGCTCGAGCACGGCGGTGAGCAGCTGCCGGGACAGCGCGCCCGCCGCCGGCAGCCGCAGCCCGGCCCGCATCCGCCGCGCCTCGCGCACGTGCGGCGGCAGCGCGGGCGCGCCGGAGTCCGGCCGCAGCAGGGCGTCGAAGGCGTCCCAGCCGTCGTCGTGCAGGCCGAGCAGGCGTTCCACGCCGGCGACGGCGGCGCTCGCGCCCGCGCCCCACGCGCGGGCCGTCACCGCGGTGCCGCCCCCTGCGGCCTCCCGGACGCCAGAGACCAGCAACGACGTCGGCCGGCCCGGGCCGTCCGACGCCACGTCCGGGGCGGGGGAGCGCAGAGTGAGCCAGACGCCCTGCGGTGTGGCGCGGACCGTGGGGTCGGCCGCACCGCGCTGCAGGGGGCGCAGGGTGAGCGCGACGTCCACGGGGACGGGCACGCGCACGCGGCGCTCGGCGTCCGGGGCGGTCATGCCCGCACCGTACACCCGGGCCCGGACAGGACGACGTCGGCCGTGACGGCGCGCACGCCGGGCGTTGCCCCGCGTGTCCGGAGCCCTCCTTCGGCGTCCGGCCCCTGGCGTAGCGTGGGGTGCGTGAGTGAAAAGACCCCCGCGCCCACCCCTGCGCAGCCCATGCAGTACGCCGAGAACGTCCTCGAGCTGATCGGGCACACCCCGCTCGTGAAGCTGCACTCCGTGACGGAGGGCATCGAGGCCACCGTCCTGGTGAAGGTCGAGTACCTGAACCCCGGCGGCTCCGTGAAGGACCGCATCGCGCTGAAGATGATCGAGGAGGCCGAGCGCGAGGGCCTGCTCGGCCCGGGCGGCACCGTCGTGGAGCCCACCTCGGGCAACACGGGCGTGGGGCTGGCCCTGGTCTCGCAGCTCAAGGGCTACCGCACCGTGTTCGTCACCCCGGACAAGGTGGGTCAGGAGAAGCGGGACGTGCTCAGCGCGTACGGCGCCGAGCTCGTCGTCACGCCCACCGCCGTGGACCCGACGTCCGAGGAGTCCTACTACGGGGTCGCCGACCGCCTCGTGCGGGAGATCCCCGGGGCCTATCAGCCCAACCAGTTCTTCAACCCCGCCGCCCCGGCCTCCCACTACGAGACCACCGGCCCCGAGATCTGGGAGGACACGGCCGGCCGCGTCACCCACGTCGTGATGGGCGCCGGCACGGGCGGCACCATCACGGGCACCGGCCGCTACCTCAAGGAGGTCTCGGCGGACCGCCCGTCCGGTCCGGTCCGCGTGATCGGCGCGGACCCCAGCGGCTCGGTGTACTCCGGCGGCGCCGGCCGGCCCTACTTCGTCGAGGGTGTCGGCGAGGACATGTGGGTGGACAACTACGACCCCGCGGTCCCGGACGAGGTCATCGCCGTCGAGGACGCCGAGGCCCTGGCCATGACCCGCCGCCTCGCCGCCGAGGAGGGCCTGCTCGTGGGCGGCTCCTCCGGTCTGGCCGTCGTCGCCGGCCTGCGCGCCGCCCGCGAGCTCGGCCCGGAGGACGTCATGGTGATCGTGCTGCCCGACTCGGGCCGCGGCTACCTCGCCAAGATCTTCAACGACCCGTGGATGGACGAGCGCGGCTTCGACTACGACGTCCGCGAGACCGTGCTGCCGGCGTGGGCGCGCGGGCGCACCCGCTCGGCGGTCCCGCAGATGGACGACGACGGCGCCACGGGGGCCGCCGGCGGGGCCGGCACGCCCGTCGAGGTGCTCGAGCACGCCGACGCCGAGCCGGCGACCCGCGCGGGCGCCCCCGCCGAGGCCGACCGCTGGTCCGCGACGGCGGGGGAGCTGCTGACCGAGAAGGCCGACCTGTTCCCGGGCTCCGTGCCCACCCTCGTCACCGCGGCCCCGACCACCTCGGTGGCGGACGCCGTGGCGACCATGAACCGGTACGGCGTCGACGCCCTGCCCGTGATCCTCGAGCCCCGGCACGACCTGCGGATCGGCGAGGTCCGCGGCACCGTCTCCTCCGCCGCGCTCGCGGACGCCCTCGCTGAGGGGCGGGCCACCGCGCAGACCCCCGTGGCCGACGTCATGGGCCCCGTGCTGCCCTGCCTGGGGGCGCGCACCCCGCTGCGCGCCGTGGCCCGGCGCCTCGCCCAGGACCCCGTGCTGCTGGTGCTCGAGGCCGGCCGCGTCCAGGGCGTCGTCACCCTGCACGACGTCCTCGCCCACGTCACCGCCTGAGGCCGGCCGCACCGGCCGCGCCCGCCCCACCCGACCCGATCTCTCCGAGGAGGCTCCCGAGATGACCGAGCAGAACGTCCACGAGGACCCGCACGCCACCACCCCCGACACCGGCGCCGAAG
>NZ_JABFAY010000015.1:106351-126406 GCF_017168495.1 Micrococcus sp. KRD096 | reverse complement strand
CGCGTAGGTGCTCGAGAGGTGGATCGGCGGGACGACGCCGCCGCCCACCCCCAGGGGGGAGGCTTCGGCACGCGCGCCGTGCACGCGGGCCAGCACCTGGACGAGGTGTTCGGCGCCGTCGTCCCGCCGATCCACCTCTCGAGCACCTACGCGCCCACGGCCGTCGGCGAGCTGCGGCGCGGCTACGACTACGGCCGCGGCACCAACCCCACCCGGGACGCGCTGCAGGAGCAGCTGGCCGCGCTCGAGGCCGGCGTCGACGAGTCCGGCGCCCCCCGGGCCACCGGCCTCACGTTCGCCTCCGGCCTGGCCGCGGAGACCGCGCTGATCATGGGCGCGGGCCGGCCGGGCATGACGATCGTGCTCGGCAACGACGTGTACGGCGGCTCCTACCGCCTCATCTCCCGCGTGCTCGCCCCGTGGGGCGTGGAGCACGTCGTCGTGGACATGGGGGACGCCGAGCAGGTCGCCGCCGCCGTCGAGCGCGCCGCCGCCGCGGGGCCGGTCATGGTGTGGCTGGAGACCCCGTCGAACCCGATGATGAAGATCTCCGACGTCGCCGCGGTCGCCGAGGCGGCCCACGCGCACGGCGCCCTGCTCGTGGTGGACAACACCTTCGCGACGCCGTACCTGCAGTCCCCGATCGCCCTCGGCGCGGACGTGGTGGTGCACTCCACCACGAAGTACATCGGCGGCCACTCGGACGTGATCGGCGGGGCGCTCGTGATCCCGGACGCCGCACTCGCCGAGCAGGTGAAGTTCCAGCAGTTCGCGGCGGGGGCCGTGAACGGGCCCATGGACGCGTACCTGACCACGCGCGGCCTCAAGACGCTCGGGGTGCGCATGGACCGTCACCAGGCCAACGCCCAGGCGGTCGCCGAGTGGCTCACCGGCCGCGCCGAGGTCTCCCAGGTGCTCTACCCGGGGTTGCCGGACCACCCCGGCCATGAGCTCGCGCAGCGGCAGATGCGCGGTTTCGGCGGCATGGTCTCGCTGCGCCTGTCCGGCGGCGCCGCGGCGGCCCGCCGCGTGGCCGAGTCGACCCGCCTGTTCCAGCTCGCCGAGTCCCTGGGCGGCATCGAGTCGCTGATGAACTACCCGGCGGAGATGACCCACGCCTCCGTGGCCGGCACCGAGCTGGCCGTGCCGGACGACCTGCTGCGCCTGTCGGTGGGCATCGAGGACGCCGAGGACCTCGTGGCGGACCTGGAGCGGGCTCTGGGCAGCCTCTGACCCGCCGACGTCCGCCAGAGGTCTAGCGCACGGGTGGGGAGCACGGGGCGGCGTAGTGTGACGGGCATGACCCTCACCGCCTTCGTCAACGCCCATGTCGTTCCCGTCGCCGCCGAGCCGTTCGACGGCGCCCTGCTCGTCGAGGACGGCCGGATCACCGCGCTCGGCCCCGACGTCGAGGCGCCCGACGGCGCCGAGGTGGTGGACTGCGAGGGGCGCTGGCTGCTGCCCGGCTTCGTGGATGCCCACGTCCACCTCGGCATGCACGCCGAGGGCGAGGTCGGTGCGACCGCGGACGTCAACGAGATGACGGACCCGGTGATGGCCGGGGTGCGGGCGATCGACGCCGTCGACCCGAACGAGCCGGGCTGGAAGGACGCCCTGGCCGGCGGGGTGACCACCGTGAACGTCAACCCCGGCTCGGGCAACCCGATCGGCGGCCAGGCGGTGGCGCTGCACACCCACGGACGCACCGTGGACGAGATGGTGCTGCGCAGTCCCTCGGGCGTGAAGTCCGCCCTCGGCGAGAACCCCAAGAACGTCTACAAGGAGAAGGGCCGCACCCCGTCCACGCGGCTGGGCACCGCCCTCGTGATCCGCGAGGCGTTCCTGCGGGCGCAGGGCTACATGGCCCGCCGCGCGGAGGCCGAGCGCGAGGACAAGCCCTTCACCCGCGACCCCCACCTCGACGCCCTCGCCCTCGTCCTGGAGCGCACGATCCCCTGGCGCCAGCACTGCCACCGCACCGACGACGTCGCCACCGCCCTGCGCCTGGCCGACGAGTTCGGCTACGACCTCGTCCTGGACCACGGCACCGAGGCGCACCCGCTGGCCGACCAGCTCGCGGCCCGCGGCGTGCCGGTGCTGATCGGCCCGCTGTTCACCACCAAGTCCAAGCCGGAGCTGCGGGGCCGCTCGATGCGCAACCCGGGCCGTCTGGCGCGGGCCGGCGTCGAGATCAGCATCATCACCGACCACCCGGTGGTGCCCATCGACTTCCTCGTCTACCAGGCGGCGCTGTCGGTGAAGGAGGGCCTGGACCGGGAGACCGCCCTGCGCGCCATCACCCTGCATCCCGCGCGCGTGCTGGGGCTGGACGACCGCATCGGCTCCCTCGAGGTGGGCAAGGATGCCGACCTGGTGCTCTGGTCCGGCGACCCGCTCGATGTCATGCAGCGGGCCCTGCGCGTGTGGATCGGCGGCCGTCAGGTCATGGAGTACGGCCTCGCCACGGCCCGGCCCGTCGTCGCCTCCGCCCGTCCCGTGGAGGACTGAGCGGCGCCGCCGCCCGGCGGCGGGGGCGGGACGCGCGGGCTCAGCGCCGCACGCGCGAGCGCACGGGCGGCAGCCAGACGAGCGCGGCGCCCAGGAGCATCACGACGGCGAGGATGATCAGCAGGCCGTTGGCCCGCAGGAACGCGGGGGCGGCCAGCAGGACGGCGATGAACGTCAGGGTCCCGATCGCCGAACGACGGCGGCGCAGCAGACCGATCCAGCCCCACAGGGACGCCGCGGCCAGCAGGGCGACGGCGGTGCCCATCGTGAACTGCCCCGTCGCGCCGCCCAGCACGCCCACCGACTCCATGCCGGTGAGCGGATCGATGACGGGCTCGCCGCTGTCCTGTGCGCGGGCCCCGTTCCAGAGGAACGCGCCCGCGATGCCGACCAGCACCACGGTGACCGCGAGCCAGTAGAGGCGCGCGACCTTCAGGAGCGGGTGGACGAGGCCGGCGTCGGACTCGGCCGCGTCCCGCGCGGCCAGGTCGCGCTCGCGGTCCGCGCGGCGCCGTTCCAGGCGCTCCTCGTCCTCGGCGGTGAGGCGGGCGCGCTCGGCGCGCAGCCGTGCGTCGTCGGCCCGCTGACTCTCCCGGAAGGACTGGGTGGCGCGGCCGGCGGCCCGGCCGAGCCCGCGGGCGAGGGGGCGGTCTTCGCTGTTCTGGGGCACCTGCCGAGCCTATCGCCCCGGCCGGTGAGCGACCGGGGTGTCCGAGGGCACAGCCCGGCCCGGGGTCCGGTGGCGTAGACTGGGCGGACCGGATCCGGTCTCTCCCCCTGTGATGAGTGAGCGTGGACGCGTGTGCCACGCCGGACTGCAGATGTCTGTGCAGATGTGTGTGCGGGCCACGAACGTCGTGGCCCTCGGGGGCTGCCGGGTGGACGGAATCATCTGACCCAGCTGGCCCCTGCGCCCCACGACGTCGACCCGCGACCGACGTCCTCCGGCGTGCGCCCGCGCATCCCCACAGGAGGACCCATGTCCGACATCCTCGATCCCCAGACCACCGCCGAGGCCGCCCCCGAGCTCGTCGAAGCCGAGCAGGAGGCCACCGGGACCGTCCCGCAGGTCGACGCCGCCCCCGCGGCACCCGCCCAGCCCGCCGCCCCTGAGGCCCCCGCCGAGCTTCCTGGACCTCGGCCTGGACGCCCGCGTGCTGGCCGCCGTCGAAGACCTGGGCTACACCCGCCCCTCGCCGATCCAGGAGGCGACCATCCCGCTGCTGCTGGACGGCCGCGACGTCGTGGGCCTGGCCCAGACCGGCACCGGCAAGACCGGTGCGTTCGCGCTGCCGGCCCTGTCCCGCCTCGCCGAGACCACGGACGTGACCGGGCGCGCGGACACCCCGCAGGTGCTCGCGCTCGCCCCGACCCGCGAGCTCGCCCTCCAGGTGGCCGACGCCTTCGACAGCTACGCCAAGCACCTCGACGACGTCTCCGTGCTCGCCGTCTACGGCGGCTCCCCGTACGGCCCGCAGCTGGCCGGACTGCGTCGGGGTGCGCAGGTCGTCGTCGGCACGCCGGGACGCGTGATCGACCATCTCGAGCGCGGCTCGCTGGACCTCTCCGACCTGCAGACCCTCGTGCTGGACGAGGCGGACGAGATGCTGCGCATGGGCTTCGCGGAGGAGGTGGACCGCATCCTCGCCTCCACCCCGGACACGAAGCAGACCGCCCTGTTCTCCGCCACCATGCCCCCGGCCATCCGTCGCATCTCCGCCCAGTACCTGAACGCCCCGGAGGAGGTGGCCGTCGCCCGTCAGTCGACGACGTCCGCCACGATCCGCCAGCGCTACCTGCAGGTGGGTCACCAGTGGAAGTTCGAGGCCCTGAGCCGCATCCTCGAGACCGAGGAGCACGACGGCGTCATCGCCTTCGTGCGCACCCGTGCCGGCACCGAGGAGCTCGCCCAGAAGCTCACGCGCGCCGGGTTCAAGGCCGTGGCCATCTCCGGCGACATCGCCCAGAAGCAGCGCGAGAAGACCGTCGAGGACCTGAAGGCCGGCCGCGTGGACATCCTCGTGGCCACCGACGTCGCCGCCCGCGGCCTGGACGTCGAGCGCATCTCTCACGTGGTCAACTACGACATCCCGCAGGACGCCGAGTCCTACGTGCACCGCATCGGCCGCACCGGCCGCGCCGGCCGACAGGGCGACGCCGTGCTCTTCATGACCCCGCGTGAGCGCTTCCTGCTCAAGCAGATCGAGCGGACCACCCGCCAGCAGGTCGAGGAGATGGCCGTGCCCTCCGTCGCCGACGTCAACGCGGCCCGCAAGCGCCGCTTCGCCGACGGCATCACCCGCACCCTCGAGCGCGCCTCGGAGGAGGAGCTGGCGGTGTTCGGCGAGATCGTCGCCGCGTACGTCGACGAGCACGAGGCCGAGCCGGCGCGCGTGGCCGCCGCACTGGGCATGATGGCCCAGGGCGGCCGCCCGCTGCTGGCCCGCGAGCAGGAGATCCCGTTCGGCGGCGCCCGCGGCCGCAAGGACCGCGACGGCGGCCGCGAGGGTGGGCGCGACGGCGGCCGTGAGCGCGGCACGAGTGACGGCCGCGGCTCGCGTGGCCCGGCCCGGGAGCCCGCGGCCGGCAACGCGACGTACTGGATCGCCGTCGGGCACCAGGACCGCGTGCGGCCGGGCAACATCGTGGGCGCGCTGGCGAACGAGGTGGGCCTGCCCGCCTCGGCCATCGGCGCGATCGACCTGCGCGGCAACCACTCGCTCGTCGAGTTGCCGGCGGACCTGACCGCGGCCCAGCTCGAGGCCGCGGCCAACGCGGAGATCAACGGCCGTCGCCTCGGCCTGCGCAAGGACACCGGTCGCCCGACCCGCGCCGAGCGCGACGGCGAGGACCGCGGTGAGCGCCGCGGCGGCTTCCGCAAGGACCGCGGCGAGCGCGGCGGCTTCCGCGGGGACCGCGACGGCGGCCAGCGCGGCGGGTACCGCAAGGACCGGGACGACCGCGGCTCCCGCGAGGATCGTGGCGGCTTCCGCAAGGACCGGGACGACCGCGGCTTCCGCGGCGACCGCGGGGGACGCCCCGGCGGCCGCAAGCCCCGCTGGGGCGCCCAGGAGCGCTCGGATCGGGGCGCCCGCCGCTGATCCGGCCGGGGTGCGGACCCCGCCGGAGGCCGTGACCGGGGCCGATTTTGCATCGGCCCCGGGGCCCTGGTAGAGTCTCACCTCGTTGCCCCGATAGCTCAGTGGTAGAGCGCCATCTTGGTAAGATGGAGGTCCCGGGATCGATTCCCGGTCGGGGCTCTGACATGAGAGCCCGCCCTCGCGGCGTGATAACCGTGAGTGCGGGCGTTCTCGTGTCGTGGCGGCGTAGCTCAGCTGGTTAGAGCGCACGACTCATAATCGTGAGGTCGGGGGATCGAGTCCCCCCGCCGCTACGGAATCGGACGGACCCGGTCACCTCCTCGGAGGGGCCGGGTCCTTTCGCGTTCCGGGGCCCGTCCGTCGCCCCGGTAGCCTGGCGGGCATGTCCACGCGTCGCCCCGCCCACCAGCCCACCCGCGGCACCGCCGCGCCCCGCGGCTTCGTCTCCCCGTGGGAGCACGGCTCCCGGCTGTACCGGACCCTCGTGCTGACCGGCTCCGCGCTGTTCCTCGTGGGGATCGTGCTGGCGGTCGTCGGCGGGACCACCGGACGCCTCGCCGTCTCCGGGACCGCCCTGGGCGTGCTCGGCGCGGGCGTCGCCGTGCACCTGTCCGCCCAGCTCGTGCGCTTCCGCCAGGCCGCCCGCCGGCAGGGGGAGCGGCGCCCCGGCCGTTAGGCTGGACGGCAGTCGAGAACCGTCCCGCAGGAGGCCCGAGTTGAGCGTGAACCCCGACGTCGCCGGGCGGAGCTATCCGCCCGCGCCCCCCTTCCAGGTCGGTCGTGAGGCGGTCCGCGGCTTCGCCGAGGCCGTGCAGGCCCAGCATCCCGCGCACCACGACGTCGCGGCCGCCCGGGCCCTGGGACACGCCGACCTGGTCGCCCCACCGACCTTCGCCGTCGTCATCGCCCAGCGCGCCGAGGCCGCCGTCGTCGCCGATCCCGAGCTGGGGATCGACTTCTCGCGCGTGGTCCACGCGGACGAGCGCTTCGTCCACCACCGGCCGCTGGTGGCCGGGGACGAGGTCGTGGCGACCGTGCGGGTCGAGGCCGTGAAGTCCCTCGGCGGCAACCGCATGGTCACCACCGTCACCGAGATCGCGGATCTGGACGGCGCGGCCGTCTCCACCGTCACGTCCACCCTGCTGGTCCGGGGAGAGGAGTCCTGATGAGCACCGCCCCCCGCCTGTCCGACCTCGCCCGGGGCGAGGTGGTCGGCACGCGCACCGTCACGTTCACCCGCGCCGGCCTCGTCGCCTACGCGGGCGCCTCCGGCGACCGCAACCCGATCCACTGGTCCCCGACGTTCGCCGAGCACGTCGGCCTGCCCGGCGTCATCGCCCACGGGATGCTCACCATGGGCGCGGCCGTGCAGCTCGTCTCAGACTGGGCGGGCGACCCGGGCGCCGTCGTCGACTACCAGACCCGCTTCACCGGCATGGTGCCCGTCGCGGACACCACGGGGCGCACGGACGACGACGGCGCGCCCGTCCCCGGCGCCACGCTCGAGGTCGTCGGCACGGTCGGGGCCGTGGACGAGGCCGCCGGGACCGTGCGGATCGACCTGAACGTCACCAACCCGGACGCGGCGAAGCCGCGCGTGCTGACCAAGGCGCAGGCCGTGGTCCGTCTGGCCGACCCCGCGGGGGAGAGCGCGTGAGCGAGCGGCTGGCGGACCACACCACCACCCGCGTCGGCGGGCCTGCGCGCGCGTGGGTCACCGCGCGCACCGAGGCCGAGGCGATCGAGGCCGTGCGCGCCGCCGACGCGGCGGGCGAGCCCCTGTTCGTCCTCGGCGGCGGTTCCAACACCCTCATGGCGGACGCCGGCTTCCCCGGCACCGTCGTGCGGCTGGCCTTCGAGGGAATCCGGGTGCTGGACGGGCCGGTGCCCGGAGAGGGCGAGACGCCGCCGGCCGGCGACGGGGCCCGGCCCGCGGGCCACGAGGGGGAGGCCGTCGTCGTGCGGATCGCGGCGGGGCACCCGTGGGACGACGCCGTCGCATGGACCGTGGCGCACGGGCTCGGCGGGATCGAGGCGCTTTCGGGCATCCCGGGCTCGGCCGGTGCGACGCCCGTGCAGAACGTCGGCGCCTACGGCGCGGACGTCTCGCAGGTGCTCGTCGCCCTGCGCGCGTGGGACCGGGAGGCGGGCGAGGTCGTCGAGCTGACGCCCGCGGACCTGCGCTTCGGCTACCGCGACTCCGTGATCAAGCGTTCCATGCTGGAGACCGGCGCGCCGAGTCCCCGGTGGATCGTGCTCTCGATCGACCTGCGGCTGCGCCGCGCGTCCTCCGACGCCGAGCCGACGGCGCCGGTCCGCTACGGGCAGCTGGCGGCCGCGCTCGACGTCGAGGAGGGCGCCCATGCCCCGCTCGCGGTGGTCCGCCGCGAGGTGCTGGCCCTGCGCGCCGCCAAGGGGATGGTGTCCGACCCGGCGGACCCGGACGCGTGGTCCACGGGCAGCTACTTCACGAACCCGATCGTGCCCGCGTCCGTGCGGGCCTCCCTGCCCGAGGGCGCCCCGGCGTTCGCGGCCGGGGAGGCCGAGGACGGGACGCCGCTCGTGAAGCTCTCGGCGGCCTGGCTGATCGATCGCGCGGGCTTCGCGAAGGGCTTCGGGCTGCCCGAGGTCGCCCCCCGCGAGGGCGGGCCGGACGGCCGCGGAGCCGACGGCACCGGCCTGGCCGGGGGCCGCGCGTCGGTGTCCACGAAGCACACCCTCGCCATGACCAACCGCGGCGACGCGACCACCGAGGACGTCCTGACGATCGCGCGCACCGTGCGCGACGGCGTGCGCGAACGCTTCGGCGTCGAGCTGCACCCCGAGCCGATGATCATCGGCACCAGCCTCTGACCCCTCACTTTCGTTCGGGAAACGGCGCCCTCAGGAGTGCTTTCGTTCGGGAAACGGCGCCCCTTGGCGGGGCGGGCGCCGTTTCCCGAACGAAAACGGGAGCCGGGTCCGCGCCTCGGCGCCGGCGTCGCGGCTCAGAGGTTGCCGGTGGCGATCATCAGCATGCGGCGCACGGGCTCGGCCGCACCCCACAGCAGCTGGTCGCCGACGGTGAACGCCGAGAGGTACTCGGGACCCATGTTGAGCTTGCGCAGCCGACCGACGGGGATCTGCAGGGTGCCGGTCGCGGCGATCGGGGTCAGGTCGGTGACCGTGGCCTCCTTGGTGTTCGGCACCACCTGCACCCACTCGTTGTCCGCGGCGATGATCTGCTCGACCTCGTCCAGCGGCACGTCCCGGGTGAGCTTGAGGGTGAGGGCCTGCGAGTGCGAGCGCATGGCGCCGATCCGCACGCACAGCGAGTCGAAGGGGATCCGGTCCGCACCGGTCAGTCCGAGAACCTTGTTCGTCTCGTCGTAGGCCTTGCGCTCCTCGCGGGAGACGCCGTCGCCCAGGTCGGCGTCGATCCAGGGGATCAGCGAGCCGCCCAGCGGCACGCCGAACTGCGTCGAGTCCAGGCCGCCGCGCTGCAGCTCGATCACCTTCCGGTCGATCTCGAGGATCGCCGACGCCGGATCGGCCAGCTCGGCCCGCACCGCGCCGCCCAGCTCCGCGTACTGGGTGAGCAGCTCGCGCATGTGCCGGGCGCCGCCGCCGGAGGCCGCCTGGTAGGTCATGGCGGTGCCCCACTCGACCAGGCCCGCCTTGAACAGGCCACCCAGGCCCATGAGCATGCAGGACACGGTGCAGTTGCCGCCGATGAAGTCCTTCGTCCCGTTCGCCAGGGCGGCGTCGATGACGCCGCGGTTCACGGGGTCCAGCGCGATCACGGAGGTGTCCGCCATGCGCAGGGTGGAGGCGGCGTCGATCCAGATGCCGTCCCAGCCGGCGGCGCGCAGCTTCGGGTACACGGCCTGCGTGTAGTCCCCGCCCTGCGCGGTGAGGATCACGGGCAGGGCCGTGAGCGCGTCCACGTCGTACGCGTCCTGGAGCACGCCCGGGTCGCCGGCCATGCCCTCGAGCACGGGCGCGGGACCGCCGGCGTTGGATGTGGAGAAGAAGACCGGGTGGACGCGGGCGAAGTCGCCCTCCTCGGCCATGCGCTGCAGGAGGACGGACCCCACCATGCCGCGCCAGCCGACCAGGCCCACGGTGGGCACGGCGGCCGCGTCGGGGGCGTTCACAGATGCGGGGGCAGCGGAAGTCATGCCCTCCAGGCTAGCGGCCCTGCTGCCCGCGCTTCCGCTTGTTCCACGCGATGAGACCGCCCACGGCGAACACCTGGGTCAGCACGAGCAGGAACACCAGCCCGGCGATGGTCTTGCCCTGCAGCACGAGGATCAGCCCGAACACGGCGCACACGAACGCCAGCACGGGCAGGGCGACGAGCGCGAGGAACGTGACCGCCTGCGGGGAGAGCAGACGCTGGTCGGAGTCGGTCGGGGCCATGTCAGTCGCGTTCCCATCGTTCGAAGCGGTGGCGCGGGCCGGAGGCGGAGTCCAGCCACGCGTCGGGGGCGGGGTCGACGGCGGTGCGCCGCCAGCGGGCGTCGAGCGGCGGGGCGTGCGTGTCGCCGTCGACGTCGGCGTCGATCACGGTCACCTCGGCGCGCGAGGCCACGTCGAGGGCCTGCTCGTAGAGGGTCGCCCCGCCGATCACCCACACGGTGTCACAGCCGTCGGCCTCGGCCGCGGCGGCCAGGGCCGCCCCGAAGCCCGGCACGACGACGGCACCCGCGGCCCGCAGCTCCGCGCCGGCCTCCTCGGTGGCCGTCAGGGTGCGGGAGACCACGATGTTCGTGCGCCCGGGCAGCGGGCGGAACCGCGCCGGGAACGACTCCCACGTGCGCCGGCCCATGATCACGGGGTGGCCGTGCGTGTGGGCCCGGAAGTGGGCGAGGTCCTCGGGCACGTGCCACGGCATGGTGCCGTCGCGGCCGATGACGCGCTCGGGGGTCTGGGCCCAGATCATGGCGATCACGGGCTCGGTGGGACGGGTGGCCCGGCTCATGGGGTCGCTGCGCATCCTCGGCTCAGACGGCGATCGGCGCCGTGATGGTGGGGTGGTGACGGTAGTCGAGGACCTCGAAGTCGTCGTAGTCGTAGTCGAAGATCGACGCGGGGGTGCGCCGCAGCCGCAGCCGCGGGTACGGGTACGGCTCGCGGGAGAGCTGCTCGCGCACCTGCTCCTCGTGGTTCGCGTAGATGTGCGCGTCCCCACCGGTCCACACGAACTCGCCGGGCGTCAACCCGGTCTGCTGCGCGACCATCACCGTGAGCAGCGCGTACGAGGCGATGTTGAACGGCACGCCGAGGAACAGGTCCGCCGAGCGCTGGTAGAGCTGGCACGAGAGCCGCCCGGGGGCGCCGTCCTGACCGGGGGAGACGTAGAACTGGAACAGCGCGTGGCACGGCGGCAGCGCCATCTCGTCCACCTCGGCGGGGTTCCACGCGGTGACGATGTGCCGGCGCGAGTCGGGGTTCGTCCGGATCTGCTCCACGACCTTGGCGATCTGGTCGATGTGGCCCCCGTCCGGGGTGGGCCACGAGCGCCACTGCACGCCGTAGACGGGGCCGAGCTCGCCGTCCTCGTCCGCCCACTCGTTCCAGATCCGCACGCCGCGCTCCTGGAGCCACCGCACGTTCGAGTCCCCGCGCAGGAACCACAGCAGCTCGAGCGCGACCGACTTGAAGTGCACGCGCTTGGTGGTGATCAGCGGGAAGGACTCGGCCAGGTCGAAGCGCAGCTGGCGGCCGAACACGCTGCGCGTGCCCGTGCCGGTCCGGTCCGTCTTGACGGCCCCGTGGGCCATCACGTCGGCGAGGAGGTCCTCGTAGGGGGTGGGGATGCTCACCCGGCCCACTCTAGCGATCCGAGCGGACGCGCTGAGCGTCGTGGACGGCCCGGCGGAGGCGGGTACCGGCAGGGCAGGGCCCCGCCCCCGGTCAGCCGTGGAAGACCATGTCCTGGTACTCGGGGTAGCGGCGCAGGTAGTCCTCCACGTAGGAGCACTCGGGCACGATCCGGTCACCCTCCGCGCGCAGCCTGTCCAGGACCATGGTCACGAGGGCGCGGGCGTAGCCGCGGCGGCCGAACTGCTCGTCGATGATGGTGTGCTGCAGGCGCAGGACCACGGTGTCCTCACCGTCCGCGCCGCGCACGGTCTCCTGGTCGTAGCCGAGGAATCCGATGAAGGTCCCGTCCTGGCGCAGCTCGAAGCGCTGACGGTCCGGGTCCCGGGTCACCGTGAGGCGCTCGTGGACGATCTTCTCGGGCTGGCTCTGGGCGGCGGTGTTCTCCATGACCCGAGCCTAGGGCCGGGGGCGGACCCGCTCAACGGTGGCCCGGTCGTGCGGGACGAGGCCGGCGCGGGCGGCTCAGTCGTCCCAGGGGTCGTAGACCTCGACGGCCACCACGTCGCCGTCGAGGTCGAGGGCGCGGTGCGCCACGAGCACAGCGCCGGGCCGCAGCCACGGGTCCTCGGTCGGCAGGGCCCGCAGCACGCGGTCCGCCTGGCCGGCGGCCGCGTCCTCGACCACCTCGAACAGGGTCGGCAGCACCGGCCGGTGCGTGCACACGACCAGGGGCCGGGAGCGGCCCATGAGCTCGGCCATCACCTTGCGGGTCTTCTTGGGCTTCTCCCGGGCCGTGGTCTCCGTGAACGCGCCCTTGGTCTTCAGCGGCAGCCGGCTGGACTTCACGAGCGGGGCCAGCGTCTCCACGCAGCGGCGCCACGGGGAGGAGACCAGCTGTTCCGGCCGCCAGGCCGCCACGAGGCCCTCGACGGCGAGCGCCTGCCGCCGGCCCGTCGCCGCCAGCGGGCGCTCCTGCTCGGCACGGGACCACGAGGAGCGGGGCTTGGCCTTGGCGTGGCGCAGCACCAGCAGCGGCACGGTCCGCAGGCGCCCCCGGGAGGCGGCACGCAGTAGCAGCTCGAGCGGTTCGCGATCCGAGTCGTTCGTCAGCAGCCGCCGGGCCTCGTCCGGCCCGACCCAGCGGACCTCGTCCACCTCGTCGCCGTCGGGGAGGGCGCGCTGGCCGTCGACCTCGGCGGCCCAGTACCAGACCTCCTTGCTCTGACGTGCGCCCCGCTTGCCGGGCACCTCGTACGCCGTCACGCACAGCGGGATGCCCGGCCGCAGCTCGAGGCCGACCTCCTCGCGCAGCTCGCGCACCGCGCACTCCGGCAGCGTCTCACCCGGATCGAGCTTGCCCTTGGGCCACGACCAGTCGTCGTAGCGCGGCCGGTGGATCACCATCACCTCGAGGCCGCCGGGCACGCGGCGCCACGGCAGCATGCCGGCGGCCAGCACCTCGGCGCGGGGGCCTTCCGAGACACGGTCCTCCGTGGACCAGCGGGCGACGCGGTCGGCGTGGGACGAGGGCATGGGGCGGGTTCCTCTCGAGGTGCGGCGGCCGCGACGACTGCTGGGGCAGGGCACGGGGCGTGGCCGACCCCGCGGGGGCCGGCCCCACCAGGATACGAGGCCGCCGGGATGTGCCCGGCCGGTCCCCGCCCGAGGGTCTCAGGGGCGGCGGTATTGGGCGCCGGCGGCGAACAGCTCGAAGCCGAGGGACGCGTAGAGCGTGACGGCGGCCGTGTTGTCCGCGTCCACGTACAGGTCCACGACGTCGACCCCCTGCTCCGCCATCCGGTGCAGCCCCGCCAGGGTGAGGGCCCGGCCGAGGCCGAGGCCCTGGGCGTCGGGGGAGACGCCCACGGCGTACACCTCCCCGACGCGCGGGCCGTCGGCTCCGGCATCCGGCTCCACCTTCGTCCAGTGGAAGCCGAGCAGCCGCCCGTCCGCCTCGCGGGCGGCGAGCAGGAGGCCGTCGGCGTCGAACCAGTCCTCGGCCATGCGGTCGTCGAGGTCGGCGCGGGTCAGGCTGCCCTGTTCGGGGTGGTCCGCGAAGGCGGCGGCGTTCACGTCCAGCCAGGCCTGCTCGTCCTGGCCGGGGACGAAGCCGCGCAGGGCCACCCCGTCGGCGAGCCGCACCTCCGGCAGGGCCGCGAGCGCCGCGTGCGACAGGCGCATCCGGCGCAGCTCGCGGACGGGCTCGAGGCCGTGCCGCCGGGCGAGCCGGACCGCCCCCGGGAGCATGCCGTGGGCCCAGACGCTCGTGGTCTCCTCCCGCGCCAGGTCCCGGACCGCGGCGGCCGCGGCGTCGGCCAGGACCGTCCCCCGGCCGGTGCGGCGTGCGGTCGGGTCGACGACGAGCTCGAGCACGGCCGCCGTGCCCTCGGGCACGAGCACGGCCGCCCCGTCGATCGCCCCGTCCGGGCCCCGGGTGGCTCCCCACCAGAGCTGCCCGCCGCGGGCGAGCAGCACGCGCGTCTGGTCCGACAGCGGGGGATGGCCGTCCGCCGCCCCGGCGCGGTCGGCCAGGTCCAGGACGGCGCTCGCCTCCTCCGGGCGCGGGGTGACGACGCGCGGCATGCCGTCGGCGTCGGAGGTCGTGGGGGTGGGGTGTTCGGCCATGCCGGCCACCCTACGGAAGGAGGACGGTGGCCCGCGAGGTGCGCCCCGCCGTCGCCCGCCCAGGGCCGAGCCGGTGCGCACCTGGCAGGATGGGGCAGGTGATGCGCTTGTCCATGGCCCTGAGTGCGGCCGTCGCCGCCCTCGTCCTGGGCGGTGCCGCGTTGCTGGGCCCGGTCCCCGCCGCCCTCGCCGCCGCCGTCGTGATCCTGGTCATCGCCTGGGGCTGGCCGCGGCAGATGGGGGCGCCCGCGCGCCTCTCGCTCAGCGTCACCCTGGCCGTCGCCGGGGGCGCCGCGGTGCTGCTCATGCTGCTGTGGCCGCCGCTCGAGGACGGCCACAGCGGGGCCTGGACGCTCTTCGAGCCGCTCGCCGTCGTCGTCGCCTGGAGCACCATGGCCTCGTTCGTCGTCCAGCTGGTGCGCGGGACCGGCCGGCCGCTGCGCCTCGAGTCCACCGTCGCCACGATGGGCGGGGCGTTCATGGCCGTCGTGACGGCGTGCTGGGTGGCCGTCTCGCGCTGGACCGACACCCCCGCGGTCGCCGGGCTGGTCATCACGCTGGCGGTCACGGTGGCCGCGGTCTGCCTCGTCGGCCTCACCCCGTGGATGCAGGGCCGGCCGGGAGTCCTGGCGCTCGTCGTCATCCCCCTCGGCACGGTGCTCGCGTGGCCCGTCTCGGCGCTGGCCGGCGTGGGCGCCCAGGACCGGCCGGCCGTCACGGCCGCGGCGCTCGCGGTGGCCGTGCTGGTGTCCCTGACCGCCGCCACGGCGCCGTCGTCGCGGCCGCGACCCGAGGACCGGCCGGTGGGCACCACCCTGCGCCCGCGCCGGGCGGGCTACGCCCTCGCGTTGGCGCCCGTGGGCGCGGCCGGCGTCGTGGCGCACGTCATGGTGGGCTTCCTGGCCTGACAGGTCGGGCCCGCTCGGTAGGATGTCCCGCATGGATACCCTTCTTGCGCTCGAGATCTTCTTCCTGGCCCTCGTGGTCCTGGCCGGCCTGGGCATGGCCGCCGTCGCCGCGGTCGTCATCAGCGGCCTCTTCAAGGGCCAGCGCTGAGGACGCGCGGCCCGCTGTCGGGCCGCGCCGTGATCTGCCATGGCGACTGAACTCCCCTACGACCTCACCCCCGAGCTCGCGCCCCTGTCCTGGCTCATCGGCAGCTGGGAGGGCCAGGGCCGCCTCGGCGACGGCTCCGCCGGCACCGAGATCTTCTACCAGCGGGTGGACTTCACCGAGCACGGTCTGCCGTTCGTCGAGTACCGCGCGGAGTCGTGGCTGTGCGAGGCGGACGGCACGCTGCTGCGTCCGCTGACCGTGGAGTCCGGCTTCTGGCAGGTGGACCGGGCGCGGCGCGACGGCGACGTCGGCCCCGGCATGCGCCCGGCGGACATCGTCCCCGCGTTCCGCTCCGCCGAGGACGTCGAGCGGCTGCGCGTCGGCGACGAGGGCTTCGGCCTGACCGCCACCATCACGCATCCGGGCTCGCTGTCCGAGCTGTACTACGGCCGCATCAAGGGCCCGCAGCTGCAGCTGGCCACGGACGCGGTCCTGCGTGGCTCCGCCGCCGGCCCGTACCACCGGGCCACCCGCATGGCCGGTCTCGTGAACGGGCAGCTGTTCTGGCGCTGGGACGTCGCGGACGCCGCGGGCGCCGAGCTCGAGGCGCACGCCTCCGCCATCCTGGACCGCATGCCGAGCGCGGCCGAGGGTCGGCTCGCTCCGGGGGCCGAGCGTCCTCGCGGGGCTCGCGGGGAGCAGTCGTGACGACCTCCCGCAGCCCGCTGCTGGACCTGGCCGTGGCCGAGCCGCAGGGGCCGGCCGGCGGCGCCGTCGAGGGCCGCGGCCCGGACGCCGGCGTCGCCGCGCACTACGGTCGCCCCCTGCCCGAGCAGCGCGCCCTCGCCCGGGGCCGCGCCCTGGTCGACCTCTCCCACCGGGCCGTGCTCTCCGTGTCCGGCCCGGACCGGCTGAGCTGGCTGCACACGCTCGGCACGCAGCACGTCGAGACGCTGCCCCCCGGCACGAGCACCGAGATCCTCTTCCTCGACGTGCAGGGGCGGATCGAGCACGCCGCCCACCTGCTCGAGGACGGTACCGCGGCCTGGCTCGTCACGGACCGCGAGGACGGCCCGGGCCTGGCCGCGTGGCTCACCTCGATGCGCTTCTCCCACGACGTCACGCTGCGGGACCACACCGGGGCGGTCGCCGTCGTGGGCGCCACCGCGCCCGTGCCCGGCTGGGAGGACCGCACCGTGTGGCTGGACCCGTGGCCGCGCGTCGGCGCGGGCGGCTGGGCCTACACGGCCGATCCGGATCCGGCGACCCACCCGGGTGCGGACTGGTCCTGGCGCGAGTACCTCGTCACCCGGGCCGACCTCGAGGCCACCGTCCGCGCGCTCGGCACGGGCGTGCTCGCGGGCTGGTCCCTGGCGGGCACGACGGCGGCCGAGGCGCTGCGCATCGAGGCCGGCCGCCCCCGCCGGGCCCTCGACGTGGACGACCGCGCGATCCCGCACGAGCTGGACCTGCTGCGCACCGCCGTGCACCTCGAGAAGGGCTGCTACCGCGGTCAGGAGACCGTGGCGCGCGTGCACAACCTGGGCCGCCCGCCCCGCCGCCTCACTCGCCTGCTCCTGGACGGCTCCGTCCACGCGCTCCCCGAGCACGGTGCCCCCGTGATCCTCCGGCCGGCCGAGGACACGCCCGAGGCCCGCGCCGCCGCCCGTCCGGTGGGGACGGTCACCGCCGCGGCCCAGCACCATGAGGCGGGCGCCGTCGCCCTGGCGCTGCTCAAGCGCACGGTGCCCGTGGACGCCGAGCTGCTGGTCCGCGAGGACGCTCCCGGCGAGGACGGTGCCGCCGAGGGCGGCTGGATCGCCGCGAGCCAGGAGCCGCTCGTGTCCCCGGACGCCGGGCAGGTCGTCGGCCGACCGCGCGGCGTGGGCCGCCTGCGCTGACCGACTCGCCGGCTCAGTCCAGCGCGAGGACGGTCCGCGTGCCCGCCGCCTCCAGCCCGACGGCGATCGCCACGTGGTGCGCGGCTGTGTGGCCCGCCGGCACCTCGGCGAACGGCAGCAGCCCCTCCAGCGCCGCCCGGTCCATCGCCACGGCCACCGCGTAGCGGCCGAGCCCACGACCGCGCAGCCGCGGTGGGGTGAGGGTGCCCAGCGAGGCCAGCACGCCGCCCGTCACGCGATGCCCCGCCGCCGCCACCGCGGCTTCGATCGCCCGTCCTGCGCCGTCGTCGGGAACGAGCGCGACCGAGGACTCCCAGGAGGGGACACCCGCCTCGGCCACGTCGTCCGCGGGGGCCCGCGCGGCCACGGCGTGGACGTGGGCGGGGTCGTGGGACACGGCGACGGTGCGCGAGGGGTCGACTGGCGGCGGTTCCTCGGCGGCGTAGAGCGTGAACTCGCCGCGCGAGCGCACGGCCTCCCCGGCGGCGGCGCGCACCGCCGTCCGCAGCAGGGCCGACTCCACGCCCAGCGCCTCGGCGGGCACGCCGCGGCAGGCACGCGTGAACCACGCCGGCCCCGCCACGACGGTGGCCCAGGGCAGGGCCAGCACCTCCGCCTCGGCGACGCCCTGCCGGGCCACCTCGATGCGGCGCGGCTCGGCACCCGCCGCCGGGGCGTCGCCGGGCAGGAGCGCGGTGTCGGGCAGGCCGAGCCGACGCGCCAGCCCGAGGGCCAGCACGCCGACGGCGGGGTGGTCGGGTCTCACCGGCCGAACAGGATCTTCGCCTCGTCGTAGCGCGAGACCGGCACCTTCTTGAGGCCCTTGAGGGCGGCGCTCATGGGGATGGAGATGATCTCCGTGCCGTTGGCCGCCACCATCTGTCCCCAGCGGCGCTGGGCGACGAGGTCGACGGCGCCCATGCCGAAGCGCGTGGAGAGCACGCGGTCCGTGGCGGTGGGGGCGCCGCCGCGCTGGATGTGGCCCAGGATGGTGCTGCGCGTCTCGATGCCCGTCATCTCCTCGATCTCGCGGGTCACCCACTCGCCGATGCCGCCCAGACGCGGCCGGCCGGACGCCTCGACGCCGGCCTCGGCCAGCGGGTCGTCGTGGCCCTCGGGGACGAAGCCCTCCGCCACCACGACCAGCGGGGAGCGACCGCGGTCGTGGACCTGCTGCACCCACTCGGCGACCTGGGACATCGGGGTGCGGACCTCGGGGATGAGGATCGCGTGGGCGCCGGCGGCCATGCCCGAGTGCAGGGCGATCCAGCCGACGTGGCGGCCCATGACCTCGGCGACCATGCAGCGGTGGTGGGACTCGCCCGTGGTGCGCAGCCGGTCCATGGCGTCCGTGGCGATCTGCACGGCCGTGTCGAAGCCGAACGTGTAGTCGGTGCCCTGCAGGTCGTTGTCGATCGTCTTGGGCACGCCCACGATCGGCAGCCCGTCCGCGGCCAGGCGGTTCGCGCCGGCCAGGGTGCCCTCGCCGCCGATGGCGATGACGGCGTCGATGTCCAGCTCGCGCAGGTTGCGGAGCATGTTCTCCGGGCCGCCGCCCTCCGCGTTGTAGGGGTGCGTGCGGGAGGTGCCGAGGATGGTGCCGCCGGTGCGGGCCAGGCCGCGCACGCGGGAGCGGGGCAGGTCCTCGACGTCCTTCTCGATCAGGCCGGACCACCCGTTGCGGATGCCCACCATCTCCATGTCGTACGACTTGATGCCGTGCAGGACGGCGGAGCGGATGACGGCGTTGAGGCCGGGGCAGTCGCCTCCGGAGGTGAGCATTCCGATGCGCATGGGATCCTCTCGGGCGTTCTCGTGCGGGGGGTCGGCACCACCCTAGGCGCGCCCGCCCCGTCGCGTCAGGGGACGGGCGACGGGCGGCGGGTCAGCCGAGGGCCACGAGGACGGCGACCTGGAGGGCCGTCGCACCCACGAGGATGCCGCTCGCCGGGCCGAGGGTGCCGGGACGACGGCCGCTGAGCAAAGCGCCCAGCATGACGGGGGCGATCACCGCGAGCGCGGCCACGAGCATCGGCACCGCCAGCAGCGTGGGGGTCGGACCGACACCGAGCAGCAGGCTGATCCCGAGGGCGGCGAGCGCGGCGAGGACGGCCCCGGCGTAGGTGGCGGCCTGCGCGATCGGCCCGAGGCGCGGCTTCGCGGCCGTGGCTGCGGACCCCGAGCCGGTCGGGGCGGTGGCTGCCCGGGGGGCCTCCTCGGCCAGGCGCGCCGCGGCTCGCCGCTCGCGGGAGTGGACGTGGTCGCGCCAGGTGCCGGTCGCGGGGTCGATCCATTCGGGGCGGAAGCCGTGCGGGTCGGTGACCTCGGCCGCCCGCTCGCGCGGACCTCCGCCGACGTACCAGGCCGGGCGCGGCACGGCGTGGCTGGGCTGGTCGGCGTCGGGGGCCCGGCCCGGGGCCACGCGGGCCTGCGCCCGGCCGTCCCAGCGGGTCACGAGCCACCAGACGAGCACGGCCAGCGCGCCCAGGCCCACGAGGGAGCCGGGGCCGCCCACGGCCGGGGCGATGAGGGTGAACCCGGCGCCGAGCAGCAGGTTGAGGGCGCCGATCGCCCCGATCACGCCGATGGCCACGGTGGCGTCCTGCCACTCCCCGCGGCGCAGGCGGCCGAACTGCACGCGTCCGTCGGCGTCGGGGAGCACGGCCCAGGCGGCCGCGTAGGCCAGCAGGCCCAGGCCCGCGGAGACCATGCACACGGCGACGAACACGCCGCGGGCGAGCAGCGGGTCGATGCGGTAGCGCTCGGCCACGCCGCCGAGCACCCCGCCGACCCACGAGGCCGGCGAGCGGCGCACGGCCCAGCCCAGGACGGCGCGGCGCAGCCAGCCCGGCAGGGCGTCCAGCCCGTCGGGGCCGGTCTCGCCCGCGGCGGCTCCGTCGGGGGCGACGTGGGGGCCGAGGCCGGTGAACGGGTCGTGTGTGCTCGTCATGCCTCCATCCTCGTCCGCCCGCGGCCCCCGCCCATCCGGGAACTCCCGGAATCCTCCCCGGATGTGCCGCCCCGTCCGACGCGGCAGGATGGGGGCATGCCCACCC
>NZ_JABFAY010000015.1:68654-106251 GCF_017168495.1 Micrococcus sp. KRD096 | reverse complement strand
CCGAGATGCCGGGCGAGCCCCGCGTCCGCCGTTGATGCGGCACGGGGCCGACCGCCCGGTGTCCGGCGTCGCCGCGGGGCTCGCCCGGCATCTCGGGGTGCCCGTCGGCCGCGTCCGCGTGGCCCTGGCGCTGCTGAGCCTGGTGGGCGGCGCGGGCCTGGCCCTGTACGTGTGGCTCTGGCTGCTCATGCCGGAGGAGGGCCCGGACGGCGCTCCCGCCGCCGACGCCCCCACCCTGCGTGGTCGCGCCCCCGAGGTGCTCGAGCGGGTGCGTGAGGGCGGCTGGCCGGTGCTGCTGGCCGCCGTGGTGCTCGGCGTGGGCGTGCTGACCGTCGCGGACGGCCTCGGCCTCGCCGTCGACTGGGCGCTCGTGGGCCCGGTGGCCGTCCTCGTGATCGGCCTCGGCCTGGCCTGGATGCAGCTCGACCTGGCGGGCGGGCCCCGGGCCGGGCGGAGCGGACGACTGGTCCGCCTCGTGCTCGGCACGGCCCTCGTGCTGCTGGCGGTGCTGGCCATCGTCCTGGGCGCCGTGAGCTCGGGCGAGCTGTGGCGGGCTCTGCTGGCCGCCGTCGCGATGCTCGCCGGCGCGGCGCTGGTGGCCATGCCCTACGTCCTGGCCTGGCTGCGCCGACGCGACGCGGAGCGGACCGCGTTCGCGGTGCAGGCTCAGCGCGCCGAGATCGCGGCGCACCTGCACGACTCGGTGCTGCAGTCCCTCGCCCTCATCCAGCGGCGCGCCCAGGACGCGGACGCGGTGGCCCGGGTGGCCCGCGCCCAGGAGCGTGAGCTGCGTCAGTTCCTCGCCCTGGACTCCCGCGGCGGCCCGCACTCCCTGGCGGAGGCGCTCGAACAGCACGCCGCCGCCGTCGAGGACGCCCACGGGGCCCGGGTGGAGGTCGTGGCCGTGGGGCGGGCCGCGGGGGCGTGGCTCGAGCCGCTCGCGGCCGCGGCACGCGAGGCCATGCAGAACGCGGCCCGGCACGCCGGCGACGCGCAGGTCTTCGCGGAGGCCGGTGAGGACGAGCGCGGCCGCACCGTCGCGGAGGTGTTCGTCCGGGACCGCGGCCCCGGCTTCGACCTGCCCACGGTCCCGGCCGACCGGCTCGGCGTGCGGGAGTCGATCCTCGGCCGCATGGAGCGTGCCGGCGGGACCGCCCGCATCCGGTCCGGCCCGGGCGGCACCGAGGTCCACCTGACCCTGGCCGAGCCCGAGGGTGCGCGAGCGCACACCGGACAGGAACACCCATGACCGACCCCGCCCCGCGCACGGCCGTCATCGTGGACGACCACGCGATCTTCCGCTCCGGCCTGCGCGCCGACCTGGGCCCGGACCGACTGGCCATCGTCGGCGAGGCCGGGGACGTGGACGAGGCCGTCCGCACCGTGCTGGACGTGCTGGACCTGGCGCCGGATGTGGTGCTGCTGGACGTGCACCTGCCCGGCGGGGCCGGCGGCGGGGGAGCGGAGGTGGCCGAACGCGTCCTCGCGCGCCGACCCGCGCAGCGGTTCCTGGCCCTGTCCGTCTCGGACGCGGCCGAGGACGTCGTCGCCGTGATCCGTGCGGGGGCCCGCGGCTACATCACCAAGACGGCCTCCGGCGCGGAGGTGGCGGACGCGGCGGTCCGCGTGGCCGACGGCGACGCGGTGTTCTCGCCTCGGCTTGCCGGGTTCGTCCTCGACGCCTTCCGCGGCACGGCGCCCGCGCCTCCGTCCGTCACCGCCGCGGCGGCGAGCGGGGCTGCGGCCCCCGACGAGGACCTCGACCGGCTCTCGGCACGGGAGCGGGAGGTCATGCGGCTGATCGCCCGCGGATACACCTACCGGGAGGCCGGGGCGGAGCTGTTCATCTCGGACCGCACGGTCGAGACCCACGTGTCCTCCGTGCTGCGCAAGCTCCAGCTCTCCAACCGCCACGAGCTGACCCGCTGGGCCGCGCGCCGCGGATACGCCTGAGCCCCGCGGCGCGCGGCGTCGCGGGGCTCAGGGGCGGGGTGGGCGGCTCAGGCGCTGAGCAGGGCGCGGATGCGCTCGACGCCCTCGGCGAGGTCCCCATCGCCCAGCGCATAGGACAGTCGCAGATAGCCGGGCGGGCCGAACGCCTCGCCCGGGACCACGGCGACCTCCGCCTCGTCGAGGATGAAGGCGGCCAGCTCGGCGGACGTCGTGGGGGTGACGCCGCCGCGGTAGGTCTTCCCGAGCGCCTCCCGCACGTCCACGTACGCGTAGAACGCACCCTGCGGGGTGGGACAGTGGAAGCCCGGCACGGCGTCCATGGCCTCGACCATGGCCCGGCGCCGGCGGTCGAACGCCGTCTTCATCTCCGCCACGGCGTCCAACGGGCCGGCGACGGCGGCCAGCGCGGCCCGCTGCGACACGTTGGCCACATTCGAGGTGGCGTGGGACTGCAGGTTCGTGGCGGCCTTGACCACGTCCAGCGGACCGGCCATCCAGCCGACGCGCCAGCCCGTCATGGCGTAGGTCTTGGCGACGCCGTTGAGGATCACGGACTGCTCCGCCAGCTCGGGCACGGCGCGGACGATCGAGGTGAACGGCATGCCGTCGTAGGTCAGGTGCTCGTAGATCTCGTCGGTGACCACCCACAGCCCCCGCTCCCGTGCCCACCGGCCGATCGCCGCCGTCTCCTCGGGGGAGTACACGGCGCCGGTGGGGTTGGAGGGGGAGAGGAACAGGAGCACCTTGGTGCGGTCCGTGACGGCCTCGTCGAGCTGGTCCACGGTGACCTTGTAGCCCTGCTCGGGGCCGGCGAACACCTCGACCGGCACGCCGCCGGCCAGGCGGATCGCCTCCGGGTAGGTGGTCCAGTAGGGGGCGGGGACGAGTACCTCGTCCTGCGGGTCCAGCAGGGCGGCGAAGGCGTTGTACACGGCCTGCTTCCCGCCGTTGGTCACGAGCACCTGGGCGGCCTCGAGGGACACGCCGGAGTCGCGCAGCGTCTTGGCCGCGATCGCCTCGCGCAGCTCGGGCAGGCCGGCGGCGGGGGAGTAGCGGTGGTTCTTCGGGTCCCGGGCCGCGGCGACGGCGGCCTCCACGATGTAGTCCGGGGTGGGGAAGTCGGGCTCGCCGGCGCCGAAGCCGATCACCGGGCGCCCGGCGGCCTTGAGCTCCTTGGCGCGGGCGTCGACGGCGAGGGTGGCGGAGGGCGCGATGGCGGACAGACGCGGCGGGCGGGCGCGGCCATGGGGACCTTCTTCGAGCTCGACGGGGAGGACGGGGCGGAGCGGGGCTCCGTCCTGCCAGGGTACTGACTGCCCGGGGCCCGTTCGACTCCCGCCGCCCGATGGCGTATCCTGGATCTCCGGTACCGCGATCACGGTCGATCCCGCGAGGGTTCGGCCGGCTCCGTCGGTCCGAAGGGTAGTGGCGCAATTGGTAGCGCAGCGGTCTCCAAAACCGCAGGTTGCAGGTTCGAGTCCTGTCTGCCCTGCTCGATGCCGAGCCTTGTGCTCGGCATCGGACGTGTAGAAAGCGATTCGGCGATCCGACGAGTGAGGCCACGTGACTGAGATGGCGGCGAACGGCGGGGGGCCCACCCCCACGCCGAGCAGGCAGCGTCGCGGGCTGTTCGCGCGGATCGCGCTGTTCCTGCGCCAGGTGGTGGACGAGCTCCGCAAGGTCGTCACCCCCACAAGCGAGGAGCTGCTGCGCACGACCGGAGTGGTGCTCGCCTTCGTGGCGTTCATGATCCTGCTGGTCATGGGGCTGGACTGGGTGTTCGGCACCGTGGCGGGTCTCCTGTTCGGCGCCGGCGGCCTCTGAGCCCGGCGCGGACGGTCCCGACGTCGCAGGACGCGTCCCCCGCACGCCCGTGAGGGCCCTCCCCGACGGCAGGGCCCGCCGTCCGTCAGCAGAAAGCAGGAACCGTGTCCGAGCAGGAACTGGATCGTCAGCCCGCCGAGGAGTCCGTCCCGATGTCGGAGGACGCCGTGGCCGAGGAGACCGCCGAGACCGCGCAGGACGCCGGGACGCCCGTCGAGGACGCCCTGGACGAGGTCGCCGGCAGCGGTGACGAGACCGCCGAGGCCACCGTGCAGGAGGCCGACCTGGCCGTCGCCGAGGGCGAGGACGCACCGACCCCCGTCGAGGAGCAGTCCGACGACGAGCCCGCCGTGGACCCCGCCGAGGAGCTGCGCACCCGCCTGCGCCGCCAGCCCGGCGACTGGTACGTCGTCCACACCTACGCCGGCTACGAGAAGCGCGTGAAGACGAACCTCGAGGCCCGCATCCTGACCCAGGACATGGAGGACTCGATCTACGAGATCGAGGTCCCCATGGAGGAGGTCGTGGAGATCAAGAACACCACGCGCAAGATCGTCTCGCGCGTGCGCATCCCGGGCTACGTGCTCGTCCGCATGGACCTCGACGACGCCTCGTGGGGCGTCGTGCGGCACACCCCGGGCGTCACGGGCTTCGTGGGCAACGACGCCCACCACCCGCAGCCGCTCAGCCTGGACGAGGTGTACGACATGCTCGCCCCGTCCGTGATCCAGGAGGCCGCCCGCGCCGCCGAGAAGGCCGGCCTGGCCGTCCCCGCCGCGGCCGAGTCCGGCGCGCCCGCCGCCCCCGCGATCCACGTGGACTTCGAGGTCGGCGAGTCGGTCACCGTCAACGACGGCCCGTTCGAGACCCTCCCGGCCACGATCTCCGAGATCAAGCCGGAGGCCCAGCAGCTCGTGGTGCTCGTCTCGATCTTCGAGCGCGAGACCCCCGTGACGCTGTCCTTCAACCAGGTGACGAAGGCCATCTGAGGACACCCGACGCTTCCGCACCGGGCCGGCCGCCTGCCGGCCCGGACGCGGCACCGGCCGCCGCGCCACGGCGGCCACCGCCCCCGGTGCGCTCCTGCGCCGAGGGTCCCCCAGTGAGAGAAGGATCCACTCATGGCTCCCAAGAAGAAGGTCACCGGTCTGATCAAGCTTCAGATCCAGGCCGGCGCCGCCAACCCGGCCCGCCCATCGGCCCCGCCCTGGGCCAGCACGGCGTGAACATCATGGAGTTCTGCAAGGCGTACAACGCCGCCACCGAGTCGCAGCGCGGCAACGTGGTCCCGGTCGAGATCACCGTGTACGAGGACCGCTCGTTCACCTTCGTGACCAAGACCCCGCCGGCCGCCGAGCTCATCAAGAAGGCCGCCGGCGTCGCCAAGGGCTCCGCCACCCCGCACACGGCCAAGGTCGGCACGCTGACCCAGGCCCAGTGCGAGGAGATCGCCCAGACCAAGATGGAGGACCTGAACGCCAACGACGTCCAGGCCGCCGCCAAGATCATCGCGGGCACCGCCCGCTCGATGGGCATCACCGTCGAGGGCTGACGCCCACCCCCACCCCCTTCCAGTGGCAGGGCCGAGCGCGGCCCGCAGACCACGACTGCACAAGGAGAAGAACGCAGATGGCACAGCGCAGCAAGGCATACAAGGCGGCCAAGGCCGCGATCGGCGAGGATCTGTACTCGCCGGTGGAGGCGATCCGCCTCGCCAAGGAGACCAACCCCTCCAAGACCGACGCCACCGTGGAGGTGGCCCTCCGCCTCTCGGTCGACCCCCGCAAGGCCGACCAGATGGTCCGCGGCTCCGTGAGCCTGCCCCACGGCACCGGCAAGACCGCCCGCGTCGTCGTGTTCGCCACCGGTGACCGCGCCGAGGCCGCCCGCGCCGCCGGCGCGGACGTCGTGGGCGACGACGACCTGATCGCCCGGATCTCCGAGGGCTGGGTGGACTTCGACGCCGCCGTGGCCTCCCCGGAGCTCATGGGCAAGGTCGGCCGTCTGGGCAAGGTGCTCGGCCCCCGCAACCTGATGCCGAACCCCAAGACCGGCACCGTGACCCCGGACGTGGCCAAGGCCGTGGCCGACATCAAGGGCGGCAAGATCGACTTCCGCGTCGACAAGCACTCCAACCTGCACTTCATCATCGGCAAGACCTCCTTCGAGGCCAAGGCCCTGGTGGAGAACTACGCCGCAGCCCTCGAGGAGGTCCTGCGTCTGAAGCCGTCCTCCTCCAAGGGCCGCTACATCTCCAAGGCCACCGTGGCCACCACCTTCGGCCCGGGCGTGCCCATGGACCCGAACGTGACCTCGGTGGACTCCTCCGAGCTCTGAGCCACGCGGCCCCGGTGATCGGGGCCCACGACGTCGGCCGGTCGTCCCCGCAGCGGGGACGACCGGCCGGCGTCGTCCCGGGTCGATTTTGCGGGCCCGCCCCGGACGTGTACGCTGGTGCCTACCGAAGACCGCCGGTCGTGGTGCCCTGCCTCCGGGCAGAGCCCACCGAAGGATCTCCCTGACGGAGACGGCCCGCGCAGGTGAACGTGAGCCACGCTCGCATCCGCACGTCGACCCTCCGGGTCCGGCCGCGTCGATGCTCCTGCTGCGCCCCGTGCATCTGCACGGGGCGCTTTCTCGTCTCGGGGTGGCGGTTCCCACGCATCATCGAGAGGAGTGCCATGGCGACGTCCGCGAAGGAGTCGGCGGTGGCTGAGCTCACGGACCTGTTCCGTGAGTCCAGCGCCGCTGTTCTGACGGAATACCGTGGCCTGACGGTGACGGAGCTCAAGCAGCTGCGCGACTCCATCCGTCAGGACGCGACCTACGCCGTGGCGAAGAACACGCTGGCCGAGATCGCGGCCAAGGACGCCGGTCTGGAGGGCCTCGAGGCTCACCTGTCCGGTCCCACCGCGATCGCGTTCGTGACCGGGGACCCGGTCAACGTCGCGAAGGCCCTGCGTGACTTTGCCAAGGATCACGAGAAGCTCGTGCTCAAGGGCGGCTACATGGATGGCCAGCCCCTGGACGAGGCCGGCATCAAGAAGCTCGCGGACCTCGAGTCCCGCGAGGTGCTGCTGGCCAAGTTCGCCGGCGCGATGAAGGGCAGCATGTCCAAGGCTGCCGCCCTGTTCCAGGCGCCGCTGTCCAAGACCGTCCGCACGGTCGAGGCGCTGCGCGCCGCGCAGGGCGAGGCTGCCTGAGCAGTCCGCCCCGGGCTGCACGGCCCACCACTTCACACGTAGTCAAGACGTACCCGTAAAGGAGCCATCATGGCCAAGCTGACCACCGAAGAGCTGCTCGCCGCGTTCGAGGAGCTGACCCTCATCGAGCTGTCCGAGTTCATCAAGGCGTTCGAGGAGAAGTTCGACGTCACCGCCGCCGCCCCCGTGGCCGTGGCCGCCGCCGGCGGTGCCGCCGGTGGTGCCGAGGCCGCCGCCGCCGAGGAGAAGGACGAGTTCGACGTCGTCCTCGAGGCCGCCGGCGACAAGAAGATCGGCGTCATCAAGGAGGTGCGCGCCCTCACCTCCCTCGGCCTGAAGGAGGCCAAGGACCTGGTGGACGGCGCTCCCAAGCCCATCCTCGAGGGCGTCAACAAGGAGACCGCCGAGAAGGCCAAGGAGCAGCTCGAGGGCGCCGGCGCCACCGTCACCCTCAAGTGATGATCGCGGCCTGAGCCGCATCACGCCTCCTCACGAGGCCCCCGGACCCGCGCTGCGGACCGGGGGCCTCGTGGCGTCCCGGGTCA
The DNA here is from genome assembly GCF_017168495.1 of Micrococcus sp. KRD096. Classification (NCBI taxonomy): domain Bacteria; kingdom Bacillati; phylum Actinomycetota; class Actinomycetes; order Micrococcales; family Micrococcaceae; genus Micrococcus; species Micrococcus sp. KRD096. The sequence goes on along the minus strand of NZ_JABFAY010000015.1, from coordinate 98,726 downwards.
CGCACCCCCGGCTGGACAGGGGCGACGGGCGCGGATAGGATGGATCTTTGCATCTCCCCTGTTCCGTGCCGCCCGCAGGACCTCGCGTCCCGCCGTGGCCCGCACGGTTCCGCACGGCCTTCATATAGCGGTGGGCCGGCGCCGCCGTCTCGCGGCAGGGGAGCGAACGGAACCCAGAAGGCCTGTGGAAGGATCCTACGTGGTCGCCTCGAGCACCTCCAACGAAACCGCTACCGTCTCCCCGCGATCCGGCGCCTCCGCCGGACGCGTCTCCTTCGCCAAGATCTCCGAGCCGCTGGACGTGCCGGACCTGCTGGCGCTGCAGACCGAGTCGTTCGACCGCCTGATCGGCAATGAGCGGTGGGCCGCGCGCGTGGACGCCGCCCTGGCCGCCGACGACCACTCCGTGCCCGTCACCTCGGGACTGACGGACATCTTCGAGGAGATCTCCCCGATCGAGGACTTCCAGGGCACCATGTCCCTGTCCTTCGCCGAGCCCGAGTTCGCCGACGCGAAGATGACGGAGGAGGAGTGCAAGGATCGCGACGCGACCTTCTCCGCCCCGCTGTACGTCAAGGCCGAGTTCATGAACAACACGACCGGCGAGATCAAGCAGCAGACCGTCTTCATGGGCGACTTCCCGCTGATGACCCGCAACGGCACGTTCATCATCAACGGCACCGAGCGCGTCGTCGTCTCCCAGCTGGTCCGCTCCCCGGGCGCCTACTTCGAGCGCACCCCGGACAAGACCTCGGACAAGGAGATCTTCTCCGCGAAGATCATCCCCTCGCGCGGCGCCTGGTTCGAGCTCGAGGTGGACAAGCGTGACCAGGTCGGCGTCCGCCTCGACCGCAAGCGCAAGCAGCCCGTGACGGTGCTGCTCAAGGCCATGGGCTGGACCGAGTCCCGCATCCTGGAGGAGTTCGGCCACTACGACTCCATCCGCGCCACCCTCGAGAAGGACGGCACCGCGGACCAGGACGAGGCCCTGCTCGACATCTACCGCAAGCTGCGCCCGGGCGAGCCGGCCGCCGTCGACGCCGCGCAGACGCTGCTGAACAACCTGTACTTCACCCCGAAGCGCTACGACCTCGCCAAGGTGGGCCGCTACAAGCTCAACCGCAAGCTCGGCGTGGACGTGCACCTCGGCGACCCCAACGCGTCTGTGCTCACCGAGGACGACATCGTCCAGATGGTGCACTTCATCGCCGCGCTGCACGCCGGCGAGACCGTCATCAAGGGCACGCGCGACGGCGAGCCGGTGGATGTGCGCGTGGAGATCGACGACATCGACCACTTCGGCAACCGTCGCATCCGTGCGGTGGGCGAGCTGATCGAGAACCAGATCCGCACCGGCCTGTCCCGCATGGAGCGCGTCGTGCGCGAGCGCATGACCACCCAGGACGTCGAGGCGATCACCCCGCAGACCCTGATCAACATCCGCCCCGTGGTGGCGGCGATCAAGGAGTTCTTCGGCACCTCGCAGCTGTCCCAGTTCATGGACCAGAACAACCCGCTGGCCGGCCTGACGCACAAGCGTCGCCTGTCCGCGCTCGGCCCGGGCGGCCTGTCCCGCGACCGTGCCGGCATGGAGGTCCGTGACGTCCACCCGTCGCACTACGGCCGCATGTGCCCCATCGAGACCCCGGAAGGCCCGAACATCGGCCTCATCGGGTCGCTGGCGACCTTCGGCCGGATCAACTCCTTCGGCTTCATCGAGACCCCGTACCGCCGCGTGGTCGACGGCCGGGTCACGGACACCGTGGACTACCTGACCGCCGACGACGAGCTGGCCTTCCAGATCGCCCAGGCGAACGCCCCGGTGGATGAGGACGGCCGGTTCGAGGAGGAGTTCGTGCTCTGCCGCCAGCGCGGCGGCGACGGCGAGCCCGTGCTCTCGACCGTGGACGAGATCGACTACATGGACGTGTCCCCGCGCCAGATGGTGTCGGCGGCCACCGCCCTGATCCCGTTCCTCGAGCACGACGACGCCAACCGCGCGCTCATGGGCGCGAACATGCAGCGTCAGGCCGTGCCGCTGCTCCGCTCCGAGGCCCCCTACGTGGGCACCGGCATGGAGAAGTACGTGGCCGTGGACGCGGGCGACTCCGTGACGGCCACCCAGGGCGGCGTCGTGACCGAGGTGGCCGCGGACCTGGTGACCGTCATGAACGACGACGGCACCACCACGCACTACCCGATCATGAAGTTCGCCCGCTCGAACCAGGGCAACGCCTACAACCAGCGGGTGCGCGTCTCCGAGGGCGAGCGGGTGGAGCCGCTGAGCATCATCGCCGACGGTCCCGCCACGGACAACGGCGAGCTCGCGCTCGGCAAGAACCTCCTCGTCGCGTTCATGCCCTGGGAGGGCCTGAACTACGAGGACGCGATCATCCTGTCCCAGCGCATGGTCTCGGAGGACGTCCTCACCTCGATCCACATCGAGGAGCACGAGGTCGACGCCCGCGACACCAAGCTGGGCGCCGAGGAGATCACGCGCGACATCCCCAACGTGTCCGAGGAGGTGCTCTCGCAGCTCGACGAGCGCGGCATCATCCACATCGGCGCCGAGGTGGAGGCCGGCGACATCCTGGTCGGCCGCGTGACCCCGAAGGGCGAGACCGAGCTGACCCCGGAGGAGCGCCTGCTGCGCGCGATCTTCGGCGAGAAGTCCCGCGAGGTCCGCGACACGTCCCTGAAGGTGCCGCACGGCGAGTCCGGCACCGTCATCGGCGTGCGCATCTTCGACCGCGACGAGGACGACGACCTGCCCCCGGGCGTGAACCAGCTGGTGCGCGTCTACGTGGCGCAGAAGCGCAAGATCACCGACGGCGACAAGATGGCCGGCCGCCACGGCAACAAGGGCGTCATCTCGAAGATCCTGCCGCTCGAGGACATGCCGTTCCTGGCGGACGGCACCCCGGTGGACATCGTGCTGAACCCGCTCGGCGTCCCCGGCCGCATGAACCTCGGCCAGGTCATGGAGCTGCACCTGGGCTGGGCCGCCTCGCGCGGCTGGGACATCCAGGGCGAGCCGGAGTGGATCAAGGACCTGCCGAACTTCCCGCGGCAGTCCGGTCCGGTCAACGTGGCCACCCCGGTGTTCGACGGCGCCGAGGCGTACGAGATCACGGGCCTGCTCGGCCACGTGAACGTGACCCGCGACGGCGACCGTCTCATGAGCGACAGCGGCAAGGCGCAGCTGTTCGACGGCCGCACCGGCGAGCCGTTCCCGGACCCGGTGTCCGTGGGCTACATGTACATGCTCAAGCTGCACCACCTGGTGGACGACAAGATCCACGCCCGTTCCACGGGCCCGTACTCGATGATCACGCAGCAGCCGCTGGGCGGTAAGGCCCAGTTCGGCGGCCAGCGCTTCGGCGAGATGGAGGTGTGGGCGCTCGAGGCGTACGGCGCGGCGTTCACCCTCCAGGAGCTGCTGACCATCAAGTCCGACGACATCCACGGCCGCGTGAAGGTCTACGAGGCCATCGTCAAGGGCGAGAACATCCCGGAGCCGGGTGTTCCCGAGTCCTTCAAGGTGCTCATCAAGGAGATGCAGTCCCTCTGCCTGAACGTGGAGGTCCTCTCCGCCGACGGCCAGGCCATCGAGATGCGCGACGCGGAGGACGAGGTCTACCGCGCCGCCGAGGAGCTGGGCATCGACCTCTCCCACGCCGAGCCCAGCTCGGTGGAGGAAGTCTGAGCCGGGCCCGATCCCGCATCCACAAGACGTCACCTGAGAACCACTGAACCAAGGGAGTTCACCGGAGCATGAGCGTGAACAGCATGTCCACTGACAACTCTTTCGGCCTGATGCGCATCGGCCTGGCCACGGCGGAGGACATCCGCCGCTGGTCCTACGGCGAGGTCAAGAAGCCGGAGACCATCAACTACCGCACCCTGAAGCCGGAGAAGGACGGACTCTTCTGCGAGAAGATCTTCGGCCCCACCCGTGACTGGGAGTGCGCGTGCGGCAAGTACAAGCGCGTGCGCTTCAAGGGCATCATCTGCGAGCGCTGCGGCGTCGAGGTGACCCGCTCGAAGGTGCGCCGCGACCGCATGGGCCACATCGAGCTGGCTGCGCCGGTCACCCACATCTGGTACTTCAAGGGCGTGCCCTCGCGCCTGGGCTACCTGCTGGACCTGGCGCCGAAGGACCTCGAGAAGGTCATCTACTTCGCGGCGTACATGATCACCTCGGTGGACGAGGAGGCCCGGCACCGCGACCTGGCCAACCTCCAGGCCGAGTACGACCAGGAGACCCGTGTCCTGGCCGACCAGCGTGACTCCGACATCGCCGCGGTGGCCGCCGACCTCGAGAAGGACCTGGCCAAGCTGGAGTCCGAGGGCGCCAAGGCCGCCGAGAAGAAGAAGGCCCGCGACGCCGCGGACAAGACCATGGCGCAGATCCGCAAGCGCGCGGACGCGGACCTGGACCGCAAGGAGCAGGTCTGGGACCGCTTCAAGAACCTCAAGGTCGCCGACCTCGAGGGCGACGAGGGTCTGTACCGCGCCATGCGGGACAAGTACGGCCAGTACTTCGAGGGCTCGATGGGCGCGGAGGCGATCCAGCGTCGCCTGCAGACCTTCGACCTCGAGGCCGAGTCCGAGATGCTGCGTGAGACCATCAAGACGGGCAAGGGCCAGCGCAAGACCCGCGCCTTGAAGCGCCTGAAGGTCGTCAACGCGTTCCTGACCACGGACAACTCGCCCGAGGGCATGGTCCTGGACGCCGTCCCGGTGATCCCGCCGGAGCTGCGTCCGATGGTGCAGCTGGACGGCGGCCGCTTCGCGACCTCCGACCTCAACGACCTGTACCGTCGCGTGATCAACCGCAACAACCGCCTGAAGCGGCTGCTCGACCTCGGCGCGCCCGAGATCATCGTCAACAACGAGAAGCGCATGCTGCAGGAGGCCGTGGACTCGCTGTTCGACAACGGCCGCCGCGGCCGGCCGGTGACCGGCCCGGGCAACCGCCCGCTCAAGTCACTCTCCGACATGCTCAAGGGCAAGCAGGGCCGGTTCCGTCAGAACCTGCTCGGCAAGCGCGTGGACTACTCGGGCCGCTCGGTCATCGTGGTGGGTCCCCAGCTCAAGCTGCACCAGTGCGGCCTGCCGAAGCAGATGGCGCTGGAGCTGTTCAAGCCGTTCGTGATGAAGCGTCTCGTGGACCTGAACCACGCGCAGAACATCAAGTCCGCCAAGCGCATGGTGGAGCGCTTCCGTCCGCAGGTCTGGGACGTGCTCGAGGAGGTCATCACCGAGCACCCGGTCCTGCTGAACCGCGCCCCCACCCTGCACCGTCTGGGCATCCAGGCCTTCGAGCCGCAGCTCGTGGAAGGCAAGGCCCTGCAGCTGCACCCGCTGGTCTGCTCCGCGTTCAACGCGGACTTCGACGGCGACCAGATGGCGGTCCACCTGCCCCTGTCGCCGGAGGCCCAGGCCGAGGCGCGCCTGCTCATGCTCTCGAGCCACAACATCCTGAAGCCCTCGGACGGCCGCGCGGTCGCCGTGCCGGCCCAGGACATGATCATCGGACTGAACCACCTCACCACGGTGCGTCCGGACGAGGTCGGCGCGGGCAACCTGTACGCGACCGTCGGCGAGGCCATCATGGCGTTCGACGGCGGCGACCTGCACCTGAACGCGCCCGCACGGATCGGCGTCGAGGGCTTCGTGCCGTCGGCGGACGTGCCGGCCCCCGAGGGCTGGTCCGAGGGCGAGATCGCCCTCATCGAGACCACCCTGGGCAAGGTGCTGTTCAACGAGCTGCTGCCGGACGACTACCCGTGGCTGGACAAGCAGGCGACCAAGGGCACCCTCGGTCAGCTGGTCAACGACCTGGCCGAGCGCTACCCGATGGTCGTCACCGCGCAGACGCTGGACAACCTCAAGGACGCCGGCTTCCACTGGGGCACCTGGTCGGGTGTGACCGTGGCGATCTCGGACATCACCTCCGACTTCGACAAGGCCGCCATCATGGAGGGCTACGAGGAGCAGGCCCAGCGCGTGCAGCAGCAGTACGACAAGGGCCTGATCGCGGACGACGAGCGTCGCTCCGAGCTGATCGACATCTGGAACAAGGCCACCGACGAGGTCGCCGCGGCCATGAAGGACGGCCTGCCGGAGCTCAACACCATCAACCGCATGGTGTCCTCCGGTGCGCGAGGCAACTGGCTCCAGGTGCGCCAGATCGCGGGCATCCGCGGCCTCGTGGCCAACCCGAAGGGTGAGATCATCCCGCGTCCGATCAAGTCCTCGTACCGCGAGGGCCTGTCCGTGCTCGAGTACTTCTCCGCCACCCACGGCGCCCGCAAGGGCCTCGCGGACACCGCGCTGAAGACCGCGAACTCGGGCTACCTGACCCGTCGTCTCGTCGATGTGTCCCAGGACGTCATCGTCCGCGAGGACGACTGCGGCACCGAGCGCGGCCTGTCCGTCACGATCGCCGCCCCGAACGCCGACGGCGAGCTGGTGGCCCACGAGCAGGTCGAGAACTCGGCCTTCGCCCGCACGCTGGCCCAGGACGTCACGGGCGAGGACGGCACGGTGCTGGCCTCGGCCGGTGCGGACGTGGGCGACGTGCTGATCGGCGAGCTGGTGGCCGCCGGCGTCACGGAGATCAAGGTCCGCTCGGTCCTGACCTGCGAGTCCGCCGTGGGCACCTGCGCGAAGTGCTACGGCCGCTCCATGGCCACCGGCCAGCTGGTGGACATCGGCGAGGCCGTCGGCATCATCGCGGCCCAGTCGATCGGTGAGCCGGGCACCCAGCTCACCATGCGCACGTTCCACACCGGCGGTGTGGCCTCGGCCGACGACATCACGCAGGGTCTGCCCCGCATCCAGGAGCTCTTCGAGGCCCGCACCCCGAAGGGCGTGGCCCCGATCTCCGAGGTCGCCGGCCGCGTGACCATCGAGGACACCGAGGCGTCCGTGCGCCTGCTGCTCACGCCGGACGACGGCTCCGAGGAGATCGCCTACCCGGTGCTGCGCCGTGCGCGCATCCTCGTGGCCGACGGCGAGCACGTGCCGGTGGGCACGCAGCTCGTGGCCGGCGCCGTGGACCCGAAGCAGGTCCTGCGCGTGCTCGGCCCGCGGGCCGCGCAGCGGTTCCTCGTGGACGAGGTGCAGAACGTGTACCAGTCCCAGGGCGTGGGCATCCACGACAAGCACGTGGAGGTCATCGTCCGGCAGATGCTGCGTCGCATCACCGTCATCGAGTCCGGTGACACCGACCTGCTGCCGGGCGAGCTCACGGACCGGGCGCGCTTCGTGGCCGCCAACCGCGCCGCCGTCGCTGAGGGCCGCCAGCCGGCCTCCGGCCGCGACGAGCTGATGGGCATCACGAAGGCCTCGCTGGCCACGGACTCGTGGCTGTCGGCCGCGTCCTTCCAGGAGACGACCCGCGTCCTGACGCAGGCGGCCATGGAGGGCAAGTCCGACCCGCTGCTGGGCCTGAAGGAGAACGTGATCATCGGCAAGCTGATCCCGGCCGGCACGGGCCTGGACCGCTACACGAAGACCGTCGTGGAGCCGACGGAGGAGGCGAAGGCCAACCTGTTCGCCTCGCCGGCCGGCTTCGCGGACTTCGACTACCCGGGCCTGGACCAGTCGCTCGGCGAGAACGACTTCCACGCCGTCTCGTTGGACGACTACGACCGCGGGGGCGACTTCCGCGCCTGATCCCCGTCCCCCAGGGGGCCCGCCGTTCCGCCGCTCACGCGGGGGAGCGGCGGGCCCCTTGGCGTGCGGGGCCGGCTCGTCGACGGCGCCGGGGCGTGCTATGCTGTCAAGGATTGTTTTTCGTGTGGCAAATTGGACGCTGTCCGGGTCGCGGGGTCATTGCGCGGCAGATGCCACACTTTTGCACGCCTGCGGACGTCTGCTCGTTGCGAGCCCCCACAGGGAGAGGCAGAGCAGAGGAACGAGCAGCCGGCGCCCCGGGCGCCGGTCGATCACGTCAGCGATCACCGAAACACAGGAAGGCTGAAGAGTGCCTACGATTCAGCAGCTGGTCCGCAAGGGCCGCTCACCCAAGGTCGTCAATACGAAGGCCCCTGCCCTGCAGGGGAACCCCATGCGTCGTGGCGTGTGCACCCGTGTGTACACCACCACGCCCAAGAAGCCGAACTCGGCGCTGCGCAAGGTCGCCCGTGTGCGCCTGAACGGCGGCATCGAGGTCACGGCCTACATCCCCGGCGAGGGCCACAACCTGCAGGAGCATTCGATCGTGCTCGTCCGCGGCGGTCGTGTGAAGGACCTGCCCGGCGTGCGCTACAAGATCGTGCGCGGCGCCCTCGACACCCAGGGCGTGAAGAACCGCGGCCAGGCCCGCTCCCGCTACGGCGCCAAGAAGGAGAAGAAGTAATGCCTCGTAAGGGTCCTGCGCCGAAGCGCCCCCTCGTCGTCGATCCCGTCTACGGCTCCCCGCTGGTCACGCAGCTGATCAACAAGGTGCTCGTCGACGGCAAGAAGTCCACCGCCGAGCGCATCGTGTACGGCGCGCTCGAGGGCGCCCGTGCCAAGAACGGCGCCGATCCCGTGGCCACCCTCAAGAAGGCCATGGACAACATCAAGCCGGCCCTCGAGGTGCGCTCCCGCCGCGTCGGCGGCGCCACCTACCAGGTGCCCGTCGAGGTCAAGCCGGGCCGCTCCACGGCCCTGGCCCTGCGCTGGCTGGTCGGCTTCTCCAAGGCCCGCCGTGAGAAGACCATGACCGAGCGTCTGATGAACGAGATCCTGGACGCCTCGAACGGCCTGGGCGGCGCCGTGAAGCGTCGCGAGGACACCCACAAGATGGCCGAGGCCAACAAGGCCTTCGCCCACTACCGCTGGTGATCCGTGTGGCCCGGGGCGCGCGATCCGCGCCTCGGGCCGCAGGTGCGTCCTCTCGGACGGGCCACCCACCGCATCCACCTCACGAGCCCCCCCATTCCACCCGACCAAGGGAGACACCGTGGCACAGGACGTGCTGACCGACCTGCACAAGGTCCGCAACATCGGCATCATGGCCCACATCGATGCCGGCAAGACCACCACCACCGAGCGCATCCTGTTCTACACGGGTGTCAACCACAAGCTGGGCGAGACCCACGACGGCGGCGCGACGACGGACTGGATGGAGCAGGAGAAGGAGCGCGGCATCACCATCACCTCCGCCGCGGTGACCTGCTTCTGGAACGACCACCAGATCAACATCATCGACACCCCCGGCCACGTGGACTTCACGGTCGAGGTGGAGCGCTCGCTGCGCGTGCTCGACGGCGCCGTCGCCGTGTTCGACGGCAAGGAGGGCGTGGAGCCCCAGTCGGAGACCGTGTGGCGCCAGGCGGACAAGTACAACGTCCCGCGCATCTGCTTCGTCAACAAGATGGACAAGCTGGGCGCGGACTTCTACTTCACCGTCGACACCATCGTGAAGCGCCTCGGCGCGCGTCCGCTCGTGATGCAGCTGCCGATCGGCGCCGAGAACGACTTCGTGGGCGTCGTCGACCTGCTCTCCATGAAGGCCTTCGTGTGGCCGGGTGACGCCAAGGGCGACGTCACCATGGGCGCCTCCTATGAGACCCGCGAGATCCCCGCCGAGCTCCAGGAGAAGGCCGAGGAGTACCGCAACGAGCTCGTCGAGGCCGTCGCCGAGACCTCCGAGGAGCTCATGGAGAAGTACCTCGAGGGCGAGGAGCTCACCGTCGAGGAGATCCAGGCCGGCGTGCGCCAGCTGACCGTGAACGCCGAGGCCTACCCGGTGTTCTGCGGCTCCGCGTTCAAGAACCGTGGCGTGCAGCCGATGCTGGACGCCGTGGTCGCCTACCTGCCGAACCCGCTGGACGCCGGCTCCGTCAAGGGCCACGCCGTGAACGACGAGGAGGAGGTGCTGGAGCGCGAGGCGTCGAAGGAGGCCCCGTTCTCGGCGCTCGCCTTCAAGATCGCCACGCACCCCTTCTTCGGCACGCTGACCTTCATCCGCGTGTACTCCGGCCGCCTGGAGTCCGGTGCGCAGATCCTCAACGCCACCAAGGGCAAGAAGGAGCGCATCGGCAAGCTGTTCCAGATGCACGCCAACAAGGAGAACCCGGTGGACGAGGTGGTCGCCGGCCACATCTACGCCGTGATCGGCCTCAAGGACACCACCACGGGCGACACCCTGTGCGATCCCGCGAACCCGATCATCCTCGAGTCGATGACCTTCCCGGAGCCCGTGATCTCCGTGGCCATCGAGCCGAAGACCAAGGGTGACCAGGAGAAGCTCTCCACCGCCATCCAGAAGCTCGTCGCCGAGGACCCCACGTTCCGCGTGAACCTCAACGAGGAGACCGGCCAGACCGAGATCGGCGGCATGGGCGAGCTCCACCTGGACGTGTTCGTGGACCGCATGAAGCGCGAGTTCAAGGTCGAGGCCAACGTGGGCAAGCCCCAGGTCGCGTACCGCGAGACCATCAAGCGCAAGGTCGACAAGGTCGACTACACACACAAGAAGCAGACCGGCGGCTCCGGCCAGTTCGCCAAGGTGCAGCTGTCCTTCGAGCCCCTGGACACCGCCGACGGCGAGGTCTACGAGTTCGAGAACGCCGTCACCGGCGGCCGCGTGCCCCGCGAGTACATCCCCTCGGTGGACGCGGGCATCCAGGACGCCATGCAGTTCGGCGTGCTGGCCGGCTACCCGATGGTCGGCGTGAAGGCCACCCTGCTCGACGGCGCGTACCACGACGTCGACTCCTCGGAGATGGCGTTCAAGATCGCCGGCTCCCAGGCCTTCAAGGAGGGTGTCCGCAAGGCCAACCCGATCATCCTCGAGCCGCTGATGGCCGTGGAGGTCCGCACCCCCGAGGAGTTCATGGGCGACGTCATCGGCGACCTGAACTCCCGCCGCGGCCAGATCCAGTCCATGGAGGACGCCACCGGCGTGAAGGTGGTCAACGCCCTCGTGCCGCTGTCGGAGATGTTCGGCTACATCGGCGACCTCCGCTCCAAGACGCAGGGCCGCGCGGTGTACTCGATGACCTTCCACTCCTACGCCGAGGTCCCCAAGGCCGTGGCGGACGAGATCATCCAGAAGTCCCAGGGCGAGTGACCGCAGGTCACCTGCTCTGAACGACCTGCCCCGGGCCGGCCGCCGCAGCCGCGGCCGGCCCGGGGCGACCGGACCGCCCTCCCCGGCGCGGCGGTCCGCGATCAGGACGGGTCAGGTCCGGTCCGCTTCCGGCGGTCCCGACGGCCTGGAACCGGACTGGCCCTCGTGAGGCCGGGATTTCCCCAACCCCGCACCATCCGAGTAGACTCAGTCAAGTTGTCAGCACGTCGCAGGCGGCTGAGCAGTCTTCTTGACGATGAACCAGTTCTTAGGAGGAACTAGTGGCAAAGGCAAAGTTCGAGCGGACGAAGCCGCACGTCAACATCGGCACCATCGGCCACGTTGACCACGGCAAGACCACGCTGACCGCCGCCATCTCGAAGGTCCTGTACGACAAGTACCCGGACCTGAACGAGGCCCGTGACTTCGCGACGATCGACTCCGCCCCCGAGGAGCGTCAGCGCGGCATCACCATCAACATCTCCCACGTGGAGTACCAGACCGACAAGCGTCACTACGCCCACGTGGATGCCCCCGGTCACGCCGACTACATCAAGAACATGATCACCGGCGCCGCTCAGATGGACGGTGCGATCCTCGTGGTCGCCGCCACCGACGGCCCGATGGCCCAGACCCGTGAGCACGTGCTCCTGGCCCGCCAGGTCGGCGTGCCGGCCCTGCTCGTGGCCCTGAACAAGTCGGACATGGTCGAGGACGAGGAGCTCCTCGAGCTCGTCGAGATGGAGGTCCGCGAGCTGCTGTCCTCCCAGGACTTCGACGGCGACGAGGCCCCGGTCATCCGCACCTCCGGTCTGAAGGCCCTCGAGGGCGACCCCCAGTGGGTCAAGTCCGTCGAGGACCTCATGGAGGCCGTGGACGAGTTCATCCCGGACCCGGTCCGCGACAAGGACAAGCCGTTCCTGATGCCGATCGAGGACGTCTTCACCATCACCGGCCGTGGCACCGTGGTGACCGGTCGCGCCGAGCGCGGCACCCTGAAGATCAACTCCGAGGTCGAGATCGTCGGCATCCGCGACGTGCAGAAGACCACCGTCACCGGCATCGAGATGTTCCACAAGCAGCTCGACGAGGCATGGGCCGGCGAGAACTGCGGTCTGCTGCTGCGCGGCCTGAAGCGCGACGACGTGGAGCGCGGCCAGGTCGTGGTGGAGCCGGGCTCCATCACCCCGCACACCAACTTCGAGGCGAACGTCTACATCCTGTCCAAGGACGAGGGTGGCCGTCACAACCCGTTCTACTCGAACTACCGCCCGCAGTTCTACTTCCGCACCACCGACGTCACCGGCGTCATCACGCTGCCCGAGGGCACCGAGATGGTCATGCCCGGCGACACCACCGAGATGTCGGTCGAGCTCATCCAGCCGATCGCCATGGAGGAGGGCCTCGGCTTCGCCATCCGCGAGGGTGGCCGCACCGTGGGCTCCGGCCGCGTCACCAAGATCACCAAGTGATCTGACGCATCCCGTCTCGTGGCTCCGTTGAGCCGCCGACGCGCGACGCCCCCGTCTCCGGGTCTCCCGGAGGCGGGGGCGTCGCCGTGTCCGACGACGGCGCGGCGGCGGCTAGGCTGGGGAGCATGCCTGAACTGCTCATCCTCATCGTGGTGCTCGCCGTGGCCGTCGTGGCCGCGCGCTGGGCGCTGCGGACCTTCCGTCCCGAGATCGACCGTGCCCGGCGCATCCGGCGCGCGAACCGCGGCGGGGAGCTGGAGCGATGAGCCTGCCCGGCCCGCGCCGCCTCTTCGCCGTCACGGCGATGGCCGAGATGTTCACCTGGGCCGGTCTGCTGATCGCCATGGGCCTCAAGTACGGCGGAGTCACGGAGCGGGTGGTGCCGATCGCCGGCGGCGTCCACGGCTTCGTGTTCCTCTGCTACCTCGTGGTGACGGTCGCCGTGTGGATCGACGGGCGGTGGCCCGTGGCCCGCGGACTCCTCGGCCTCGGTTCGACGATCGTCCCGTTCATGACGGTCCCGTTCGAACGGGCCCAGCGGCGGCGCGGCGAGCCGGCGTCGCGGTGGCAGGTCGTGGACCGCGCGCCGGGGGAGCGGCGGCCCCTCGAACGGCTCCTCGTCGTGGTGCTGCGCCATCCGGTGGTCAGCGCGCTCCTGGCGGTCGCCGTGGTCGCCGTCGTCTTCACCCTGCTGCTCAACGCCGGCCCGCCCACCGAGTGGGGCCGCTGAGCCCGGGGGACCGCCGGGCCCGGCCCGCCGATTGGCGGACCGGGCCCGCTTCTGTCTATACTGATTCGGTTGCTCAAGCGCCATTGCGCTGTCGTCGTGTGTCTCGCGGCGGCAGCTCGGCCCAGATGTGACGTCACCACTCCGACCCGCCACAGGCGTGTGCCCTCCCAGGAATGCGACACGCCCGACCGCGTGGACCGGAGTCCGGCGGCGGCGAGGAACCCGGTCCGACCGGATTCGCCCCGCGCGGGTGGAGGACAAGAAGGCGGGCACGATCCGCCGCACAGGGACAGGAACAGCACACCCGACGAGAGAGGCGTGACGCCATGGCGGGACAGAAGATCCGCATCCGGCTGAAGTCGTACGACCACGAGGTCATCGACGTCTCGGCCCGCAAGATCGTTGACACGGTCACGCGCGCAGGCGCGACGGTGGTCGGCCCCGTGCCGCTGCCGACGGAGAAGAACGTGTACTGCGTTATCCGTTCTCCCCACAAGTACAAGGACAGCCGCGAGCATTTCGAGATGCGCACCCACAAGCGGCTCATCGACATCATCGACCCGACCCCGAAGGCCGTCGACTCGCTCATGCGACTGGACCTGCCCGCGGACGTCAACATCGAGATCAAGCTCTGAGAGGGAGGTGCTGAGAGACTATGACCAACACCCAGAACATCAAGGGCCTGCTGGGCACGAAGCTCGGCATGACCCAGGTCTGGGATGAGGACAACAAGCTCATCCCCGTGACCGTGGTCAAGGCAGACCCGAACGTCGTCACCCAGCTGCGCTCCGAGGAGACCGACGGCTACACCGCCGTGCAGATCGCCTACGGCCAGATCGATCCCCGCCGCGTGACCAAGCCCCTGGCCGGTCACTTCGAGAAGGCCGGCGTGACCCCGCGTCGCCACCTCGTCGAGCTGCGCACCGCCGACGCCGCCGAGTACTCGCTCGGCCAGGACGTGACCGTGGAGGTCTTCGAGGCCGGCCAGAAGGTCGACGTCGTGGGCACCACCAAGGGCAAGGGCTTCGCCGGCGCCATGAAGCGCCACGGCTTCGCCGGTGTGGGCGCCTCGCACGGCCAGCACAAGAACCACCGCAAGCCCGGCTCCGTGGGCGGCGCGTCCACCCCCGGCCGCGTGTTCAAGGGCCAGCGCATGCCCGGTCGCATGGGCGCCGTGCGCCAGACCACCATGAACCTGACCCTCCACGGCATCGACGTGGAGAACAACCTCCTGCTGATCAAGGGCGCGGTGCCCGGCTCCAAGGGCCAGGTCGTGCTCGTCCGCAGCGCCGTGAAGGGAGCCTGAGACCATGGCTGAGAACTCCGTGAAGACCGTCCAGGTCGATCTGCCCGCCGAGCTCTTCGACGTGCAGTCCAACGTGCCGCTCATGCACCAGGTCGTCGTCGCCCAGCTCGCCGCCGCCCGCCAGGGCACGCACAAGACGAAGCGCCGCGGCGAGGTGTCCGGCGCCGGTCGCAAGCCGTTCAAGCAGAAGGGCACCGGCCGCGCCCGTCAGGGCTCCATCCGCGCCCCGCACATGACCGGCGGCGGCATCGTCCACGGCCCGACCCCGCGTGACTACTCGCAGCGCACCCCCAAGAAGATGAAGGCCGCCGCCCTGCGCGGTGCCCTGTCGGACCGCGCCCGCAACGGCCGCGTCCACGTCATCGAGGCCCTCGTGTCCGGGACCACCCCGTCCACCAAGGCCGCCAAGGCGGGCCTCGCGTCCCTGAACACCGGCCGCAAGAACGTGCTGCTGGTGATCGACCGGGCCGACGACGTCGCCGCCCTGTCCGCCCGCAACCTGCCCGCGGTCCACACCCTGTACGCCGACCAGCTGAACACCTACGACGTGCTCGTCTCCGACGACGTCGTGTTCACCCAGGCGGCCTACGAGGCGTACGTGGCCCAGGCTTCCGGCGCCAAGAAGGAGGATGCCCAGTGAGCGGCTCCATCAACAAGGATCCCCGCGACGTGATCATCGCTCCCGTCGTGTCGGAGAAGAGCTACGGTCTGATCGACGAGGGCAAGTACACCTTCCTGGTCGACCCGCGCTCCAACAAGTCCGAGATCAAGCAGGCGGTGGAGCGCATCTTCAACGTCGACGTGGCCTCGGTCAACACCCTGAACCGTTCCGGCAAGCGCCGTCGCACCCGCTTCGGGTGGGGCCAGCGCAAGTCCACCAAGCGTGCCATCGTCACGCTCAAGGACGGGACCATCGACATCTTCGGAGGTCCGCTCGCCTGATCGGCGTGCGGAGACCACTTAATCGAGGAACTGACACATGGCTATCCGTAAGTACAAGCCGACCACCCCGGGCCTGCGTGGCTCGTCCGTGGCCGACTTCGCAGAGATCACCCGGTCCACGCCGGAGAAGTCCCTTCTCCGTCCGCTGCACAAGACCGGCGGCCGCAACAACACCGGTCGCATCACCACCCGTCACAAGGGCGGCGGCCACAAGCGCCAGTACCGCCTGGTCGACTTCCGTCGCCACGACAAGGACGGCGTGCCCGCCACCGTCGCGCACATCGAGTACGACCCGAACCGCACCGCCCGCATCGCGCTGCTGCACTACGCGGACGGCGCCAAGCGCTACATCCTGGCCCCGGCCAAGCTGAAGCAGGGCGACGTGGTCGAGGCCGGCCCGAACGCCGACATCAAGCCCGGCAACAACCTGCCGATGCGCAACATCCCGGTGGGCACCACCATCCACGCGGTGGAGCTGCGCCCCGGCGGCGGCGCCAAGATGGCCCGCTCCGCCGGCGCGTCCGTGCAGCTGGTCGCCCGCGAGGGCAAGTACGCCCAGCTGCGCCTGCCCTCCGGTGAGATCCGCAACGTCGACGTGCGCTGCCGCGCCACGATCGGCGAGGTCGGCAACGCCGAGCAGTCGAACATCAACTGGGGCAAGGCCGGCCGCATGCGCTGGAAGGGCGTCCGCCCGACCGTCCGTGGCGTTGTCATGAACCCGGTCGACCACCCGCACGGCGGTGGCGAGGGCAAGACCTCCGGCGGTCGTCACCCCGTCAACCGGAACGGCAAGCCCGAGGGCCGCACGCGTCGTCCGAACAAGGAAAGCGACAAGCTCATCGTGCGTCGCCGTCGTACCGGCAAGAACAAGCGATAAGGGAGCAGGGAAGACATGCCTCGCAGCCTGAAGAAGGGCCCCTTCGTCGATCAGCACCTCTACCTGAAGGTTCTGGCCGAGAACGAGAAGGGCAGCAAGAACGTCATCAAGACCTGGTCCCGCCGGTCGATGATCATCCCGGACATGCTGGGTCACACCATCGCGGTCCACGACGGACGCAAGCACGTCCCGGTGTTCGTCACCGAGTCCATGGTGGGTCACAAGCTGGGCGAGTTCGCCCCGACCCGGACCTACCGCGGCCACGTGAAGGACGACAAGAAGGGCAAGCGCCGCTGAGCCTGAGGGCACAGCACGCTTGACCTTCTCGAGAATCGAAAGAGAGAAGCAATGGAAGCCAAGGCAATTGCGCGCCACCTGCGCGTGACGCCGATGAAGGCCCGGCGCGTCGTCGACCTGGTCCGTGGCAAGCAGGCCACCGAAGCACTGGCCATCCTGAAGTTCGCCCAGCAGGGCGCTTCGGAGCCGGTGTACAAGCTGGTGGCCTCCGCGGTGGCGAACGCCCGCGTCAAGGCGGACCGCGAGGGCCAGGCCTTCGACGAGGACGCCCTCTACATCACCGAGGCCTTCGTGGACGAGGGCCCGACCATGAAGCGGTTCCAGCCCCGTGCTCAGGGCCGCGCGTACCGCATCAACAAGCGCACGAGCCACGTGACCGTGGTCGTCGCGTCCAAGGACGAGAAGGGTGGGAACTGACAATGGGCCAGAAGATCAACCCCAACGGGTTCCGCCTCGGCATCACCACCGACCACGTCTCGCACTGGTTCGCGGACTCCCACAAGGAGGGCCAGCGCTACGCTGACTTCCTCAAGGAGGACGTCAAGATCCGCGAGCTGATGACCACCGGCATGGAGCGCGCCGGCATCTCCAAGGTGGAGATCGAGCGCACCCGTGACCGCGTGCGCGTGGACATCCACACCGCGCGTCCGGGCATCGTGATCGGCCGCCGCGGCGCCGAGGCCGACCGCATCCGCGGTGAGCTCGAGAAGCTCACCGGCAAGCAGATCCAGCTGAACATCCTCGAGGTCAAGAACCCCGAGACCGATGCCCAGCTGGTGGCGCAGGGTGTGGCCGAGCAGCTCGCCTCGCGCGTGGCGTTCCGCCGCGCGATGAAGAAGGCGATCCAGTCCGCCATGCGCGCCGGCGCGCAGGGCATCCGCATCCAGTGCTCCGGCCGCCTCGGCGGCGCCGAGATGAGCCGCTCGGAGTTCTACCGCGAGGGTCGCGTGCCGCTGCACACCCTCCGCGCGAACATCGACTTCGGCAAGTTCGAGGCCAAGACCACCTTCGGCCGCATCGGCGTGAAGGTCTGGATCTACAAGGGCGACCTGACCGCCAAGGAGCTCGCGGCCAAGGAGGCCGCGCAGCCCTCCGGCCGTGGCCGTGGCGGCGAGCGCCGTGGCGGCGGCGAGCGTCGTCGTCGCAACGATCGCGCCGAGCGTGCTCCCCGCCAGGAGAACGCCGGCGCCGGCGCCGAGACCCCGGCCGCCGCTCCCGCTGAAGGAGGCAACGCCTGATGCTGATCCCCCGTCGCGTCAAGCACCGCAAGCAGCACCACCCCAAGCGTTCCGGCGCCGCCAAGGGCGGCACCACCGTGACGTTCGGCGAGTGGGGCATCCAGGCGCTCACGCCGGCCTATGTGACCAACCGTCAGATCGAGGCCGCCCGTATCGCCATGACCCGCTACATCAAGCGTGGCGGCAAGGTCTGGATCAACATCTACCCGGACCGTCCGATCACCAAGAAGCCCGCCGAGACCCGCATGGGCTCCGGCAAGGGCTCGCCGGAGTGGTGGGTCGCCAACGTCAAGCCCGGACGCGTGCTCTTCGAGCTGTCGGGTGTCACGGAGGACGTCGCCCGCGAGGCGCTCCGCCTGGCCATCCACAAGCTGCCGCTGAAGGCCCGTATCATCCGTCGAGAGGGTGGTGAGTGATCCCATGGCGATCGGCACCAAGGATCTGAACGTCGAGTCCCTGGACGGGATGGACAACGCCCGCCTGCTGGAGGCCCTGAAGTCCTCCAAGGAGGAGCTGTTCAACCTGCGCTTCCAGGCCGCCACCGGTCAGCTGGACAACGCCAGCCGGCTGAAGGCCGTCAAGCGTGACATCGCGCGCATCTACACGATCCTGCGCGAGCGCGAGCTGGGCATCCGCGGCGATGTCGCCGCCGAGGCGCAGGCCGAGAAGAACGAGGAGGCTGCCAAGTGACCGAGCAGACCCCGGCCGTCTCCGAGGAGCGCGGCTACCGCAAGGCCCTCCGTGGCATCGTCGTCTCCGACAAGATGGACAAGACCATCGTCGTCGAGGTCGAGGACCGCAAGAAGCACTCGCTCTACGGCAAGGTGCTGAAGACCTCGAAGCGCGTGAAGGCGCACGACGAGGACAACACCGCCGGCGTGGGCGACCGCGTCCGCCTCGCCGAGACCCGCCCGCTGTCCGCCTCCAAGCGGTGGCGTCTGGTGGAGATCGTCGAGCGCGCCAAGTGATCGACCCGGCCCCCTGAGGGCCGGCGACGCAGAGGGCCGCCCCGTGCACTGGCACGGGGCGGCCTTGTGCGTTAGACTCTGATATTCGTGCGCCCTCTCGTTGGCAGGACCATCCATCCTGTGTGCCGAGGGCCGCGCACGCCGATCCCGGATCCGCCTCGGCCCTGCCCTGCGCGCCCCTCCGCTCTCGACCTCCCCGACGCTGTCTGAACACGCGTCGCCGGGGGACGACGGCGGGCGGCCCGCCTCGGGGGAGGGGTAAGCGTCCCGGGATGCCCGTTCAACCGTTCCGCAAGGCTCGCCCATCGTGGGGGAGAACCGGCGCGACGCTAGGAGAGACAAGTGATCCAGCAGGAGTCGCGGCTCAAGGTCGCCGACAACACCGGTGCGAAGGAAATCCTGACCATCCGTGTTCTCGGCGGTTCCGGACGCCGCTACGCAGGCATCGGCGACACCATCGTCGCCACCGTGAAGGACGCCATCCCCGGCGGCAACGTCAAGAAGGGCGACGTCGTCAAGGCCGTGGTGGTCCGCACCCGCAAGCAGTCCCGCCGTCCCGACGGCTCGTACATCAAGTTCGACGAGAACGCGGCGGTCATCCTGAAGACCGACGGCGAGCCCCGTGGCACGCGCATCTTCGGCCCCGTGGGTCGCGAGCTGCGTGACAAGAAGTTCATGAAGATCGTGTCGCTCGCCCCGGAGGTGATCTGACCTCATGGCCAAGATCAAGAAGGACGACCTCGTCCAGGTCATCAGTGGCAAGGACAAGGGCAAGCAGGGCAAGGTCCTGCGCGTGTTCCCGGCGGATGAGCGCGTGCTCGTCGAGGGCGTGAACCGCGTGACCAAGCACCTGCGCGCCGGCCAGGACAACAACGGTTCCACCGAGGGCGGCCTGCAGGTCGTCGAGGCCCCGATCCACATCTCGAACGTGGCCGTGGTGGACCCGGAGACCAAGAAGCCGACCCGTGTGGGCTACCGCTTCGAGACCGTCGAGAAGGACGGCGTGAGCAAGACCGTGAAGGTCCGCTTCGCCAAGGCCTCGGGGAAGGAGCTGTGATGACCGAGGTGCAGCAGACCGAGAAGGTCACCCCGCGTCTGAAGACCAAGTACCGCGACGAGATCCGCGGCGCCCTGCAGGAGCAGTTCCAGTACGGGAACGTCATGCAGGTGCCGGGTCTCGTGAAGGTCGTCGTCAACATGGGCGTCGGCGAGGCCGCCAAGGACTCCAAGATCATCGACGGCGCGGTCGCCGACCTCACCGCCATCACCGGCCAGAAGCCGATGATCACCAAGGCCCGCAAGTCCATCGCGCAGTTCAAGCTGCGTGAGGGCATGCCCATCGGCACGCACGCCACGCTCCGTGGCGACCGCATGTGGGAGTTCCTGGACCGCCTGGTCACGCTCGCGCTGCCGCGCATCCGTGACTTCCGCGGCCTGTCCGACCGCCAGTTCGACGGCAACGGCAACTACACCTTCGGCCTGTCCGAGCAGACCGTGTTCCACGAGATCGATCAGGACAAGATCGACCGCGTGCGCGGCATGGACATCACCGTGGTGACGACCGCCAAGAACGACGACGAGGGCCGCGCGCTGCTCAAGGCGCTGGGCTTCCCGTTCAAGACCGACCAGTAAGACCTCCACGCCACAGGTCCTCCACCGGTGAACCGGTGGCGGAAACCACGGCGAGAAAGGGCGTGAAGCCCACATGACCATGACCGATCCCGTCGCAGACATGCTGACCCGTCTGCGCAACGCAAACTCGGCCTACCACGACACCGTGTCCATGCCGTCCTCGAAGCTGAAGACTCGCGTCGCCGAGATCCTCAAGGCCGAGGGCTACATCCAGGACTGGCGCGAGGAGGAGGCCGAGGTCGGCAAGAAGCTGACCATCGACCTGAAGTTCGGCCCGCAGCGTGAGCGTGCGATCGCCGGCCTGCGCCGCATCTCCAAGCCGGGCCTGCGCGTGTACGCGAAGTCCACGAACCTGCCCCACGTGCTGGGCGGCCTCGGCATCGCCATCCTGTCCACCTCCTCTGGTCTCCTCACGAACCAGCAGGCCGCCAAGAAGGGCGTGGGCGGAGAAGTCCTCGCCTACGTCTGGTGACGGGCAAGACGGAAGAAAGGCTGAACTGACATGTCTCGAATCGGACGTCTCCCGATCACCATCCCCGCCGGCGTCGATGTGACCATCGACGGCGACCGCGTCTCCGTGAAGGGCCCCAAGGGCCAGCTCGAGCACTCGCTGCCCACGCCCATCACGGCCACCCTCGAGGAGGGGCAGGTCACCGTGGCCCGCCCCGACGACGAGCGTGAGTCCCGCTCCCTGCACGGTCTGACCCGCACCCTCATCAGCAACATGGTCGAGGGCGTGACCAACGGCTTCTCCAAGCAGCTCGAGGTCGTCGGCACCGGCTACCGCGTGCAGGCCAAGGGCCAGGACCTCGAGTTCGCCCTGGGCTACTCCCACCCCGTCCCGGTGAAGGCGCCCCAGGGCATCACCTTCACGGTGGAGGGCAACAAGGTCACCGTCGCCGGTATCGACAAGCAGCAGGTCGGCGAGACCGCCGCCAACATCCGCAAGCTGCGCCGCCCCGACCCGTACAAGGGCAAGGGCGTGCGCTACGCGGGCGAGCAGATCCGCCGCAAGGCCGGAAAGGCAGGTAAGTGATGTCTACTCTGAAGGTGAAGGGCAAGGGCAAGTTCAACGCCCGCACCCGCCGCCACCTCCGGGTGCGCAAGCGGATCTCCGGCACCACCGTCCGTCCCCGCCTCGTCGTCAACCGCTCTGCACGGCACATGTTCGTGCAGGTCGTGGACGACACGCAGAGCCGCACGCTCGCGTACGCCTCCACCATGGAGGCCGACGTGCGTGCGCTCGAGGGCGACAAGACGGCCAAGGCCAAGCGCGTGGGCGAGCTCGTCGCCGAGCGTGCCAAGGCGGCCGGCATCGATGCCGTGGTCTTCGACCGCGGCGGCAACAAGTACCACGGGCGCGTCGCGGCCGTGGCCGACGGTGCGCGAGAGGGTGGGCTGCAGCTGTGACCGAGAACATCAACCAGAAGGACACTCAGGTGACCGAGAGCACCGAGACCACCGTCTCCGAGACCGGGTCGGGCTCGGCGAGCCAGACCACCGAGCGCGCCACCGGTGGCCGCGGCGGTCGCGACGGCGGCCGCGGTGGCCGTGACGGCGATCGTCGTGGCGGCCGTCGCGACGACCGCAACCGTCGTGGCGCCCAGGACGACGAGAAGGACCAGTTCCTCGAGCGCGTCGTGGGCATCAACCGCGTCTCCAAGGTCGTCAAGGGCGGCCGCCGCTTCTCCTTCACCGCCCTCGTGGTGGTGGGTGACGGCGACGGCACCGTCGGCGTCGGCTACGGCAAGGCGAAGGAGGTCCCCGCCGCGATCCAGAAGGCCGTGGAGGAGGCCAAGAAGTCCTTCTTCCGCGTCCCCCGCGTCGGCTCCACCATCCCGCACCTGGTGCAGGGTGAGGACGCCGCCGGCGTCGTGCTGCTCCGCCCGGCCTCCCCGGGTACCGGCGTGATCGCCGGCGGTCCGGTGCGCGCCGTGCTCGAGTGCGCCGGCATCCACGACGTGCTGTCCAAGTCCATGGGCTCCGTGAACGCGATCAACATCGTGCGCGGCACCGTGGACGCCCTCAAGAAGCTGGAAGAGCCCCAGGCCGTCGCCGCCCGCCGCGGCAAGGCCCTGGACGAGATCGCCCCCCATGCGATGCTGCGCACCATGGAGAACGATCGCGCCCAGAAGAGCGCGAAGGCAGGTGCGTGAGCCGTGTTTGAGCCCACCCGCAAGAACATCCAGCCCTCGGACGCCACCCTGGTCATCACCCAGACCCGCGGCGTCACGGGCTCCAAGCAGAACCATCGGGACACCCTGCGCTCGCTGGGCCTGAAGCGGATCGGCCACCAGGTCACCCGCAAGGCCGACGCGGTGACGGTCGGCATGGTCAACACCGTGCCGCACCTGGTGTCCGTGGAGGAGGTCAACAATGGCTGACAACGACGCCATCAAGGTCCACGACCTGCGTCCGGCCCCCGGCGCCAAGACCGCCAAGACCCGTGTGGGTCGCGGTGAGGCGTCGAAGGGCAAGACCGCCGGTCGCGGCACCAAGGGCACCAAGGCCCGTTACCAGGTCCGTGCGGGCTTCGAGGGCGGCCAGCTGCCCCTGCAGATGCGTCTGCCGAAGCTCCGCGGCTTCAAGAACCCGTTCCGCACGGAGTACCAGGTCGTGAACCTGGACAAGCTCTCCGCGCACTTCCCCGAGGGCGGTGAGGTCACCGTGGATGCGCTCGTGTCCAAGGGCCTCGTCCGTCGCGGTCAGCCCGTGAAGGTGCTGGGCACGGGGGAGATCACCTCGGCCGTGCAGGTGAAGGCGAACGCCTTCTCCTCGTCCGCCGTGGAGAAGATCCAGGCCGCCGGCGGGTCCACCGAGACCCTCTGACACGCCGACATCGACCGAGGGCCCTGGTCGGGAGCAGCCGCTCCGGACCAGGGCCCTCGGTCCGTCCGTGTAGACTCGCACAGCGGCCGCCCCGGTGTGGCCGCCGTCTCGTGCCCCGCCCCGCGGCCGGCGCGCGCCCCACAGGACCACCGCAGGAGGACTCGTGCTCAAGGCCATCGCCCGGATCGTCCGGACGCCTGACCTGTTGCGGAAGATCGCCTTCACGCTCGCGCTCATCGCCGTCTACCGGATGGGCGCCTTCGTGCCGGCCCCCGGGGTGGACTACCCGGCGGTGCAGCAGTGCCTCGCGGCGGGCAACGCCCAGGGCGGCCTGTACTCCTTCGTGAACATGTTCTCGGGCGGGGCGCTCCTGCAGGTGTCCGTCTTCGCGCTCGGCATCATGCCCTACATCACGGCGTCGATCATCGTGCAGCTGCTGCGCGTGGTGATCCCGCGCTTCGAGCAGCTCCACCAGGAGGGCCCGCAGGGCCAGGCGACGCTGACGCAGTACACCCGCTACCTGACCCTCGCCCTCGCCCTGCTGCAGGCGACCACGATGGCCTCGCTGGCCCGCACCGGGGCCCTGCTCGGATGCAACCTGCCGCTGCTGCGCGACGGCTCCATCCTCACGGTGCTGCTCGTGGTCATCGCCCTGACCACCGGCTGTCTCATCGTCATGTGGTTCGGTGAGCGGATCACCGAGCACGGCGTGGGCAACGGCATGTCCCTGCTGATCTTCACCTCCATCGCGGCGGGCTTCCCGGCCGGCCTCGGCCAGGTGGTCCAGACGCAGGGCTGGCGCGTGTTCGCGATCGTCATGGGGATCGGCCTGCTCACCATGCTGGCCATCGTCTTCGTGGAGGAGTCGCAGCGCCGGATCCCGGTCCAGTACGCCAAGCGGCAGATCGGCTCGCGGACCGTGGGCGGGTCGAGCACCTACATCCCGGTCAAGGTGAACATGGCCAACGTCATCCCGGTCATCTTCGCCTCCTCCGTGCTGATGCTCCCGAGCATCCTCATCCAGTTCAACACGCCGCAGGACGGCAGTGCGCCGGCCCCGTGGATCACGTGGCTGAGCCGGTACTTCGGCCCCGGCGACCACCCGGTGTACATGGCCCTGTACTTCCTGCTCATCATCGGCTTCACGTACTTCTACGTGTCCATCACGTTCAACCCGGTGGAGATCTCGGACAACATGAAGCGCTACGGCGGCTTCATCCCCGGCGTCCGCGCCGGCCGGCCCACCGAGCGTTACCTGCAGTACGTCATCAGCCGCATCACGCTCGTGGGCGCCCTCTACCTCGGTATCGTGGCCATGATCCCGCTGATCGCCTTCGCGGTGATCGGCACCAGCCAGAACTTCCCGCTCGGCGGCACGTCCATCCTCATCATGGTGGGCGTCGGCCTCCAGACCGTGAAGCAGGTCAGCGCACAGATGGAGCAGCGCCACTACGAGGGCCTGCTGCGCTGAGCCCCGACCCGATCCCGCAACGCCGTCCGTATCGACAGTGAGGAACACACGATGACCCGCATGCTGCTCATGGGCCCTCCCGGTTCCGGCAAGGGCACCCAGGCCACCCGGATCGCCGACAAGATGGGGATCGTCCCGATCTCCACCGGTGACATCTTCCGCCACAACGTGAAGTCGATGACGCCGCTCGGCGTCGAGGCCAAGAAGTACATCGACAACGGCGACTTCGTCCCCGATGAGGTCACGAACCGCATGGTCGCGGACCGCATCGCCCAGGCCGACGCGGAGCACGGCTTCCTGCTGGACGGCTACCCGCGCACGAAGGGCCAGGTCGAGGCGCTGGACGCCATGCTCGCCGAGTCCGGCCAGTCGCTGTCCGCCGTCGTCGAGCTGGAGGTGCCCGACGAGGAGCTCGTGGAGCGTCTGCTCAAGCGTGCCGAGATCGAGGGCCGCGCGGACGACACCCAGGAGGTCATCGAGCACCGCCTGGACCTGTACCACCGCGAGACCGAGTCCGTCATCCAGGAGTACGTGGAGCGCGGCATCGTCGCCCGCGTGGACGGCACCGGGCAGATCGACGACGTCACCGAGCGCCTGCTGCAGGCCGTGTACTCCGTGCGCGCCGCCACGGGCTCCCTGCCCGTGATCCAGCCGGGCGCGGAGTCCTGACCCCGTGATCGGCCGCCGCTCGCTCGAGCTCAAGACCGCCCCCCAGCTGCAGGCCATGCAGCGCGCGGGGGTGGTCCTGTCCGAGGCCCTGGACGCCACGCTGACCGCGGCCGCGCCGGGCGTCACCACCGCGGAGCTGGACGCCGTGTTCGCGGGCGTCCTGGCCGAACGCGGTGCGACCTCCAACTTCCTGGGCTACTACGACTTCCCGGCCTCGATCTGCACCTCGGTCAACGACGAGGTCGTGCACGGCATCCCCGGGGACCGGGTCCTGCAGACCGGCGACGTGCTGAAGGTCGACGGGGGCGCGATCGTGGACGGCTGGCACGCCGACTCGGCCCGCACGGTGATCCTGGGCTCCTCCGCGGCCGGCACCGCGGACCCGGCCGACGAGCGCCTCTCGGCGATCACGCGGGAGGCACTCTGGGTCGGCATCGCGGCCTTCGCCTCCGCCACCCACGTCGGGGACATCGGGGACGCCATCGACGACTTCGTCTCCGCGCAGCCGGGCGAGGAGCTCGGCATCCTCGAGGAGTACGTGGGGCACGGCATCGGCTCGGCCATGCACCTGCCGCCGGACGTGTTCAACTACCGCACCGGCCACCGGGGGCCCAAGATCCGCCCCGGTCTGGCGCTCGCCATCGAGCCGATGCTGGTGCGCGGCTCCATCGACACGAAGGTGCTCGCGGACGACTGGACCGTGGTGACCCTCGACGGCGCCCGCGCCAGCCAGTGGGAGCACTCGGTCTGCCGGCACGACGCCGGCGTGTGGGTGCTCACCGCTCCCGACGGCGGCGCCTCCGAGCTCGCCCGGTTCGGCGTGGTCCCGGTCCCGCCGGGGGAGTGAGGGGCCCGAGCTGTCGGCCGTCCGTCCCGCCCGTCCGGCGGGCCGGGCGGCCGTCGTCGTCCGTGCTGGTTCTCAGACCGAGAATGCGGTATCATCGAACGTTGTTCGTGTGCGCGCACTCGTGTGCGCCGGCGAGCAGACCCGTTCCCGCCCCGTCATCCGGCCCTCCGCGGCCGTGCCCGGGGCATGACGATTGTGGAGGACATGGCTAAGAAGGAAGGTGTCATCGAGGTCGAGGGCACGGTGTCGGAGGCATTGCCGAACGCGATGTTCCGGGTCCGTCTGCAGAACGAGCACGTCGTGCTCGCCACGATCTCCGGAAAGATGCGTCAGCACTACATCCGCATCCTCCCCGAGGATCGCGTCGTGGTGGAGCTTAGCCCGTACGACCTCAACCGGGGTCGGATCGTGTACCGATACAAGTAAGAACCCCCGTCCAAGCGAGCGCAGGAGGAAGAGCCGTGAAGGTTCAGCCGAGCGTGAAGCGGATTTGTGACAAGTGCCAGGTCGTGCGCCGTAAGGGCCGCGTGCTGGTGATCTGCTCGAACCCGCGCCACAAGCAGCGCCAGGGCTGATCGCCTCCCCGGGAGCCCGGGGAGCGACGCCGTCGCGTTGACCACACCACCCACCGGCCATCGGGCCGAACAGCAGGGACAGCGGTCCACCCCGTGAGGGGAGGGCCCCCACCTCCGGCCGCAGGGGCCGGAGACCGACGACGGCGGACGCCCGCCGCGGAGCACGCCGGATCTTCCCCGGCGCCGCGACGACGGGTCCGCGAGGCCCAGTGCCGCGTCGTACGGGACGTCCCTGGTGCAGACCCCTGCTGCAGAAGAACAGGAGGACGGCCACATGGCTCGTCTTGCAGGCGTTGACATTCCGCGCGAGAAGCGCGTGATCATCGCACTCACGTACATCTACGGTGTGGGCAAGACCCGCGCTGAGGAGACCCTCGCCGCCACGGGCATCGACCCGAACATCCGCGTGAAGGATCTCTCCGACGAGCAGCTGGTGCAGCTGCGCGACCACATCGAGGGCAGCTACAAGGTGGAGGGCGACCTCCGCCGCGAGGTGGCCGCCGACATCCGTCGCAAGGTGGAGATCGGCTCCTACGAGGGCCTGCGCCACCGCCGCGGCCTGCCGGTGCGCGGCCAGCGCACGAAGACCAACGCCCGTACCCGCAAGGGCCCCAAGAAGACGGTCGCCGGCAAGAAGAAGTGATCCTGCACCGGCGGTGACCGCGTCCACGTCCGGACGCCCCGCCCGCAGCATCAGCACCAGCAGCTTTCCCGGAGGAGAATCACATGCCCCCCAAGACTCGCGCATCGGCTGCCCGCAAGCCGCGTCGCAAGGCCAACAAGAACATCACCGTGGGCCAGGCCCACATCAAGAGCACGTTCAACAACACCATCGTGTCCATCACGGACACCACGGGTGCCGTCATCTCCTGGGCCTCGTCCGGCGAGGTCGGCTTCAAGGGGTCGCGCAAGTCGACCCCGTACGCCGCGCAGATGGCCGCCGAGCAGGCCGCCAAGCGTGCGCAGGAGCACGGCATGAAGAAGGTGGACGTCTTCGTGAAGGGTCCGGGCTCGGGCCGCGAGACCGCCATCCGCTCCCTGCAGGCCGCCGGCCTCGAGGTGGGGTCCATCCAGGACGTCACCCCCATGGCCCACAACGGCGCTCGCCCGGCGAAGCGCCGCCGCGTCTGACCTGAGCGCTGTGTCCGCGTCCGCCCCGCCCGGGGCGGACGCGGACAGGTCTGCGGACCTGCCCCCACCCCGTCCTCGTTTCCACCCACCGCGTGCGTCATATGGCGGACGCTCGCCGAAAGGAAATGTCCGTGCTCATTGCACAGCGCCCCACGCTGACCGAAGAGGTCGTCTCCGACCGTCGTTCCCGGTTCGTCATCGAGCCCCTGGAGCCCGGCTTCGGCTACACCCTCGGCAACTCCCTGCGCCGCACTCTGCTCTCGTCGATCCCCGGTGCTGCCGTGACCAGCATCCGCGTGGACGGCGTGCTGCACGAGTTCAGCACCGTCAACGGAGTCAAGGAGGATGTCACCGAGATCATCCTCAACATCAAGAAGCTCTCCGTCTCCTCGGAGAACGACGAGCCCGTGGTGGCCTACCTGCGCAAGCAGGGGGCCGGCGTCGTCACCGCCGCGGACATCACCGCGCCGGCCGGCGTCGAGATCCACAACCCGGACCTGCACATCGCGACCCTGAACGCGAAGGGCAAGTTCGACATGGAGCTGACCATCGAGCGCGGTCGCGGCTACGTGACCGCCGCCCAGAACAAGTCCGCGGACGCGGAGATCGGCCGTATCCCGGTCGACTCCATCTACTCGCCGGTCCTCAAGGTGACCTTCAAGGTCGAGGCCACCCGTGTGGAGCAGCGCACCGACTTCGACCGTCTGATCCTGGACGTGGAGACCAAGGAGAACATGCTGCCGCGTGACGCGGTGGCCTCTGCCGGCTCCACCCTGGTCGAGCTGTTCGGCCTGGCCCGCTCGCTCAACGTCGAGGCCGAGGGCATCGACCTGGGTGACGAGCCCGAGGTCGTCGAGGGCTCCGCCGACCTGGCCCAGCCGATCGAGGAGCTCGAGCTCACCGTGCGCTCGTACAACTGCCTCAAGCGCGAGGGCATCCACACCGTGGGCGAGCTCGTGGACCGTTCCGAGGCCGACCTGATGGACATCCGCAACTTCGGCGCGAAGTCCATCGACGAGGTCAAGGAGAAGCTCCAGGAGCTGGGCCTGTCCCTCAAGGACTCGCCGGCCGGCTACGACCCGCAGGCGCACGCGCGCCAGATGGACGACGACCCGTTCTCGGACTTCTGAGCCGATTCCGCACCACCTGACATCTTCGACCCGACGCCGCAGCCGGCTGAAGGGTCCCACCCGAGGAGAAACACCATGCCTACCCCCACCAAGGGTCCGCGTCTGGGCGGCAGCCCGGCCCACGAGCGCATCATGCTGGCGAACATGTCCGCCCAGCTGTTCGAGCACAAGTCGATCACCACGACGCTCACCCGCGCCAAGCGCCTGCGCCCGTACGCCGAGCGCCTGATCACCTTCGCCAAGAAGGGCGATCTGCCGGCCCGCCGCAAGGTGCAGGGTCTCATCGCCGCCAAGAACCGCACCAACAAGGCGGTCGTGCACGAGCTGTTCACCGTGATCGGCCCGGCGATGGCCGAGCGCAACGGCGGCTACACCCGCATCACCAAGATCGGCAACCGCCAGGGCGACAACGCGCCCATGGCCGTGATCGAGCTGATCATGGACCCGATCTCCGGCAAGCAGGCCGTGGTGCGTGAGGCCGAGCAGGCCGCCGCGTCCGCGCCGGCCGCGCCGGCCGAGTCCACCCCGGTGGAGGCCGTCGACCCGGCCGCCACCGAGGAGGTCACCGTGGCCGAGTCGCAGGAGGCCGCCGCCGAGATCGACGGCGCCGTGCCCACCACCGAGGACGGCTCGGCTCCGGCCGAGGCCACCATCAAGGGCAACGCCAGCTCGAAGAAGTACCACGTCCCCGGCTCGCGCTGGTACGACCAGACCACCGCCGAGGTCTGGTTCTCCACCGTCGAGGAGGCCAAGGCCGCGGGCTTCGAGCCCGCCGGTGGCGAGGCCGCCCAGAAGATGGCCTGACGCCATCGCGTGAGTCCGCGTCCGTCCCCGTGACGACGCCCCGGCGAGGGCCGTCCACCACCCGGTGGGCGGCCCTTCGC
>NZ_JABFAY010000015.1:55835-68554 GCF_017168495.1 Micrococcus sp. KRD096 | reverse complement strand
GCCCTTCGCCGTCCCCGGCCCCCCCCGACCCGCTTGAGGAGCAGCATGAGCGAGCAGCACCGCCCGGACGTCCCGCCGGCACCCGGGGATCCCGCATCCGTGCGAGTCCGCCTGGACCTGGCCTACGACGGCGGCGCCTTCCACGGCTGGGCTCGCCAGCCCGGTCTCGACTCGGTCCAGGGTGCGCTGGAGGACGGGCTCGAGCGGATCCTGCGCCGGCCCGTGCGCACGGTGGTCGCCGGCCGCACCGACGCGGGGGTGCACGCGCGCGGCCAGGTCGTCCACCTCGACCTGACCGAGACGGAGTGGGCGGGCCTGACCCGCGGCCGGCCCGGCCTGGAGCCGGCCACCTCCCTCACCCGTCGCCTCGGCGGGGTGCTCTCCGGGTGCGTTGGGTTCCTTTTTTTTTTTTTTTTAGATGTTTATAAGAGACAGCACTGGCACGGCGCCGCCCTGGACGATCGCCTCATGGCCCTGGAGGCCGACGCCGTCCTCGGACTGCACGACTTCCTGTCCTTCTGCCGGCCCCGCGAGGGCGCCACGACCATCCGCGAGGTCCAGCACCTGGAGGTGCGACGCGATGAGGACGGCGTCGTGGGCATCCGGATCCGGGCCGACGCGTTCTGCCACAACATGGTCCGGGCGATCGTCGGGGCGCTGCTGCAGGTGGGGGAGGGGGCCCGCGAGCCCGGCTGGCTCGCGCACCGGGTGGCGAGGCCGGCCCGCGACTCCGAGGTGCGCCTCGCCCCGCCCGGGGGGCTGACGCTGCTCGCCGTCGGCTATCCCGACGAGGCGGAGGAGCTGCGCCGGCGCGCCGAGGGCACCCGGGCGAAGCGGACCCTGTGAGCCGGGGTCGCCCGCGGCGGCGGCTTTTGGCTCCGGGGCCCGCGTTCGGTAGGATGGGTGGACGTTGCGCATGCCCGCACCCGGATGCGTCGTGCCGCGAGTGGCTCAGTTGCATGGCCTTCAGCTCGCGCCGCACCCCCGGGGCATCGGGCCCGGACGCCTTCCAGCCCTCACCTGGGGGACCGGCGCGCACGGAGAACTGACAGCGCGAGCGCGCCGGAATCACGACCCGGCGGGCAGGTGCTGTGGACCACCACCGACCCTGAAGGCAGACAACGTGCGTACGTACTCTCCCAAGCCTGGTGACGCCGACCGTCAGTGGCACATCATCGATGCCACCGACGTCGTCCTCGGCCGCCTGGCCTCCCACACCGCCGCCCTCCTGCGCGGCAAGCACAAGCCGACGTTCGCCCCCCACATGGACATGGGCGACTACGTCATCATCGTGAACGCCGAGAAGGTCGCCCTCACCGGTGCCAAGCTCGAGAAGAAGCGCGCCTACCGCCACTCGGGCTACCCGGGCGGCCTGAAGTCGCAGTCCTACGCCGAGCTGCTCGAGACCAACCCGGTCCGCGCCGTGGAGAAGGCCGTCAAGGGCATGCTCCCGAAGAACTCGCTGGCCGCCCAGCAGCTCTCCAAGCTGAAGGTGTACAAGGGCGCCGAGCACCCGCACACCGCCCAGCAGCCCCAGACCTTCGAGATCGGCCAGGTCGCCCAGTGACCCCGGCGGGCCACTGACGCAGACCTTCCCTGAGGAGAACCATGAGCATCAACGAGAACGACGACGTGGAGCTGACGAGCTACACCTCTGAGTCCACCGCCGCCGCCGAGGCCCCCGTCGCCTCCGAGCGCCCGGCCCTGACCGTGCCCGGCTCCGCCGTCGGCCGCCGCAAGGAGGCCGTGGCCCGCGTGCGCCTCGTCCCCGGCTCCGGCCAGTGGACCATCAACGGCCGCGCCCTGGAGAACTACTTCCCGAACAAGCTGCACCAGCAGGAGGTCTCCGACCCCTTCACGCTGCTGGAGCTGACCGGCGCCTACGACGTGATCGCCCGCATCCACGGCGGCGGCCCCTCCGGCCAGGCCGGTGCGCTGCGCCTGGGCATCTCCCGCGCCCTCAACGAGATCGACCGCGAGCACAACCGCCCGGCGCTCAAGAAGGCCGGTTTCCTGACCCGCGACGCCCGCGTCATCGAGCGCAAGAAGGCCGGCCTCAAGAAGGCCCGCAAGGCCTCGCAGTTCTCGAAGCGCTGATCCTGCGCCGCACGGTGTCCCCACCGTGCCCCCACGGACGCCCCGTCCCGCTCCTCACGAGCGGGGCGGGGCGTCCGCCGTCTCCGTGGGCCGGCGGCACCTGACCCAGGGGTAATATGAAGACGCATGGCGACGACGCCATGACGGGCCGCTCGCCCGTCCGGTGCGCGGTCCGGTCGAAGACACCCTCAGGAGCCGCCGTGGCCGAGAACACGAGTCCCACGCCCGACCCCCGCACCCGTGGCGAGCACGGCACGGAGCACGCCGCGCAGGCCCCCTTCGCCGTGACCCGTGACTACGCCGCCGAGGTGGACGAGATCCGGGAGCTGGGCCGCAAGCTCGGCGGGGAGAAGAAGACCCCCACCCCGGACCCGCAGGCCTGGCGTGAGGGCTACCCGTACAAGACCAAGCTCAGCCGCAAGAGCTACGAACGACGCAAGCGCGAGCTGCAGATCGAGCTGCTGAAGATGCAGCTCTGGGTCAAGGAGACCGGCCAGAAGGTCCTGATCATCTTCGAGGGCCGCGACGCCGCCGGCAAGGGCGGCGCCATCAAGCGCTTCAACGAGCACCTCAACCCCCGCGGTGCCCGGACCGTGGCCCTGGAGAAGCCCACGGAGGAGGAGGCCTCGCAGTGGTACTTCCAGTGCTACATCCAGTACCTCGAGTTCATGCGCGAGACCCCTGAGCTGGAGCGCATGCTCGTCAACTCCGGCGTGCACATCATCAAGTTCTGGTTCTCCGTGTCCCAGCGTGAGCAGCTCAATCGCTTCGCGGCGCGGGAGACCGACCCGGTGCGTCGCTGGAAGCTCTCGCCCACCGACCTGGCCTCCCTGGACAAGTGGGACGACTACACGAACGCGAAGGAGGCCATGTTCTTCTACACGCACACGGCCGACGCCCCGTGGACCGTCGTGAAGTCGAACGACAAGAAGCGCGCCCGCCTCGAGGCCATCCGCCACGTGCTGCACACGCTGCCCTACCCGGACAAGGACGAGCGCATCGTCCATCGCCCCGACCCGCAGATCTGCGGCCCGGCCAACGAGCTGGCCGAGTACGGCGAGGTCTCGGGCGGATCGTTCCCGCGCGTGCGCTGACCGGGCCGCACACGACGGCGCCCCTCACCTTCCGGTGAGGGGCGCCGTCGTGTGCGGGGGCGGGTTCAGCCGCGCTCCTCCTCCACGTACTCCGGGGTGACGTGTGCGTCGTCGAAGAGGTTGTCCGCCCCGAAGCCCTCCGAGACGTGGTACTCGCCCGAGGCCAGGGAGAGGCGGACGTCCTCGCGCAGGATCGGCAGCTTGGCGTAGAACGCGTCGCCGCAGCAGCTGGTGGCGGTGACGTCGCGGTGGCCGATGATGCGGGACGGCGGCAGCTCGTACTGCTGGCAGATGTAGGCGACGAGCGGCACCAGGCCGGCGTAGAGGCTCTGCGGCGGCGGGTTCAGCATGTACAGCCCCTCGCACTCGATGCCGAGCGCATACGCGTTGAAACCGAGCGCGTGGACGCCGAGCATGAACGTCTGTCCGCCCTCGAGCGCGTGCCGGGAGCCGTGGCGGCCCTCCATCGCGAAGCCGCCGCGGGAGACGGTGAAGTGCTGGCCGGTGTCGCCCCAGTCGTTCGCGGGGCCCATGTGCGCGTTCTGGACCACCTGCGCGATGCTCTCCGCCGCCTCCCGGGAGCCGTCCGTGACGTTGGGAGTGGTGGTGTGGTGGATCACCAGGTAGGAGGGGCGCTCGTTCAGGGTCTGCAGGTAGTAGTTGGGCTGCATGGCGCCCCACTGCGCGGTGGTGATGATGTCCGGGGCGGGCAGACGGGTGGCCTGCTCGTCGCCCTCCGAGCTCTGCTCGGCCTGCTCATCACGCCCGCAGCCGGCCACGCCGGCGGCGATCGCCAGGCCCGTGCCGCCCAGCACGCTGCGGCGCGTCCAGGAACGGGAGGGGCGGATGTGAGCGGACGGGCGCGCGGCCGCGGGGGCTCGACCGGTCCGATGCTACCGCCCCCGGGCCCGTTTCGTGACCCTCCCGTGATGCAGGCCGCAGGGGCGGCCCCTACACTGACTGATCATGTCGAGATTGTTCGGAACCGATGGCGTCCGTGGCCTGGCCAACGAGACCCTCACCGTGGAGTTGTCCGTCCAGCTGGCCCAGGCCGCCTCGCCCGTCCTCGGCGCGGAGGCCTTCGACGCCGGCCGACGCCCGGTCGCCGTCGTGGCCCGGGACCCGCGCATCAGCGGTGAGTTCATCGCGGCCGCCGTGCAGGCGGGCCTGGCGTCCTCCGGCGTGGACGTGTGGGATGCGGGTGTGCTGCCGACCCCCGCCGCCGCCTATCTCGTGGGGGACCTGGACGCCGACTTCGGTGTGATGATCTCCGCCTCCCACAACCCGGCCCCGGACAACGGCATCAAGTTCCTCGCGCGCGGCGGCGAGAAGCTGACCGACGCGCAGGAGGACGAGATCATCCGCCACCTCGAGGGCGTGACGCCGCGACGGCCCCAGGGCGCGGACGTGGGCCGCGTGCGCGTCTTCGCGGATGCCGAGGACCGCTACGTCCTCCACCTCCTGCAGACCCTCCCGCACCGGCTGGACGGGCTCAAGGTCGTCCTGGACTGCGCACACGGCGCGGCCGCCGGCTGCTCGCCCGAGGCGTTCCGCGCCGCCGGCGCGGAGGTCGTCGTGATCGGCGCGTCCCCGGACGGGCTCAACATCAACGACGGCTACGGCTCCACCCACCTCGAGAAGCTCCAGGCGGCCGTGCGCGAGCACGGCGCGGACCTCGGCATCGCGCACGACGGCGACGCCGACCGGTGCCTCGCCGTGGACGAGCGCGGCGAGGTCGTCGACGGCGACCAGATCATGGGCGTCATGGCCGTGGCACTCAAGGACCGCGGCGTCCTGCGCGACGACACCCTGGTCGTGACCGTCATGTCCAACCTGGGCCTGAAGCTGGCCATGGGCCGGGAGGGCGTCCAGCTCGTCGAGACCCAGGTGGGCGACCGCTACGTCCTGGCCGGCATGAAGCTCGGCGACTACTCGCTCGGCGGCGAGCAGTCCGGCCACGTGATCTTCTCGGACCACGCCACCACCGGCGACGGGGTCCTCACCGGCCTGCAGCTCGCCTCGCGCGTCGCCGAGACCGGCACCCCGCTCTCCGAGCTGGCCGCGGTGATGGACCGGCTGCCCCAGGTCCTCGTGAACGTGCGCGGCGTGGACAAGTCCCGCGCCGCCGAGGACGAGGCCGTCCAGGCGGCGGTGGCCGAGGCGGAGGCCCGCCTCGGCGAGACCGGCCGCGTGCTGCTGCGCCCGTCGGGCACGGAGCCGGTCGTGCGCGTCATGGTCGAGGCCCCGGACGAGGAGACCGCCGGCCGGGAGGCCCAGGTGCTGGCCGACGTCGTGCAGCGCGAGCTGCGCCTGCACGACTGACCGGACCGATGACGTCGGACGCGGCCCCCCGGCCCCGCCGCTGGACCCTGTTCGCGGAGCTGCTCGCGGGGCTGGCGGTCCTGTGGTCGGCCGCGTTCCTCGCCGTGGACGCGCCCGTGTGTGCGCGGCAGAGCGCCCCCGTGGAGTGGTTGCCGTGCCTGGATCCGGACCGGCAGGACTCGGAGGTCGCCCCGGACGCCGGGTCCAGCGCGGACCGGACGACGTCGCGGCCCTGAGGGCACGGCCCCGGTGCCGCCGAGGGCATGAA
This sequence comes from Micrococcus sp. KRD096, assembly GCF_017168495.1. Lineage (NCBI taxonomy): Bacteria > Bacillati > Actinomycetota > Actinomycetes > Micrococcales > Micrococcaceae > Micrococcus > Micrococcus sp. KRD096. The sequence goes on along the minus strand of NZ_JABFAY010000015.1, from coordinate 62,773 downwards.
GGAAGGGCGCGGGGCGACTCGCGTGAGTCGTCCCGGGCCCTTCGGCGTCGGACAGGGGGAGATCAGAGGGTGGTGGTCCCGGAGGTGGGGCCGCCGCGGCGCTCGGCGAGCAGGTCGCGGATCTCGGTGAGCACGGCGACGTCGGCGGGCACCTCCTCCTCGGCGGGGTCGATGCCGAGGCGGCGGTTGCGGGCCTCGATCATCTTGTTCATCGGCATCACGATGGCGAAGTACACGGCCGCGGCGATGAGCAGGAAGTTGACGATGGCGGTGAGCAGCACGCCGAACTTCACGTCGTTGCCGTTGACCGTCAGCACGGCGAACGAGTCGAAGTTCGGCGAGCCCACGGCGGCGGCGATGAGCGGCATGAGGACCGCCTCGACGAGCGCGTTCACGATCTTGCCGAAGGCGGCGCGGTACAGGGTCGAGCGAGTCGTGCGTCTCAGTCCGCGTAGTCGGGTGCCGGAGGCAGACCCCACGCGGTCTCGAGGACGCCGCCGGCCGCCTCGACCCGGGCCGCCTCCGCGGACCCGACGTAGCGCAGGTGCCAGGGCTCGTGGGCGAAGCCCGTCACGTCCTCGGCCCCGGCGGGATAGCGGATGACGAACCCGTACTCGGCGGCGTGCGCGGCCACCCAACGGCCCGCGGCGGTGTCGCCGAAGCACGCTTCCAGGTCACACGCGGGGGTCGCGGCGTCGCCCACGTCCCAGGCCAGGCCGGTCTGATGCTCGGAGTACCCCGGACGCGCGGAGACGCGGTCGGCCTCGGCGCGGCCCAGCTCGTCGACCCAGTGGCCGTACGTCCGGACCTGGTAGTCGTACGAGCGGTAGGCGCTCAGGGTGGTGAGGCGGTGGCCCGCCGCCGCGGCGGCATCCAGCAGGTCAGCGGCCGCCGTCGCGGCCTCCGCCCGCAGGGGCAGCTCGCTGCCGGGCACGGCCACCAGATCCGAGGGCGCCCAGTCGGGCGGGGCCACGGGGCGGGTCTTGTTCACGACGACGTCGAGGGTGGCCGGGTCGGCGTGCGTGCCCGACGACGGCGCCGTGCTCGAGGCGGCGCGGGACGACGCGGCCGCGCTCGCGGAGCCGGACGTCGGCGTCGTCGGCGTCGAGGACGGGCCCGCGGCGGGCGTGCCGCAACCGGCCGCGAGCAGCGCGAGCGCGGCCAGCGCGGCGAGAGGGAGGGTGCGACGCATGGGTCAGACCTTCCTCAGCAGCACGCGGGTCACCTCGTGTTGCGCGTTCTTCGTGAGCACCAGCCGGGCGCGCCCGCGGGTCGGGCGCACGTTCTGCTCGAGGTTCGGGCCGTTGATGGAGTCCCAGATGGACTCGGCCGTCGCCTGAGCCTCGGCGTCCGACAGGGAGGAGTACCGGTGGAAGTAGCTGCGCGGGTCGGCGAAGGCCCCCGAGCGCAGACCCATGAACCGGTCGATGTACCAGGACCGGATCCAGGACGCGCGCGCGTCCACGTACACCGAGAAGTCGAAGAAGTCGGAGACGGAGAGCCCGGCGGTGCCGTCGGCCCGGGTGCGCGGCGGGGCCAGCACGTTGAGTCCCTCCACGATCAGCACGTCGGGACGGTGCACCACCTGTTCCTCGCCCGGCACGATGTCGTAGGTGATGTGCGAGTACACGGGCGCGCGCACCTCCTGCGCCCCGGACTTGACGTCCGCCATGAAGCGCAGCAGCGCGCGGCGGTCGTAGGACTCGGGGAAGCCCTTGCGGGACATGATGCCGCGCTCGTGCAGCACCGCGTTGGGGTGCAGGAAGCCGTCCGTGGTGACCAGCTCGACGCGCGGCGTCGTCGGCCAGCGGCGCAGCATCTCCTGGAGCACACGCGCCGTCGTCGACTTGCCGACGGCGACCGACCCGGCCACCCCGATCACGTACGGGGTGCGCCCCGTCCGCTCGCCGAGGAACGCGTTGGTCGCGCTGCGCAGGGCCGCGGAGGCCTCCACGTTGATGCTCAGCAGGCGCGAGAGCGGAAGGTAGACCTCGGCAACCTCGCGCAGGGACAGATGCTCGCCGAGGCCGCGCAGACGCTCCACGTCCGCCTGGTCGAAGGGCTGCGCCATCTCCGAGGCGAGACGGGCCCAGGTCTGGCGGTCCAGCTCCACGAAGGGGGAGCGCTGGTGGCCGTCGGGCACGGCGTCCGCGGGCTCCTCGGGGCCCACGAGGGGCAGCTCGGAGGTCGGGGGGGTGTAGGTCACCCGATCCATTATGGCCGCGGCCCGCCCGGAGCGGGCCCCCGCGTGACGTCACAGGGCCCGGATAGGATCGGCCCATGCGCGTTCTCGTGACCGGCGGTGCCGGATACCTCGGATCCCACACCGTGCTCACGCTGCTCGAGGCGGGCCACGACGTCCTCGTCCTGGACAGCCTGGTCACGGCGACGACGACGTCGCTCGAGCGCGTCGCCGAGCTCGCCGAAACGCGTCTGGGCGGGTCGCGGCTGCGCCTGCACGTGGCCGACATCCGCCGCCCCGAGGACTACCGCGGGGCGCTCGCGGACTTCGGTCCGGCCGCACTCGTGCACTTCGCCGGGCTGAAGTCGCCCACCGAGTCGATGACCCGCCCCGCCGCCTACTACGACGTGAACGTGGGCGGCACGGCCGCCGTCGCCGAGGCCGCGCTCGCGGCCGGCGCCCGCACGGTCCTGTTCTCCTCCTCCGCGACCGTGTACGGCGACCGCGCGCCGGTGCCGGTCGCCGAGGACGCCGCCACAGACCCGGTCTCGCCCTACGGGCACTCCAAGCTCATGGCGGAGCAGGTGCTGCGCGACGTCTGCGCCACGGTCGACGGCGGCGGGCTGGCGATGCTGCGCTACTTCAACCCGGTCGGCGCGCATCCCTCCGGGCGGCTGGGCGAGGACCCGAGCGGGGTGCCGGCGAACCTCATGCCCTTCGTGGCGCGGGTGGCCTCCGGCGTGTACCCCGAGCTGCGGGTGTTCGGCGCGGACTTCGACACGCGCGACGGGAGCGCCGTGCGCGACTTCATCCACGTGATGGACCTCGCGGAGGCGCACGTGGCCGGGCTCGAATGGCTCGCGGCCCGGGTGGCGACCGGGGGCGGTACGACGACCCGGGTCTGGAACATCGGCCGGGGCGAGGGCGTCACCGTGTTCGAGATGGTGCGCGCCTTCGAGGCGGTCACGGGCGGCCGCATCCCCTACCGCGTGGTCGAGCGCCGGCCCGGGGACATCGCCGAGTCGTGCGCGGCCGTGGACGCGATCGGCGCCGAGGTGGGCTGGCACGCCCGGCGCGATGTGACCGCGATGGTGCGGGACCTCTGGGCCTGGCAGGAGGCCAACCCCGCGGGGTTCTCGTCCCGGGCGGAGTGAGCCGGCCCGCCGTGCGCCGAAGTCGGGTCCGGCCCGGTATTCTCGTGCGCATGTGCGGAATCGTCGGATACATCGGCCAGCCCCAGTCGGATCGTGAGCACGGCGCTCTCGACGTCCTGATGGAGGGCCTGCGTCGTCTCGAATACCGCGGATACGACTCCGCCGGTGTGGCCGTGGTGGACGGCGGTCAGCTGTACCACCGGAAGAAGGCGGGCAAGCTCGCCAACCTCGCCGAGGAGCTCGCCGAGCACCCCATCCCCACCGGCCTCGTCGGCATCGGCCAAACCCGGTGGGCCACCCACGGCGGCCCCACCGACCGCAACGCCCACCCGCATGTGGCGGACGAGGGCCGCCTGGCGCTGATCCACAACGGCATCATCGAGAACTACGCCGAGCTGCGCGAGGAGCTGCTCGCCAAGGGCGTCGAGTTCCTCTCCGAGACGGACACCGAGGTGGCCGCCCACCTCCTCGCCGACGTCTACCGGAACGCGGCCGGCCAGGACCTGACCCGCGCCATGCAGCTGGCCTCCCAGCGCCTCGAGGGTGCCTTCACCCTGCTGGCCGTGCACGTGGACCACCCGGACCGCGTGGTGGCCTCGCGCCGCAACTCGCCGCTCGTCGTCGGCCTGGGCGAGGGGGAGAACTTCCTCGGCTCGGACGTCTCCGGCTTCATCGACTTCACCCGCGAGGCCATCGAGCTCGAGCAGGACCAGGTCGTGACGATCACGGCCGACGCCGTCGAGATCTCGGACTTCCGGGGCGGCCCCGCCGACGGCAAGCGCTTCACCGTGGACTGGGACGCCTCGGCCGCGGAGAAGGGCGGCTTCGAGACCTTCATGGAGAAGGAGATCCACGACCAGCCCCAGGCCGTGCAGGACACCCTGCTGGGCCGCACGGACGCCGCCGGCGCCCTGATGCTGGACGAGCTGCGGATCGACCCCGAGGAGCTCAAGGCCGTCGACAAGATCATCGTCCTGGCGTGCGGCACGTCCGCCTATGCGGGCACGGTGGCCAAGTACGCCATCGAGCACTGGTGCCGGATCCCCGTGGAGGTGGAGCTCTCCCACGAGTTCCGCTACCGCGACCCGATCATCGACCCGCACACCCTCGTGGTGTCCATCTCCCAGTCCGGCGAGACCATGGACACCCTCATGGCGGTCCGCTACGCCAAGGAGCAGGGCGCCCGCACCGTGTCCATCTGCAACACCAACGGCTCCACGATCCCGCGCGAGTCGGACGCCGTGCTCTACACGCACGCCGGCCCCGAGATCGCCGTCGCCTCCACCAAGGCGTTCCTGGCGCAGATCACCGCCGCCTACCTGCTGGGCCTGTACCTGGCCCAGCTGAACAAGAAGCTGTTCAGCGGCCAGATCAAGGACATCCTGGCGGACCTCGGGGCGATCCCCGGCAAGATCGAGGAGATCCTCGCCGCCAAGGACCAGGTCAAGGAGCTCGCCCGCTCCATGGCCGACGCCACCTCCGTCCTGTTCCTCGGCCGCAACGTCGGCTACCCGGTGGCCATGGAGGGCGCGCTCAAGCTCAAGGAGCTCGCGTACATCCACGCCGAGGGCTTCGCCGCGGGCGAGCTCAAGCACGGCCCGATCGCCCTGATCGACGACGGCCAGCCGGTCTTCGTGGTCATGCCCTCGCCCATGGACCGTCACTCGCTGCACGCCAAGGTGGTCTCGAACATCCAGGAGGTCCGCGCCCGCGGCGCCCGCACCTTCGCCGTCGCCGAGCGCGGCGACGCGGCCGTGCGCGGCCAGGCCGAGGTCGTCTTCGAGGTCCCCGAGACCCAGCCGATGCTCATGCCGCTGCTGACCACGGTCCCGCTGCAGATCTTCGCCCTCGAGCTCGCCACGGCGAAGGGCTACGACGTGGACCAGCCGCGCAACCTCGCCAAGTCCGTCACGGTGGAGTGATCCGCCGCTGAGGCCACCGAGACCTCTCCTGCCGGGCCCGGCCGCCACTCAGCGGCCGGGCCCGCGACGCGTCCGGCACGGTCGTCCGCCCGCCCCAGTAGACTCCCCGAGGAGGCCCGCCGCACCCGGCGGGCCGCACGACGAGACCCCGGAGAGTCATGCACACAGTGGAGATCGGCCAGCCGTACCCCCTCGGGGCCACCGTGGACGAGACCGGCACCAACTTCGCCCTCGCGGTCTCCCGCGAGGTGGAGGCGGTCGAGCTGTGCCTCGTCGCCGACGACGGCACGGAGACGCGCATCCCTCTCGAGGAGCGGCACGGCACCACGTGGCACGCCCACGTGGCGGGCATCGGGCACGGGCAGCGCTACGGCTACCGCGTGCACGGCCCCTGGGACCCCGCCCGCGGCCTGTGGCACAACCCGGCCAAGATCCTCGTGGACCCGTACGCGCGGGCGTTCACCGGCGACTACGAGTGGGGCCAGCAGCACCACTCGTACGACTTCGACGAGCCGGACCGCATCGACACCTCGGACAACCTGGGCACGAGCATGCTCGGCGTCGTCGTCGCCGAGGACTTCGACTGGGGCGATGACGCCCCACCCGCCGTCGAGCTCACGGACACGGTGATCTACGAGACCCACGTCAAGGGCATGACCAAGCTGCACCCCGCCGTCCCCGAGGAGCTGCGCGGCACCTACGCGGGCATGGCCCACCCGGAGGTGGTCCGCCACCTGACCGAGCTCGGGGTGACCGCCGTCGAGCTGATGCCCGTGCACCAGTTCGTCAACGACGCCACCCTGCAGGAGAAGGGGCTGAGCAACTACTGGGGCTACAACACGCTCGGCTTCTTCGCCCCGCACGCCGCCTACGCCTCCTCCTCGGAGGTGGGCGGCCAGGTCCGCGAGTTCAAGCAGATGGTGAAGGACCTGCACGCCGCCGGTCTCGAGGTGATCCTCGACGTGGTCTACAACCACACGGCCGAGGGCAACGACAAGGGCCCCATGCTCAGCCTGCGCGGGCTGGACAACGCCGGCTACTACCACCTCGTCGAGGGCGACGAGCGGCACTACATGGACTACACCGGCACGGGGAACTCGGTGGACCTCTCCAGCCCCAAGGCCCTCCAGCTGGTCATGGACTCCCTGCGCTACTGGGTCACCGAGATGCACGTGGACGGCTTCCGGTTCGACCTGGCCACCACCCTCACCCGGGTGGAGGGGGAGCAGGGCCCCGACATGTTCTCCGGGTTCTTCGACGTGGTCCGCCAGGACCCGGTGCTGCGCACCGTCAAGCTCATCGCCGAGCCGTGGGACGTGGGCTGGGGCGGCTACCAGGTGGGCAACTTCCCCGGCCTCTGGTCCGAGTGGAACGGCATGTACCGGGACACGGTGCGCGACTTCTGGCGAGGCGAGCCCGGCACCCTCGGCGAGTTCGCCACCCGCCTGACCGGCTCGGCCGACCTCTATGAGGGGGACGGGCGCGGCCCCGGTGCGTCCGTGAACTTCGTCACGGCCCACGACGGCTTCACGCTGCGCGACCTCGTCTCCTACAACGAGAAGCACAACGAGGCCAACGGCGAGGACAACAACGACGGCGAGGCGCACAACCGCTCGTGGAACTGCGGCGTGGAGGGGGAGACCGACGACCCCGAGGTCGTGACGCTCCGCGCCCGCCAGC
>NZ_JABFAY010000015.1:39307-55735 GCF_017168495.1 Micrococcus sp. KRD096 | reverse complement strand
GCCGCAACTTCCTGGCCACCCTGCTGATCAGCCAGGGCGTGCCCATGATCAGCCACGGCGACGAGCTGGGCCGCACCCAGGGCGGCAACAACAACGTCTACTGCCAGGACAACGAGATCTCGTGGATCGACTGGTCCGCCATGGACGACTCGCTCGTGGCGTTCACCCGCGACCTGATCGCGCTGCGCCGTGACCACGCGGTGTTCCGCCGTCGCCACCACTTCGACGGTCGCCCCGCGGCCCGCGACGTCGAGGCGCCCCTGCCGGACATCGTGTGGCTCGAGCCGGACGCGACCGCCAAGACGGAGGACGACTGGGGCGCCGAGGCCCGGTCGATCGGCTTCTACCTCAACGGGCACATGCTCACCCGCGGGGACGAGGAAGGGGAGGAGCCCTACCGGGACTTCTACGTCCTCATGAACGCGTGGTGGGAGCCCGTGCCGTACACCCTGCCCGGGCCCACGTTCCCGGCGGAGTGGGAGGTCGTCGTGGACACCTCGTCCCACGTCGCCCCGGACGGCACCCGCCCCCGCGTGCGTGCCGGGGACGTGCTTGAGCTCCCGGCCCGCTCCACCGTCGTGCTGCGGCAGGTGCCCGAGGGCGCATGAACGAGCGGGTCGACCGGGGGCGCGTCCGCCGTGGCCTGCCGCGGTGGGCGCGGGCCCTCTGCGCCACCGTGGCCACCCTGGCGGCGCTGGCACTGGCCTTCGGCGCGGGGTGGGCCACGCACGCCGTGACGGACCCGCACCCGGACGACGCACCGCGTGTGGACGCCCTCCTCGTCCTCTACAGCCAGCCCCGCGTCTACGACGCCGCGATCGAGCTCGCCGCGTCCGGCCTCACCGACCGGCTCTTCGTCTCCGCGTACCTGGGGCCGGACGGGCACGAGAAGCTGTGCGGCGGCCCGGAGGAGCGCGACCCGCGGCTGGCCGGCGTCACCGTCGAGTGCTTCGCGCCCGATCCGGTGACCACCCAGGGCGAGGTCATCCACGCGGCCGACCGCATGGGCGAGCTGGGCCTGCACCACCTGGGCGTGCTCACCTTCCACCAGCACGTGGAGCGTGCGCGGCTGATCGTCGGCGTGGGGGTGGACGTGGTGGACGTCCCGCGGTTCCGGGCGCAGCTCGAGCGCACGCCGGCGCTGCGCGCACGCCTGTTCACCGAGGACGAGCGGGACCTGCCGCTGCGCTCGCTGGCCGCGCGCTTCGCCGCCAAGGAGGCGGTCGCCAAGGCCATGGGCGCCCCGCCCGGGATGATGTGGCACCACTGCTGGATCCCGCGCCCGGACCACGGCGACGGCCGCCCCACCGTGCACCTGACCGGCACCGTGCAGGCCCGGGCCGAGGCCCTGGGCATCACCCACTGGCACCTCTCCCTCAGTCATGACGGGGACGTCGCCACCGCCTACGTGGTCGCCGAACGCCGCGCGGCCGAGGAGGAGTCCGCATGACCGCCGATGACCTGACCCGCATCGCCGTGACCGGCTCGGCCGTGCGCACGGCCGAGGAGCCCCTGCTCGCGGCCGGGCGCGGCCCGGAGCTGATGCGCGCCGCCGCCTGGACCCTGGCCGAGCACGCCGCCGCCCTGCTGCGTGAGCGCGGCCCGGTGGCCGGGGCGACCGTGGCCGCCCTCGTCGGGCCCGGCAACAACGGCGGGGACGCGCTGTTCGCCCTCGCCTTCCTGCGCGGCCGGGGCGTGGCCGCGGTCGCCGTGCCCGTCCGCCGGGACGACGACGGCGCCCCGCGCTGGCACGCCGAGGGCTGGGCTGCGCTGCGAGCGGCCGGGGGACGCCGCGCCGACGCGGTGCCGCCCGAGGCCGCGCTCGTGGTGGACGGCGTGCTCGGCACGGGCTTCACCGGCGAGCATGAGCTGCCCGCTGCGGCGCGCGCGCTGCCGGCGGAGGCGCTCGTGCTGGCGTGCGACGTGCCCTCCGGCGTGGACGCGGACACCGGCGAGGTGCGGGGGGAGGCCCTCCGCGCGGACACGACCGTGACGTTCGGCGCCCTCAAGTCCGGTCTCGTCCTCGGGGAGGGGGCGGCGCGCGCGGGCACCGTGCACGTGGTGGACATCGGGCTGGGACCGCACCTGCCGACGTCGCCGGCCGCGCGGCTGGGCGTGATGGACGAGGCCGCCGCACGGACCGCCCACCCGGCCCCCGCGGCCGAGGCCCACAAGTACACGCGCGGCGTGGTGGCCGTCGTCGCCGGATCGGAGCGCTACCCGGGGGCCGCCGTGCTCGCGAGCGCGGGCGCGCTGCACACGGGCGCGGGCATGGTGCACCACGCCGGGCCGCAGACCACCCGGGACCTGGTGCTCGCCGCCCACCCCGAGGCGCTGGTCTCGGCGGAGGGGCCCGAGCCGTCGCGCGCGGACGCCTGGGTGGCCGGCCCCGGCCTGGACACCGAGCACGACGCGCGGCGGCGCTGGGCCGGCGTCCTCGCCGCGCTCGAGGAGCGGCCGGAGGCGGCCCTGGTCGCCGACGCCTCGGCCCTGGACCTGGTCACCGCCGCCGAGCTGCGGTCGCTGCGCGCGGCCGGCACGCCCGTGGTCCTGACGCCGCACGCCGGGGAGTGGTCCCGCCTGCGCGAGCGCGTCCCCGCGGACGGTGCCGACGCCGCCGACCCGCTCGCCGCGCTGCGGGCGTGGACGTCCGAACACGGCGCCACGGTCCTGTTCAAGGGCCCGCGCACCCTCGTGGTCGCCCCGGACGGCGAGGCGTGGGTCGTGACCGGCGGCGGGCCCGACCTCGCGATGGGCGGTACCGGCGACGTGCTCTCCGGGGCGATCGGCGCCGTCCTGGCCGCGGACGTGGCGCGGCGCTCGCGGGCGCGCCGGGCCGGGGAGGATCCGGGCCCGGCGCCCACGGCCCGGCTCGCGGCCGCCGCCGCCTGGCTGCATGCCCGGGCCGGGGCCGACCAGGCCCGCGCCGGGCGGATCACCACGGCCACGCTGCCGGCCGCGCTGGGCGCGCGCGTCGCGCGCCTGTGGTGGCCGGACGACGCCGAGCCGGAGGCCGTCCGATGAGCCGCGCCGACGTGGCCCCGGCGGACACCGAGCGCGCCGTACGCATCGACCTGGCGGCCGTCCGGCACAACGTGGGCGTGCTGCAGGAGCGGATCCGCCGCCCCGACGGCAGCCGGCCGCTGCTGACCGCCGTCGTCAAGGCCGACGCCTACGGCCACGGCGCGGTGGCCGTCGCCCGCGCCGCCGCGGCCGCCGGCGCGGACCGGCTCGGCGTGGCCCACGTGCGCGAGGCCCTGGCCCTGCGCGCGGCGGGGGTGCGCCTGCCCGTGCTCGCGTGGCTGCACACCGGGGCCACGGACTTCGCCGCCGCGGTGGAGGCGGAGGTGACCCTCGGCGTCTCGGGCTGGGACCTCGACGCCGTCGCCGACGCCGTCCGCGGGCTGCGGGCCCGCGGCGGGGCCGGACCCGAGGCCCGCGCGGTCCTGCACCTGAAGGCGGACACCGGCCTGGGCCGCCACGGCTGCACGCCCGAGCGGTGGCCCGCCTTCGTCGCGCGTGCCGCCGAGCTCGAGGCCGCGGGCCTCGTGCGGGTGGAGGGCGTGTTCTCCCACCTCGGCGTGGCGGACGAGCCGGACCGGGCCGCCGAGACCACGGCGCAGCTGCTGCGGTTCGAACGGATGGCCGCCGAGGCCGCCGAGACGCTCGGCCACCCACTGCTGCGGCACCTGGCCAACACGCCGGCCACCCTCGCCCGGCCGGACACGCACCTGGACATGGTGCGCGTCGGCCTGGGCCTGTACGGGCTCTCCCCGTTCGCGGACGTCACCGCCGCCGAGCTCGGGCTGCGCCCGGCCATGTCCCTCGTCACCGTCCTGGCCAACGTCAAGGCCGTCCCCGCCGGGCAGGGCGTGTCCTACGGGTTCCGCCACGTCACGGCGGAGCCCACCACGCTCGGGCTCGTGCCCGTCGGCTACGCCGACGGCGTCCCGCGCGTCGTCGAGGGCACGCGCGTCCACGTCGGCGGCCGGGCCGTCCCCGTGGTGGGCCGCATCGCGATGGACCAGTTCGTGGTGGACCTCGGCCCGGACGCCGCGGACGCGCCCGGCGACGCCGTCGAGCTGTTCGGACCGGCCTCCGGCATTCCGGTGGAGGAGTGGGCCGCGGCCGCCGGGACGATCAACTACGAGCTGGTGACCCGCATCGGGGGCCGCGTGGACCGGCAGCACGTGGACCCCACGCCGACCCAGGAGGCCCGCCCATGAGCGACCACGCGATCCCCGCCCCCGGCGCGACCCTGCCCGAGCCCGTGCTGACGGCGACGGTCCCGCTCGAGGGCGCCGACGGCACCCGGGCGTTCGGCCGCGCCCTCGCCGGGGTGCTCCGCGCCGGCGACGTGCTGATCCTCACGGGCGACCTCGGCGCGGGCAAGACGACCTTCACCCAGGGGCTGGCCAGCGGATTCGGCGTGGCCTCCGGCGTGGTCTCGCCGACGTTCGTCCTCTCCCGCGTCCACCCCGCCCCGGCCGACGCCCCGGCGGGCACCCCGGACCTCGTGCACGTGGACGCGTACCGGCTGCGCTCGGCGGGGGAGCTCACGGACCTCGACCTGGACGCGAGCGTCGACCGCTCCGTGACCGTCGTCGAGTGGGGCCGGGGCATGGCCGAGTCCCTCGCCGGGTTCCCCGAGGACCCGGACGCCTCGTGGCTGGACATCGAGATCGTCCGGGCCCGCGGGGGTGAGGACGCCCCCGCGGCCCCGGCGGGGGAGGGCGAGGACGGCATCGTCACCGACTTCTCCGACGAGGACGGAGGCCAGGCCGAGGAGCTGCGTTCGGCCGTCGTGACCGGCCGCGGCCCGCGCTGGGCCGGCGTCGTGCTTCCGTAGACTGGCGGCCATGGCCCTGCTCCTCGCGATCGACTCCTCCGCCGCCGCCTCCGTCGCCGTCCTGCGGGACGGTGAGGAGCTCGCGCGCTGGGCCACGGACGACACCCACGCCCACGCCGAGGTGCTCGCCCCCGCGGTGCAGACCGTGCTCGGCGAGGCCGGCGTCACCGGCACCGCGCTGGACGCGCTCGCGGTCGGTGTCGGCCCCGGACCCTTCACGGGGCTGCGCGCGGGCCTGGCGACGGCGGCCGCCCTCGGCCTGGCGTGGGACGTGCCCGTGCACGGGGTCCGCAGCCTCGACGCGCTCGCCCACGCGGCCGGCGTCGACGCCTTCCGCCACGGGATCGAGGAGTTCGTGGTCGCCACGGACGCCCGCCGCCGCGAGGTCTACTGGGCCCATTACGCGCAGGTCGGCGGGCAGCCGACGCTGCTGCACGGCCCCTTCGTCTCGCCGGCGGACGAGGTCACCCCGCTGCCCGTCTACGGCGCGGGGGCCGGGCTCTACCCCGAGGCGCTGCGCGCGGTGCCGGACTGGGAGTCGGCCACGCCGTCCGCCGTCGGGGTGGGGCAGGTGGCCGAGCTCGCCCTGCGGCGCGGCCGAGGCCTCGTGCCCGCCGAGCCGCTCTACCTGCGCGAGTCCGACGCCAAGGTCCCCGGCCCCCGCAAGCGGGCGGGCGCGTGAGCCCGGCCGAGCCGGCCCCGACCAGTGACGGGCGCCCCGTCGAGGATGAGCACGGGCTGCCGCCCGGGTACCTTCTGCGCCCCATGACCGTGTGGGACGTCCCCGAGGTGCTCGCCCACGAGGCCACGCTCTTCCCGCTCGACGCCTGGCCCGCGCACTTCTACGAGGAGGAGCTCGCCCAGACCGGCCCCGCCGGCGGACGGGACGCGCACGGCCGCCCGCCCACCCGGGACTACCGCGTGGTCGTCCGCGACGTGGCCGCGCCCGGTTCCGCGGACGACGACGGCCCCGCCCCCGGCGAGATCGTCGGCTACGGCGGGATCATGGTGGTCGGCGACGTCGCCGACGTGCAGACCGTGGGCACCGTCGCCGCGGCGCAGGGAAGGGGGATCGGCGCGGCCCAGCTGCGCTGGATGGCCGCGGAGGCCACGGTGCGCGGCGCGAGCGCCCTCATGCTCGAGGTCCGGGCCTCCAACGCCGCCGCCCGGCGCCTCTACGTGCGCCACGGATTCGAGGAGCTGCACGTGCGCCGCCGCTACTACCCGGGCGGCGAGGACGCCGTGATCATGCGCAAGGCCCTGTGACCGGGCCGCTCACTAGACTGGAGCCCATGCCCACCGCCACCGCAGCCCCCCTCGTGCTCGGCATCGAGTCCTCCTGCGACGAGACCGGCGTCGGCGTCGTCCGCGGCACCGCCCTGCTGGCCCACGAGGTCGCCTCCTCCGTGGAGGAGCACGTGCGCTTCGGCGGCGTGATCCCGGAGATCGCCGCCCGCGCGCACCTCGAGGCCCTCGTGCCCACGATCCGCCGCGCCCTGGACGCCGCCGACGTCACCCTCGAGGACCTCGACGCGATCGCCGTCACCTCCGGTCCGGGTCTGGCGGGCGCGCTCATGGTGGGGGTCGCGGGGGCGAAGGCGCTCGCCACGGCCCTCGGCACGCCCCTCTACGGCATCAACCACCTCGTGGCGCACGTGGGCGTCGGCATGCTGGACGGCGTGCGGCCCGCGCAGTGGGACGACCTGCCCGCGGACCTGGGTGCGCTGCTCGTCTCCGGCGGGCACACCGAGATCCTGCGCGTGGGCCGGATCAGCTCCGAGGTGGAACTGCTGGGCTCGACCATCGACGACGCGGCCGGCGAGGCGTACGACAAGGTCGCCCGGCTCATCGGGGCGGGCTACCCCGGGGGCCCCGTGATCGACCGGCTCGCCGCCCAGGGCGATCCGAGGGCCTTCCGCTTCCCGCGCGGGCTCACCGCGGGCAAGTTCGTCGGCAGCGCCGAGGAGCCCGGCCCGCACCGGCACGACTGGTCCTTCTCCGGGCTGAAGACCGCCGTCTCCCGCGCCGTGGAGCAGTTCGAGGCCCGCGGGCTCGAGGTGCCGCGCGCGGACATCGCCGCCTCCTTCCAGGAGGCCGTCGCGGACGTGATCACCGCCAAGGCCGTCCGCGCCTGCCGCGAGCACGGGCTCACCCACCTGATGCTCGGCGGCGGCGTCGCGGCGAACTCGCGCCTGCGCGCCCTGCTCGCCGACCGGTGCCGCTCCGCGGGCATCGAGCTGACCGTCCCGCCCGTGAACCTGTGCACCGACAACGGGGCGATGGTCGCCGCGCTCGGCGCACGCCTGGTGCGCGACGGCGTCGCCCCCTCCGACGCGTGGTTCGGCGCGGACCCGGGACAGCCGGTCGAGGTCGTCAGCGTCTGAGCGCGCCCGGCCCCTTGCCGCCACGCCCACACGTTCCGTAGACAGGGCCCATGACCGGCCATGAGCACCCCCGCCCCGAGTCCACCTCCGCCGCCGTGGACGAGCAGATGCTGGAGGACTTCCTCAATCAGCACCTGCTCGGCTCCCGCTCGGGCGTGAAGGCGTTCCGCGCCGCCGAGCAGACCTGGGCCGGCACCCCGCAGGAGGCCGCGCTGCGCCGCCTCGGCGACGCCGTCCAGGACGACCAGGACCGCCTCGAGGCGCTCATCGGCGAGCTGGGTCTCCGCACCCCCCTCGTGGACCGGGCCGCCGGCGCGGCGGCCGAGGTCGGCGGACGACTCAACCCCGTGAACGCGCTGCGCACGCGCGGCTCCGGCTGGACGCAGATCGAACTGGACCTGCTGCAGGGCATGCTCCAGGCCAAGTCCGCGATGTGGCACGTCCTCGAACAGCTCGCGCCGCAGCTGCCGGCGGTCGACGCCGCCGAGATGCACGCCCTGCGCCAGAGGGCCGCCGACCAGCAGCGCGAGATCCAGCGCATCACCTCCGCCACCCTCGAGGGACGGTTCCTCAACGGCTGAGGCCCGGGCTACTCCTCGCCCGTCTGATGCTCCCCGGACCGGCCACCGTGCACCTCGGCAGGCAGCTCGTCCACCGGGGCGACGACGACGTCCTGCAGCTTCCAGTCCAGGGCGGCGATCGCGTCCCGCAGCGCGCAGCAGCGGCCCACCGTCACGTCCGCCCCCTCGTGCGGCACCACGAACATCTCCACGTGGAACACGTGGCCCTCATCCCGGACGCGGGCGCCCGCATGGCGCACCCACGGCTCCGCCCAGGCGACCCGCTCAGCACGGTCGATGAGCGGGTGCGGCCGGGCGCCGTCGATCGTGGCGGCGCGGCGATCCGCCAGGTTCGTGACGGCCTCCTTGAGGTTCTTCCAGCCGTCCAGCACGATGCTCACGCCCACGAAGATCGCCGCAGCGGAGTCCGCCCACCACCAGCCCAGGCCGATGCCGGCCACGCCGACGATGGTCGCCACGCCCGTCTGCCAGTCCGCCTTGTTCATGTCCGCGTCCGCGTACAGCACGCGGTCGTGGAGCTGCTCGGCCAGCGTGAGCTTCTTGTGGCCGAGGATCATGGGCCCGGGCACGGACAGGGCCATCACGGCCATCATGAACCAGCCCTGCCACACGGTGTGCCCGAACAGGTCGAACGTGCCGATGGGCGGGTGCTCCGCCGTCACCAGGCCCAGCACGGAGTCGCCGACGAGGACCACGCCCATCACGGACAGGGCGACGGCGGCCACGAGGTGCCCCACCCCGACGGACCGGTGAGAGCCGTAGGGCCGGGCCCGCGTCGGGGCCATGCGGGCCACGCGCAGGGCGACGAGGAACACGATCGGTGGGATCAGGGAGAGCAGGTCCTCGATCCACGCGGCCCGCATGGCCTGCGAGGAGCCCATCACGATCGCCACGAGGACGATCGTGACCACGATCACCCCCAGCGTCGCCCATTCGAGCCGCTTGGCCTGCTGGACCACGCGCTCGATCTCCGGGGGCAGCTCCGTGGCGCCGAACCGGCGCCCGCTCGGCCCCGTCTCCCGGGTGTCCCGCCGCGTCATCGGGCCTCCTCCGCTGCGCGCTGGTCGAAGTACGCCTCGAGGGCCTTGAGCATCTGATTCTCACCCAGGGGCACGGCCATCACGAGCTTCACCGGCTCGCCGTCCGGGCCCTCCGCCTCGGCGTAGTCGCGGGTGATGCTCGCGTGCGACGTCCACGGGGACGCCGAGGTCAGGCCGCCGGCCACCAGGTCCATGTCGCCCTTCTCCAGCGCGGTCATGAGCGCCTCCTCCCCGGCCACGGTCCACTCGACGCGTGCGTCGTGCGCCGCCGCGAAGCCGCGGATCAGGTCGGGCTCGGGGCCGACGGGCTCGGCGCCCGAGGCGTCCACGTGGGGCGGGTGGTGCACGACGCCGGCGCGCAGCACCCCGCCCGTGACGCGGTCCAGGGTGCCGTCCGGGTCGGCGGGGTAGCCGGAGGAGGTGCAGGCGGTGAACCCGAGGGCGGCGCCCCCGAGCAGGCCCGCCAGGGCGGCCCGGCGGGTGATGGTCATCGTCCTCATTCCGTGGGCGAGTGCGAGCGGTGCCCGGCGTTGCCGAGGCCTTCGGCGCCGTCGAGATGGTCGAGCACGAGGCGGACCGCCTCCCGGGCGTCGGTGGTCTCGGACCAACCGGTCGCGGCGCGCAGGGCCGTGGTGTCCATGATGGGCACCGCTGCGGCCATGTCCACCCACCCCGGGTCGGTGGGCTGCAGCCGTGCCCGGTAGCTCAGCGCCGCGGCCGCGCGGAACAGGCCCACGGGCAGCTCCAGGATGCGGCGCGCCCCGAGGACGGTGCCCATGGTGTGCGCGTCCAGCACGGGGTCGGCGGCCACATTGAAGGCGCCGCCTGCCCGGTGGACGATCACGCGCCAGTACCCGTCCGCCACGTCCTGGGCCGTGAGCGCCTGGAATCGCAGGCCCCGCGGGAACGGAAGCACCGGAGTGCGCAGGCGGGCGACCAGCCGGGCGGGGACGAGGTCGCCCAGGAAGTAGTCCTTGATCTCGGGCCCGGCGGCGGACTGGAAGATCAGCCCGGGGCGCAGCCGGGTCACGAGCAGCTCAGGGTGCTCGGCCTGCACGCGGTCGAGGATCGACTCGACCTCGGCCTTCTGCGCGGCGTAGTGCGAGGTGGGGACCCCGGTGGTGGGATGGGACTCGGGCACGGCGCGGCCCTTCGGCCCGGGCCCGTACGCGCCCACCGAGGACGCGTAGACCAGGTGGGGCACGCCCGCCTCGGCCACGGCCCGGAACACCCGCTCGTTGCCGGCCACGTTGACGGCGCGCAGGTGGTCGCGGTCGCGGTTGGGGCGGATCACCCACACCAGGTCGACAACGGCGTCGGCGCCGGCCACGATCTCGCGCAGCCGCCCCGCCGCCGTGGGCTCCGCCACGTCCAGGCGGTGCCACTCGACGCCGTCGTAGGGCGCTCCGGCCCGGTCCGGGCCGCGCCGGCTCACGCCCACGATCGAGCTCACCTCGGCCGCGGCCTGGAGGCGGTGCAGGACAGCGGTGCCGACGTTGCCCGTCGCGCCCAGGACGACGATCCTCACGGCTTCAGGACCACCTTGATGCAGCCGTCCTCCTTCTTCTGGAACGTCTCATAGAGGGCGGGCGCGTCCTCGAGCGGGGCGGTGTGCGTGGCCAGGTCGAGCACGCCGAGGGGATCGGACGGGTCGTCGAGCAGGGGCAGCAGGTCGTCCACCCAGCGACGGACGTTGCACTGGCCCATCGTCAGGGTGACCTGCTTGTCGAACAGAGTGAGCATCGGCATCGGGTCCTTCATGCCGCCGTAGACCCCGGAGAGCGACACCGTGCCGCCGCGCCGGACCGCGTCGATCGCGGTGTGGAGGGCGCTCAGGCGGTCGACGCCGGCGGTCTTCATGGCCGCCCGGCCGAGCGCGTCGGGCAGCAGGCCCACGGCGGTGTGGGCCGCATGCCCCGCCGGGGAGGCGTGCGCCTCCATGCCGACCGCGTCCAGGACCGCGTCGGGGCCGCGGCCGCCGGTGCGCTCGCGGAGCACCTCGGCCTCGCCGCCGTCGGCGTCCAGGACCTCGATGCCGTGTCGGGCCGCCATCGCGCGGCGCTCGGGGACCGGGTCGACACCGATCACCCGGTACCCCAGGTGCACGCCGATGCGCGCCGCCAGCTGACCGATGGGGCCGAGGCCGAGCACCGCGAGCGTGCCGCCGTCGGGGACGTTCGCGTACTGGACCCCCTGCCAGGCGGTGGGGACGACGTCCGAGAGGAACAGCCACTGCTCATCCGGGCCGGTGTGCGGCACCTTCACGGGGCCGTAGTCCGCATGGGGCACGCGCAGCAGCTCGGCCTGCCCGCCCGGGACGGAGCCGTAGAGCCGAGAGTAGCCGAAGAGCGCGGCGCCGGAGCCCTGCTCCCGCACCTGGGTGGTCTCGCACTGGGACTGCAGCCCGCGCTCACACATCCAGCACCGACCGCAGGAGATGGTGAAGGGCACGACCACCCGGTCACCGGGCCGGATGTGGGTGACCTCGGACCCGACCTCGCGGACGATGCCCATCGGCTCGTGACCGATCACGTCCCCCGCGTCCATGAACGGCCCCAGGACCTCGTACAGATGCAGGTCCGACCCGCAGATGCCGGTCGACGTGACCTCGATGATCGCGTCCGTCGGCTCCTGGATCCGCGGATCCGGGACGTCCTCGACGGCGACGTTGCGCTTTCCCTGCCATGTGAGTGCTCGCATGGTGCGACCGTAGACGCGCCGGACGGGCCGGGGGAAGCATGGAGACGCGGCAGGGCCGCCACCTCGCCGGGGGAGCGGCCGCTCAGCCGGTGCGGCCGTCCAGCGACGCGCGGGTGCGGGCGGCGGCGTCCAGCACGACGGCGCGCAGCGGGGCCACCGCGTCATCCGCGTCCTCACCCGCGGCCGGCGGGCCGGCCAGGGCCTGTGCCTCCACGCGACGCTGACGCGCGGCGCCGCCGTCGTCGATCATCGCCTGGACGCCGGCGAGCTCCGCCGCGCAGCCCAGCCGCTCGGCGACCGGGGTCAGTCGCTCGATCTCCGCCGGCAGGTGCTCCGCCAGCGGGACCTGGGTGCCCCGGGCGTCCACGATCACGGTGGCGTCCATGCCGTACCGGGCGGCGCGCCACTTGTTCTCCTGCACGTGCCACGGCGGCAGGACCTCGACCGTCTCACCGCGCTCCAGGCTCGCGGACAGGTCATCCACGAGGCACTGCGTGTAGGCGGTCACGGCGGCGATCTCCTCGAGCGTGGCCAGGCCGTCGCACGCGCGCATCTCCACCGTGCCCAGGCGGGGCACGGCCCGCACGTCCCAGCGGCACTCGGTGACGTCCGCGATCATGCCCACCTGCTCCATCTGGGCCACGCAGCGCTCGAAGTCCTC
Source organism: Micrococcus sp. KRD096 (assembly GCF_017168495.1). Lineage (NCBI taxonomy): Bacteria > Bacillati > Actinomycetota > Actinomycetes > Micrococcales > Micrococcaceae > Micrococcus > Micrococcus sp. KRD096. The sequence continues at coordinate 43,520 of NZ_JABFAY010000015.1, read as the reverse complement.
CCACTCCTGGAACTGGAACGGCAGGCCGGCCGTGGGCAGCTGCTGGAACAGGAGGGTGCGCTGGGACTGGTAGCCCGTGTCCGTGCCCGCCCAGAAGGGGGAGGAGGCCGAGAGTGCGAGCAGGTGCGGCACGCGGTTGACCAGGCCGTTCACCACCGGCATGGCCTTGGAGACGTCATCCAGGCCCACGTGCACGTGCACGCCGAAGATCAGCAGCTGCCGACCCCAGTACTGGGTGAGATCCAGCATGCGGTCGTAGCGCTCACTGGGCGTCGAGGGCTGCGCGATCGCGTCCGCGAACGGGTGCGTGCCCTGGCAGAACAGGGAGATGCCCCGCGCAGCCGCGGCGTCGGCCACGCGCGCGGCGATCCGGCCGAGGTCCGCCGTCGCGGCGTCGACGCGCTCGTGCACACCCGTGACGAGTTCCACCGTGTTCTGCAGGAGCTCGCTGGTCATGTGCGGGTTCACGTCGTCCTCGGCGACGTAGAAGTCGGCGGGCAGGTAGACGATGTTGCCCTCCTTCACCGCGGTCACGTCCTGGAGGGCCTCGGAGCGCTCGATCAGCTCGGCGGCGGTGGCGTTCTCCTCGCCGATGGCGCCCCACGGCCGCCGCCTCGGAGGCGGACGCCACCGCCCTGACCCCCGTCCTCGAGCCGGAGGGCCGCGCGCTCCTCGACTCCCTCGCCGGGTACCGGGAGGCCGACGCGCTCGCGGTCTCCTCCCGCCTGCGTGCGGCCGGGCATCCGCCGGAGCGCGTGGCCGCCGCGCTGACCCAGGCCGCGCTGCGGTCCCGGGCGGAGGCCCGCCTCGGGCGGCAGGCGCGCCGGTTGCTGTTCACCCGCGACGGCCTGGAGCAGGCCACCCGCCCGCTGGTCGCGGGCCTGCACGCGGACCGGCTGGCGGCCGCGGGGGCCCGGTGCGTCGCCGACCTCGGCTGCGGTCTCGGCCTGGACGCGCGCGCCTTCGCCGACCGGGGCCTGGACGTCGTGGCGGTGGAGCGGGACGCCGTCGTCGCCGCGGCCGCCGAGGTGAACCTCGCCGGCCTCCGCGGTGCGCGTGTGGTGCACGGCGACGCCGTGGCCTGGGCCCGCGCCCACGTGCCCGCCGAGGCGGACGCGGTGTGGCTGGACCCCGCCCGCCGTCAGGTCGGCGGGGGCGGGTCCGCGCGCGTGTTCGACCCCGAGGCGTTCTCCCCGCCCCTGAGCGTCGTGACGGACATCGCCGCGACGGGCGTCCCGGTCGGTGTCAAGCTCGGCCCGGGGCTCCCGCACGAGGCCGTGCCGGCGGGCGCCGAGGCCGAGTGGGTGAGCGTCGACGGCGACGTCGTGGAGGCTGCCCTGTGGTTCAACGCGGCGGCCCGCCCCGGGGTGCGGCGGGCGGCGCGCGTCATGACCGTCCGGGGCGGGAAGACGACGACGGCGCAGCTCGTCTCCGGCGCGGACTTCGGCGACTCGCCCGAGGTCGAGGCCGTGGGGGAGGAGGGCATGGCGGGGCTCGTCGGCGCGGTCCTGCACGAGCCGGACGGCGCCGTCATCCGGGCCGGACTCGTGACGGACCTGGCCGCGTCCTGGCCCGTGCCGACGCGGCAGCTGGACCCCCACCTGGCCTACCTCGTCGCGCCCGAGCCGGTGCGGGACGGCCTGGCCCGCGCCCATCGGATCGAGGCGGTGCACGGCTTCCACCTGGCCTCCCTGCGGCGCTGGGCGAAGGAGACCGGGGTGGGCCGGCTGGACGTGAAGAAGCGGGGCATCCGCGAGACGCCCGAGGAGGTGCGTCGCGCCGTCCTCGGCGGGGCGAAGCCGGGCCGGCGTGGCGGGGCCGGACGGCACGCCACCCTCGTGCTGGCGCGCGTGGGTCGGTCGCGGTTCGCCCTCGAGGTGACGCCGTTGGACTGACGGGGCTCGAGGCCGCGGGCCCCGGGCGGCGGGAGCCGTCGAACCCCCGTTGGGGGATTACGGCACCCTCGTGTACGGTATTCGACTGAGGCAAGGCTCACCTCCACGGGAGCGCGCCCACCACCCCGACTGCTCATCCCGGGGCAGCCCCGCCGCCCAGAAGGAGAACCATGCCGCGTTCCGTCAGCGCCCCCCGCCTCGCCCGTCTCGCCCTGACCTCGGTGGCGGCCCTCGCCCTCGTCGGCTGCTCCGCCGGCGGCGCGGCCACGGGCTCGTCCTCCGCGAGCGCCTCCGGCGAGTCCTCGGCCTCCGCGAGCGCCGCCGGCGGCTCCTCGGCCGCCTCGGGCGGCATCGCGGCCGGGGTCACCGTCACCGACATGTCCGGCGCCGAGGTCACCCTGCCGGAGGAGGTCGACTCCGTCATCGCCACGGACAACCGCACCTTCCGCACGCTGGACGACTGGGGCGTCGAGCTGTCGGCCGCGCCGAAGCAGATCATGTACAAGGGCGAGGGCGGGCCCTCCTACCTCCAGGACGACTCGGTCGCCGACATCGGCAACCACCGGGAGCCGGACATGGAGCTGTTCGTCACCGCCGAGCCGGACGTCGTGTTCAACGGCCAGCGGTTCAACGAGCGCAAGGCCGAGATCGACGAGCTGACCGGCGACGCCGCCGTCGTGGACACGGACTTCGACGTCACGCAGACCCCCATGGACGAGGGCCTGAAGGAGCTGACCACCCTGCTGGGCGAGGCCACCGGCCACGAGGCCGATGCCGAGAAGCTCATCGCCGACTTCGACGCCGCCACCCAGCGCGCCAAGGACGCCTACGACCCCGAGCAGACCGTCATGGGCCTCATCGCCTCGGGCGGCGAACTGTCGTACGTCGCGCCCAGCACCGGTCGCGCCATCGGCCCGTTCTTCGACATGCTGGAGCTGACCCCGGCCCTCGAGCAGTCGGGCACCGACAACCACCAGGGCGACGACATCTCCGTCGAGGCCATCGCGAAGTCGAACCCGGACTGGCTGATCGTCATGGACCGCGACGCCGCCATCGGCGAGGAGAACGCCACCGCCGCCGAGCTGATCGAGCGCTCCGAGGCCCTCCAGGACGTGACCGCGGTGAAGGAGGGCAACATCGTCTACCTGCCCGCCGACTTCTACGTCGCCGAGGACATTCAGAACCACACCACCGTCATGGAGGACCTCGCGAAGGCCTTCGAAGGCGCGCAGTGACTCTCGACGTGCGTCACCACGTCGCCGACGCCCCGCCCCGGCTCGAGGAGCCGGGGCGGGGCGACCGCGTGTGCTGGGTCCCGCCCGCCGTCCTGCGGCCCGAGCGCACCCGCTGGCAGCGCACTTGGCCGCTGCTGGCCGGCATCGTGGTGACCGCGGTCCTCGTCGTGGTCTCGCTGTTCGTGGGCGTGTACGACGTCGGCGCGGAGGGCGGACGCGAGATGTTCGCCATCACGCGCGTGCCGCGCACGGTCGCCCTCGTGCTGGCCGGCGCCTCGATGGCGATGTGCGGGCTGATCATGCAGCTCATGACGCAGAACCGCTTCGTGGAGCCCAGCACCACGGGCACCACCGAGTGGGCCGGTCTCGGCTTGTTGGTGACCATGGTGCTCGTGCCGGGGGCGGGCCTGGTGACCCGGATGGCCGGGGCCATCCTCTTCGCCTTCGTCGGCACCCTCGTGTTCTTCCTCTTCCTGCGGCGTGTGCGCCTGCAGTCCTCCCTCATCGTGCCGATCGTGGGCATCATGCTCGGCGCCGTCGTGGGCGCCGCCTCGACGTTCCTCGCCCTCCAGACGGACATGCTGCAGCAGGTGGGCGCGTGGTTCGCGGGCTCGTTCACCTCCGTGGTCCGCGGCCGGTATGAGCTGCTCTTCCTCGTGCTGATCGTGTGCGTGGCGGTCTTCGTCATCGCGGACCGCTTCACCGTGGCCGGCCTCGGCAAGGACGTCGCCACGAACGTCGGCCTCAACTACGACGCCGTGATCCTCACCGGCGTGGCCATGGTGGCCGTGGCCACCGGGGTGGTCACCGTGGTGATCGGGGCCCTCCCGTTCCTGGGGCTCGTGGTCCCCAACCTCGTGTCCATGGTCCGTGGCGACAACCTGCGCACGAACCTGCCCTGGGTGGTCATGGTCGGCGTGTGGATCGTGATCGTCTGCGACCTGATCGGGCGCACCGTGATCGCCCCGTTCGAGGTGCCCATCTCGCTGATCCTGGGCCTCGTGGGCGCGATCGTGTTCCTCGCCCTGCTGCTGAGGCAGGCCAAGCATGGTTGAGCCGCTCGCGCCCGCCCCGGGTCGCATC
>NZ_JABFAY010000015.1:35324-39207 GCF_017168495.1 Micrococcus sp. KRD096 | reverse complement strand
ACCGCGGCCGGGCCCGTCGACGCCGACGCCCCGCGCCGGTCCGGCGCGTTCGTCACCGCCGCCGACCGCCGGAGGTATGCGGTCGTCGTCGCGGTGCTGGCCGTCGTCGCCGTGCTCTCCACCGCCGGGGTCCTGCTCTGGGGCAACGAGGCCGAACCCGGTTCGCGCGCGTTCTGGATGATCGCGCGGATGCGCGTGGAGTCCCTGGGCGTGATCGGCATCGTGGCGCTGTGCCACTCCTTCGCGACCGTCAGCTTCCACACGGTGACGGGCAACCGCATCATCACGCCCTCGATCATGGGGTTCGAGGCGCTCTACACCGCCGTGTCGACCGCCGCCGTGTACGTGCTGGGGGCCGCGGGCGTCGCGGTGCTGACCGGGGTGGGGCCGTTCCTCGCCCAGGCCGCGCTCATGGTGGCGCTGGCGACGGCCCTGTACTCGTGGCTGCTCTCCCGGCCCTACGGCAGCGTCCATCTGATGCTGCTCGTGGGCGTGGTGCTGGGCGGCGGGCTGGCCGCGCTGAGCACGTTCATGCAGCGACTGCTGGACCCGAACTCGTTCGACCTGCTGAGCGCGCGGCTCTTCGGCAACATCTCGAACGCCCGGACCGAGTACGTGGCGATCGCCGCGCCCATCGCCGTCGTCGTGTGCGCGCTGCTGTGGCTGCGCTCCCGCCGCCTGAACACGGTGGCGCTCGGCGCCGACGCCGCGACCAACCTGGGCCTGCACCACCGGCGCGAGCTCATGGTGACGCTGCTGCTGGTCTCCGTGCTGATGGCCATGACCACCGCGCTCGTGGGCCCGATGACGTTCCTCGGCTTCCTCGTGGCGACGCTGGCGTACAGCCTCGTCGACACCCACGACCACCGGTTCATCCTCCCGGTGGCGGCGCTGGCCGGGTACGCGGTGCTCACGAGCGCCTACTTCGTGCTGCGGCACGTGTTCTACGCGGGGGGTGCGGTCACGGTGGTCATCGAGCTGATCGGCGGCATCACCTTCCTGGTCGTCGTGATGAGAAAGGGACGTCTGTGATCGAGCTGCGCGGCGTGGTGAAGCGCCACAGCGACGAGGTGTGCATCGGGCCCGTGGACCTGGACATCCAGGCCGGGGGAGTGACCGCGCTCGTGGGGCCCAACGGGGCGGGCAAGTCCACGCTGCTGACGATGATCGGCCGGCTGCAGGACGCCGACGCCGGGACGATCGCCGTGGGCGGGCACGACATCACCACGACGCCGTCCCGGAAGATCGCGCAGACCCTGTCCATCCTGCGGCAGGAGAACCACTTCGTGACGCGGCTGACCGTGCGACAGCTCGTGGGGTTCGGGCGCTACCCGTACACGCGCGGCCGGCTGACCCTGGAGGACGAGCGGCACGTGTCCGACGCGATCGACTTCCTCAACCTCGGCCCGTTCGAGAACCGGTACCTCGACCAGCTCTCGGGCGGCCAGCGGCAGCGCGCGTACGTGGCGATGGTGCTGGCGCAGAACACCGAGTACGTGCTGCTGGACGAGCCGCTGAACAACCTGGACATGCAGCACTCGGTGCAGATGATGCAGCAGTTGCGCCGGGCCGCCGACGAGCTGGGCCGGACCGTGGTGATCGTGCTGCACGACATCAACTTCGCCGCCCACTACGCCGACCGGATCGTGGCGATGGGCGACGGCCAGGTGGTGGAGACCGGCACCCCGGCCGAGATCCTGCGCCCTGAGGTGCTGGAGCGGATCTTCAAGACCCCCTGCAGCGTGGTGGACGGACCGCACGGGCCGCTGGCCGTGTACTACTGAGCGGGGCGACGGTGAGGCCGGCCCGGGTCGGTCCGGGCAGGGGTCGGGTGCCCGGCCGACGCGAGCGTTCCGTGGGCAGAACCCGCCGGGTCTCGCCTTCCGGGGGCAGAACCCGCGTGTTTCCAGGTTCCGTGGGCAGAAGCACCCTCGCTTCTGCCCACGGAACCCCTGCGCATGGACGGCAGGGCCATACGCGACGACGACGTCAGGCATCCCAGCCGTTCGAGACCTGTGCCCGTCGTCTGAGGACGGCCTCGATCACCCGCGCGTATCCCTCGCCGACGTCCCGGCTCGTGACGTGCAGGGTCATCTGCCCACGCTCCGCGTAGTACTGGTCTCGCCGGGCGTCCCGGGCGTGTTGCTCGGCACTCCGGTGCACCTCGCCGTCGTACTGGAGGACGAGCCGGCAGTCCTCGAACCACAGATCGGCCTCGGGGGCGTCCCGCCGCCCGGGGTCGAACACGTGCTGCAGCGTCGGCTCGCCCAGCCCCGCCTCGACGAGCGCCAGCCTCAGCCGGGTCTCCTGCGGCGAGTCGGCACCCACCCGTACGCGCTCGAGCGCCGCCGTCGCCCGCGGTCTTCCGACGAACCGCCCGAGCGGCCGCATCGCCTCGTGCAGCGCGGTGACCGTGGTGATGGGAGGCCGCCGGCCGCGCGGGGACCAGGGGTGACGGACCAGGTGGTCACCCGCCGACACGAGGGATGCCTCGTCCCAGGGGTGGCCGATCGAGCACAGATCGAGCCAGGTCCGTTCCGGCGTCGTCACCCGTAGCCCGAGCACGGAGGTGACGTGGCCGGCGGGCAGGGGTCTTCGGTGCTCCATGACGCCGGGGATCCGCGCCCGTGCGGTGCCGCGGTGCAACGTGATCTCGACGGCGGCGCGTCGCGTGGCCCCGCCCGGGGGAAGCGGGAGGCCGTGGAGGTGCGCCGCCGTCTCGTGGGAGAGAACGGCGTCGGGACGGGACCGCAGGAGGGCGGTCAGCAGGTCGAGGCCGACCCCGTGGTGCGGCGGCGGGAGCCCGGCAGACTCCCAGGTGCGCAGCGGCATGTCACGGCGACGGTGGATGCCGCGGGCGAGGCGGAGGACGTCGGACCGCCGCACCCGGCTGGGCGGCAGACCGCGTTCGAGCACGTCGCGGGTGGTGAAGACGGGGACGAGGGGGAGATCGGGGGCGAAGGACATGGGTCGACCTTGACGCGGTCGGCCTGACGACGGCCGGGCGGGCCGCGTGTCTGTGCACACCGGCGCGGGGTGGGCCGGCTGTGCAGGACTCGGCGGCGGCCGGTTGTCCCGCCGGGACGACGTCGTCATGGCTCGGTGGGCAGAACTGCGAGGAGTTCCGCCCACGCAACATCCGTGGGCAGAAGAGAGGGCGCTTCTGCCCACGGAGATCGAAAACCTGCGGATGCTGCCCACGCGACGGGCGGGGGTGCGGTTTCTGCCCACGGAGGGGCGAGGGGCACCGCGCCCCACGCCTCCGCCCGCGGCGGACGGCGGGGACACGGCTGGCACTCATGTTGAAGGAGTGCCAGAACCCGGAGTAGAGTCGGCACTGGCACTCGGGGGTACCGGGTGCCAATGCCCGAGGTGGACCGTCCGGCACCGCGACGACGGAGGGTCTGACGCCCGTGGCGCACCCGCAGACCACAGCATCAGCGGACCGGCGAGCCCGCCGGAGCCGCACGTCGACGAAGAAGGAGTGTGCAGCATGTCTGTCTCCATCAAGCCCCTCGAGGATCGCATCGTTGTCCGCCCCCTGGAGGCCGAGCAGACCACCGCGTCGGGCCTCGTGATCCCGGACACCGCCAAGGAGAAGCCGCAGGAGGGCCAGGTCGTGGCCGTGGGCCCGGGCCGGGTCGCCGAGAACGGCAACCGCGTGCCGGTCGACGTCGCCGAGGGTGACGTGGTGCTGTACTCCAAGTACGGCGGCACCGAGGTCAAGGTCGGCGGCGAGGAGTACCTGGTGCTCTCCGCCCGCGACGTGCTGGCCGTCGTCACCAAGTGACCCCGCCGCGACGGGCCCGGTGAGCGGCGCGCACCGCACCGGTGCGCGCGCCCCGGGCCCCTCGCGTCCCCGCACCCCCTGACTCCCTGAACG
>NZ_JABFAY010000015.1:27161-35224 GCF_017168495.1 Micrococcus sp. KRD096 | reverse complement strand
CACCCCGACACCCCCGCCCCGCTCAGCGACGTGATGCCCACGGTGCTGGTGCTGGACTTCGGCGCCCAGTACGCACAGCTCATCGCGCGTCGTGTGCGCGAGGCCAACGTCTACTCCGAGGTCGTGCCCGCCTCCACCCCGGCGGCGCAGATCCTGGAGCGCAAGCCCGCGGCGCTGATCCTCTCGGGCGGGCCGTCGTCGGTGTACGAGCCCGGCGCCCCGCAGCTGGATCCGGCGCTGCTCGAGGCCGGGGTGCCCGTGCTGGGCCTGTGCTACGGCTTCCAGTCGATCGCGCACGCCCTCGGCGGCACCGTGGCCAAGACCGGCACCCGGGAGTACGGCTCCACCCGCCTGGACTCGGTGGACGCCGACTCCGTGCTGTTCGCGGGCCAGGACCTCGAGCAGGTCGTGTGGATGTCCCACGGGGACGCCGTGACGCAGGCGCCCGAGGGCTTCGCCGTGACGGCCTCCACCGCGGGCGCCCCCGTCGCCGCGTTCGAGGACCGCGAGCGCCGCATCTTCGGCGTGCAGTGGCATCCCGAGGTGGGCCACTCCTCCCGCGGCCAGCGGGTGCTCGAGCAGTTCCTGCACGTGGGTGCGGGCCTGGGCTCGGACTGGACGGCCAGCGGGGTGATCGAGGAGCAGGTCGAGCGCATCCGCGAGCAGATCGGGGACAAGCGGGCCATCTGCGGCCTGTCCGGCGGCGTGGACTCCGCCGTGGCCGCGGCCCTCGTGCAGCGCGCCATCGGCGACCGCCTCACCTGCGTCTACGTGGACCACGGCCTCATGCGCGAGGGCGAGTCCGCCGAGATCGAGCAGGCCTTCGGCGAGGCCCACGGCGGCGCCCGCCTCGTGATGGTGGACGCGCGCGAGGACTTCCTGTCCGCGCTGGCCGGCGTCACCGACCCCGAGACCAAGCGCAAGATCATCGGCGAGCGGTTCATCCGCACCTTCGAGAAGGCGCAGGCGGACATCGTCCTCGAGTCCGAGCACGACCCGGACGCCACCGAGGTCCGCTTCCTCGTGCAGGGCACGCTCTACCCGGACGTCGTCGAGTCCGGCGGCGGGGACGGGGCGGCCAACATCAAGTCCCACCACAACGTGGGCGGCCTGCCGGACGACATCGAGTTCGAGCTGTGCGAGCCGCTGCGCGAGCTGTTCAAGGACGAGGTCCGCGCCGTGGGCGCCGAGCTCGGCCTGCCCGAGGGCATCGTGCACCGCCAGCCGTTCCCGGGCCCGGGTCTGGGCATCCGCATCATCGGCGAGGTCACCCAGGAGCGCCTGGACCTGCTGCGCCGCGCGGACGCGATCGTGCGCGCCGAGCTCACCGCGGCCGGGCTGGACCGCCAGATCTGGCAGTGCCCGGTGGTGCTGCTCGCGGACGTGCGCTCCGTGGGCGTGCAGGGTGACGGCCGCACCTACGGCCACCCGGTCGTCCTGCGCCCCGTCACCAGCGAGGACGCCATGACGGCGGACTGGGCGCGGATCCCGGACGACGTCCTGTCCCGCATCTCGAACCGCATCACCAACGAGGTCGACGGCGTCAACCGCGTCGTGCTCGACGTGACCAGCAAGCCGCCGGGCACCATCGAGTGGGAGTGAGCGGCGCGTCCGGCGCCGCATCCGGCCGCCCCTGACCGGGGCGGCCGTCCGCACGAAGACCGCCTGGACCCAGGCGACGGAGGAAGGACCGCACGCACGTGACCGAGCAGGAGTTCCCGCGCCTGGCCCGCGCCCGCGCCGCCGCACGCCCCGACGAGGGGCAGACCCGCCCCGACCCGGCCGCCTGGATGTCCTCCCTGGGCTCGGGCGCCGAGAACGACACGATGCTGCGGTTCGCGCCCTCGGCGGCCAACAGCATCGACCTCACGGAGGCGAACTCCTCCGGCGTCTCGCAGCTGCTGCTGGGGCGGCGCACCCGCCTGTCCACCCTGCTGCCGGCCGGCCCGGAGCTGGACGCGGCGCACGAGGTCTCCCTCGGCCTGCGCGCCAAGGTCCGCGAGCTGGCGGAGGAACGCGGCATCGACGTCGGCGCGCTCGCCGTGGGCGTGGCCACGTGGACGGCCGAGGAGGACGGCCGGCGGGAGCGCCGCTCCGCGCCCGTGCTGCTGGCCCGCGTGGCCCTGACGGTGCGCCGCGGCGCCCGGGGCCGGGACGAGCTGGAGGTCCAGATCACCGAGCCGGCCCGCCTGAACCCGGCGCTCGTGCGGAACCTGCGCCGGCACCACGGCATCGCCCTGGACCCCGAGGCGTACCAGCAGGCCGCCTACGCCACGGCGCGCCTCGAGCCCGCCCCCGCGTTCGCCCGCCTGCGCGAGGAGGCCGCCGCGATCGCGGACCTGCACGTCGAGGACCGCCTGCTCGTCTCCACGTTCGCGGACCTGGGGGAGACCGCCTCGCTGCCCGCCTCCCTCGAGGATCTGCCCGTCGTGCAGGCCCTGTACGACGCCGGCACCGGCATGGTGCCGCGCCCGGCGGCGCTGCAGCCCACGGGCGCGCCCGCGGAGGACGACGTCGCCCCGGCGGACGAGCGTCTCGTCCTGGACGTCGACGCCGCCCAGGCGCGCGTGCTCGAGCACGCCGCGGCGGGGGAGTCCCTCGTGGTGGCGGCCGCCCCCGGCACCGGACAGACCCAGACCGCTGCCGCCCTGGCCGCACGCCTGGCCTGGGAGGGCCGGCGCGTGCTGGTCGTGGCCGAGCGCTCCGCCGCCCTGGCCGACGTGCTCGACCGCCTCGAGGAGGCGGACCTGCGCTCGATCGCGCTGGATGTGCCCGCCAACGCGGACCCCGAGCTGCTCCGTCGCCAGCTCGTGCAGGCCGTCCTGCGCTCCGAGCGGGCCGTGGACCCTGACACCGCCCGGGACGAGGCCGCGCTGACCGAACGGCGGCGCCGGCTGCAGGAGCACGTCGGCTCGCTGCACCACGTCCGCCCCCGCTGGGGCTGCTCGCCGTTCCAGGCGATGCAGGCCCTGGCCGCCCTGACCGGGCTCGAGACGCCGCCGGCCACCACCGTGCGCCTCAAGCGCTCCGTGCTGGACTCCACCGTGAACCGGCAGGCCGTGGGCGAGCAGCTCGTGCGCGCCGGGGAGCTCGGCGCGTTCTCCGCCGCCGCCACCGAGAGCCGCTGGTTCGGCGCGCGCGTGCGCAACGTGCAGGAGACCGAGGCCGCCTCGGAGCTGGCCGACGAGCTGGCGGCCGCCCTGCACACCACCCGGCGCGCCGTGGACATCGCCGCCGCCCAGGCCGGCCTGCGCCCCGAGCGCACGGTGGCCGGCTGGGCGGAGCAGGCGGACCTCTACCGCCGCGTGGCCCGCACCCTCACCGAGTTCACCCCCGAGGTGTTCTCCCTCGACGTGCCCCAGCTGGTCGCGGCGACCGCCACCAGCTCGTGGCGGCGCCTCCACCTGGTCGAGATGTCCTCGGTGGCCCGGTCCCGCCTGCGCCGCGCGGCGAAGGACGCGGTCCGCCCGGGCGTGCAGCCCACGGACCTGCACGGCGCCCTCGTGGACGCCGCCGCCGTCCTGGAGGACTGGAACCGTCACGCTGCCGAGCCGGGCACGCCCCCGCAGGTGCCGGACCAGGGCGAGCACGTGATGGGCCACGTCGGCCAGGTGCGCGAGCACCTGCGTCGGCTCGAGGGCGTCCTCGCCCCGGAGGCCGTGGCCGAGGGGCCGCTGGACGAGCGCGACGTGGACGACCTCGTGGCCGCCGTCGACGGGCTGGTGGCGGACCGCGACACCCTGGCCACGCTGCCCGAGCGCACCCTCGTGCTGGACAGCCTGCGCGACCACGGCCTGGCGGAGCTGCTCGAGGACCTGCGCGACCGCGAGGTGCCCACCGAGGCCCTGACCGCCGAGCTCGAACTGGCGTGGTGGCAGTCCGCGCTCGAGGCGATGATCTCCGGGGACGACTTCCTCGCCATGATGAGCGGCACGGACCTGACCGAGGTCGAGCGCGGGTTCCGCGACCTGGACCGCGCCCATCTCGAGCGCGGCGGCGCCCGGCTCTCCGCCGCGCTGGCCGCGCGCTGGCGGGAGGCGCTGCGCACCTATCGCGCGGACGCGGCCGTGCTGCGCACCCTGCTCAAGCAGGGCAGCCCCACGGTCGAGTCCCTGGCCACGATCACCCCCGAGCTCCTGCAGCCGCTCGTGCCGGTGGTCACCACCTCGCCCATGGCCCTGTCCGAGTTCCCCCCGGAGTGGCGCGCCGACGTCGTCGTGCTGCTGGAGGCCGACGCAACCGCCCTGGCCACCGCGATGGGCGCGCTCACCCGCGCCCCCCAGGTGGTGGCCCTCGGCGACCCGGTGATCGGCCGCCCGCAGTCGTTCCAGGTGTCCGTGGACCCGACGGCGACCGCCGGGCCCCTGCGCCCGCTGCGCTCGGCCCACGACGCGCTGGACGAGGTGCTGCCCACCCTGCCGCTGCGCACCGTGCACCGCCCCCTCGAGCGGCGCCTCGTGCGCCTGCTCTCCGCGCTCGCCTATGACGGCGCCCTGGACGCGCTGCCCACCGCGGGCGAGGCCACCGGCCGGGATCGTGCCGTCACGGCCGAGTACCTGCCCGAGGGCACCGGCATCCCGATGACCGGCGGCGACGTGGTCGAGTCCACGAACGCCGAGGTCGCCCGCACCGTGGAGCGGGTGTTCGAGCACATCCGCGACCGGCCCGAGCAGTCTCTGGCCGTGGTCACGGTGTCCGAGCAGCACGCCCGCCGGGTGGCCGCCGCCGTGCAGGCCACGGCCGCGCAGGCGCCGTGGGCCCACGAGTTCCTCGCCCGTGGCCGCGGCGAGGACGCCGCCGACGCCGAGCCGTTCGTGATCGTGCCGGTCGTGCGCGCTGCCTCCGTGGTGCGCGACGCCGTGATCCTCACCCCCGGCTACGGCCGCACCCCGCACGGCCGCGTGGTGCACCACTTCGGCGCCTTCTCCGACCCGGACGGCGAGCGCATGGTCACGGTCGCGCTCACCCGCGCCCGCCGCCGCCTGCACCTCGTCTCCGCGCTGCGCGCCGCGGACCTGGACGAGGACCGGCTCGACGGCGGCGCCCTCTGGTTCCTGCGGCTGCTCGAGGCCTACCTCGGCGAGGACGCCGCGGATCCGGTGGGCATGGTGGACGATCCGCTGCTCGCCGATCTGCGCGACCGGCTCGAGGAGCACGGCGCCCGCGTCCTGCCCCGCTACGGCGGCGTCATGGACCTGGCCGTGCTCGACCCGCGCGCGGAGCAGGACGAGGCGCCCCGTCCGCTGGCCCTGGCCGGCGACGGCGGCGAGGTGTACCGCGCCCTCACGGTGCGGCAGCGCTCGCGGACCCTGCCCGAGGGGCTCGAGGCCCGCGGCTGGGAGCCCCGGACCCTGTGGGCGATCGACGTGTTCGCGGACCCGGAGTCCGTGGCCCGCGAGCTGGCCGACCGGCTGGGCGTGGAGCCGGCGGACGAGACGGACGAGACCGACGACGATGTCCGCTGACGGCGCGCCGCGCCGCCGCGGTCCGCGCCGGGCGGACGCCCCGGGCACCGGCCCGGCCGCCGCCGACGGCCGCGAGCCGCGCCTGCCCGGGATGCCCCGGCTGGCCGGGACGTCGCCGGCGACCGCGCCGACCGGGGACGCGGCCGGGGTCGAGTCCGGCCCGGCCGAGGCCGAGCGCGACCGCTGGCTGCGCGAGCAGCGCCCGCCCCACTGGGGCTGAGCCGGCCCGATCCGGCCGGGTCAGTCCGCGGCGGCGGAGGACGAGGACGACGTCGAGGACGTCGAGGACCCGGCGGCCGAGTCCGAAATCGATCCGCCGGCCGAGCCGGTGCCGGAGCGCGAGTCGGTCCGGTAGAACCCGGAGCCCTTGAAGCTCACGCCGACCGAGCCGTACTGCTTGCGCAGGACGCCGCCGCACACGGGGCACTCGGTGAGGGCGTCGTCGGTGAAGGCCTGGACGACGTCGAAGGCGTGGCCGCAGTCCTTGCAGCGGTAGGCGTAGGTGGGCATGCTCAGCTCCAGCTCGCTCGGGGCGCGCCGGGGCGCGCGGTTCTGGGGGGATCCGACCCCCGATGCTACTCCGCGCCGCGGGCCGGGCTCAGACCCAGCGCAGTCCGGCCGCGGTGACGACGCCGTCCACGGGTCGGTCCGTGGGCTCGGCGGGGATGGCGCCCGCCGGCAGCAGCTCGTCCTCGAACACGAGGGCCACGGTGGGCACGCTCCGCGGCAGCTCGGCGAGGAAGCGGTCGTAGTAGCCCCCGCCCTGGCCCAGGCGCATCCCGTCCTCGGCCACCGCGAGCGCAGGCATGACCACCGCGGTCGCCGCCGCCAGCGCGTCGGTCCCGAGCCGTTCGCCCACGGGCTCGTCCACGGGGGCGTTCGCCGCGCGCGCCGTTACGACGTCCGGGTGCCACGGAGCCCAGCTCAGGCGTCGTTCCGGCTCGATCACGGGGACGAGCACCCGCGCCCCCGCGGCCAGCAGGCGGGTGCGCAGCCCACCGGTGTCCGGCTCGGTGGCCATCGGCAGCACGGTGGCCACCACCGGGGCGGTCCCGTCCGCGGTCGCCGCGGCCACGCGCGGACCCAGCCACGCCCACAGGTGCTCGACGGCGGCCGCGGACTCGGCGGCGCGGCGCGCGGGGGAGCGGTCGCGGCGGGCGGTGCGCAGGCGCGCACGCAGGGCGGCCTTGGCGTCCACGACGTCGTCGACGCCGGCGACGGGGCCCGTGGCGGCGGGCTCGGGCACGGGAGGGGGAGTGCGCATGTCCCCATGATGCCCGCCGCACCGGTGCCGCGCCCGGCCGCGCATAGGATCGACGCCATGTCCTGGCAGCGTTCCCCCTGGCCCGTGACCCTGCGGCACGGCACCCTCGCCCTGCGGCCGCTGCGGAGGCGGGACCGGGAGGCGTGGGAGGAGCAGCGGGCGCACAACCGCGAGTGGCTGACGCCGTGGGACGCCACGAGCCCCGTGCCGGGCGCGAGCCCGGCGTCGTTCGGGCAGATGGTCCGCTGGCACGGCCGCCAGGGCCGGGACGGCAGCGCCTACACGTGGGGCATGGCCCTCGACGACGACCGCCCGGACCGGGACCGCCTGGTGGGGCTGCTGTCCCTGGGCGGGATCCAGTACGGCTCGGTGCTCTCCGGCTCGATCGGCTACTGGATCGACCGTCGCGAGGCCGGCCGGGGGCTGACGCCGACGGCCGTGGCCATGGCGACGGACTGGGCGTTCCGCAGCGCCGGTCTGCACCGGGTCGAGGTCAACATCCGCCCGGAGAACGCGGCCAGCCTGCGGGTCGTGGCGAAGCTCGGCCTGCGCGACGAGGGCCTGCGGCGCGCGTACCTGCACGTGGACGGCGCCTGGCGGGACCACCGGACGTTCGCGGTGACCGCCGAGGAGGTCCCCGACGGCCTGCTGGCCCGGTGGCTGGCCACCCGGCCGCGCCCCTGAGCGGCCCGGCGGGACACGCCGCGTGCGGACACGCCGCGATGGCCGGACCGGTCCGCCCCCGGCGCTAGGCTGACCACATGGACGAGACCACCGCGCCGACGAGGGCCGTGCAGGCCGCGCTCGACGCGCTGGCCGACGCCCGGGTGAGCGCGTCGCTGGTCATCGTGGCCCTCGTGGCCTTCCTGGCCTGGCGGCTCGTGCTGCGCCGCCATCGTCTCGCGTCCGCCCCCGCCCGCCCGTCGATGCCGAGGTCCTTCATGCACCGCCTGCAGAGCTCGCCCGCCGTCCGTGCCCTGACCGCCCGGTTCTCGGGCCGCCTGAGCGCCGCCGCCGCCGACGCGGCGCGCGCCGCCCGCGGCCGGACCGGCCTGCACATCCGGTGGGGGCGCACGGCGCTGTTCCTCGCCGCCCTCGTGGCCCTGCTCGTGTTCCTCGTGGCCGGTCTCGCCGCGGCGTTCGGCGCGGGCACGCTCGCCCTGGCCGGCTGGTCGCTCCTGTTCGCCGCGGCCGGGCTGGCCGGACTGCGGGCCCTCGCGGTCCGCGACCGCACCCGTCGCGCCCGGCCCGCCGCCGCCGTCGTGGTCCCGGAGCGCCCCACCGCCCCGGCGGCCGAGGAGCGGCAGGCCCCGCCCGCGGACCCCGAGCGGGAC
>NZ_JABFAY010000015.1:17329-27061 GCF_017168495.1 Micrococcus sp. KRD096 | reverse complement strand
GGCCCCTCGCGTCCCCGCACCCCCTGACTCCCTGAACGAAAGGAGCGTCCGTCATGGCCAAGCAGCTGGCTTTCAACGACGACGCACGCCGCGCCCTCCAGGCCGGCATCGACAAGCTCGCCGACACCGTCAAGGTCACCCTCGGCCCCAAGGGCCGCAACGTGGTGCTCGACAAGGCGTGGGGCGCCCCCACCATCACCAACGACGGCGTCACGATCGCCCGTGAGGTGGAGCTGGAGGACCCGTACGAGAATATGGGCGCCCAGCTCGCCAAGGAGGTCGCCACCAAGACCAACGACATCGCGGGCGACGGCACCACCACCGCCACCGTGCTGGCCCAGGCGCTCGTGAACGAGGGCATGCGCCAGGTCGCCGCCGGCGCCGCGCCGGGCGAGGTCAAGAAGGGCATCGAGGTGGCCGTGGCCGCCGTCGAGCAGCGCCTGCAGGAGAACGCCCGCCCGGTCGAGGGCCAGGAGGTGGCCCACGTGGCCGCCATCTCGGCCCAGAACGACGAGGTCGGCGAGCTGCTGGCCCGCGCGTTCGACACGGTCGGCACCGACGGCGTCATCACCATCGAGGAGTCCTCCACGACCTCCACCGAGCTGGACGTCACCGAGGGCATGCAGTTCGACAAGGGCTTCCTGTCCCCGTACATGGTCACCGACGCCGAGCGTCAGGAGGCCGTGCTCGAGGACGCCTACGTCCTGATCAACTCGGGCAAGATCTCCAACGTGCAGGAGCTGCTGCCCCTGCTGGAGAAGGTCCTGCAGGCCAACAAGCCGCTGTTCGTGATCGCCGAGGACATCGAGGGCGAGGCCCTGTCCACCCTCGTGGTGAACAAGATCCGCGGCACCCTGAACGTCGTGGCCGTCAAGGCCCCGGGCTTCGGCGACCGCCGCAAGGCCATGATGCAGGACATCGCGATCCTCACCGGCGCCCAGGTCGTCTCCCCGGACCTCGGCATGAAGCTCGAGCAGGCCGACCTGGACGTGCTCGGCTCCGCCCGCCGCATCACCGTCACCAAGGACGAGACCACCATCGTCGACGGCGGCGGTGCGGCCGAGGACGTCGAGGCCCGGGTCGCCCAGATCAAGGCCGAGTCCGCCGCGACCGACTCCGACTGGGACCGCGAGAAGCTCCAGGAGCGCCTCGCCAAGCTCTCCGGCGGCATCGGCGTGATCCGCGTGGGCGCCGCCACCGAGGTGGAGCTCAAGGAGCGCAAGCACCGCATCGAGGACGCCGTGTCCTCGACCCGCGCCGCCCTCGAGGAGGGCATCGTGGCCGGCGGCGGCACCGCGCTCATCAACGCGCTGACCGCGCTCGACACCGACGCCGACGTCCAGGCCCTGACCGGCGACGCCGCCGTGGGCGTGGACATCGTCCGCAAGGCCCTGAAGCAGCCGCTGCGCTGGATCGCCCAGAACGCGGGCGAGGACGGCTACGTGGTGGTCTCCAAGGTCGCCGAGCTGGAGCCGAACCACGGCTTCAACGCGAAGACCGGCGTCTACGGCGACCTGATCGCCGACGGCGTGATCGACCCGGTCAAGGTGACCCGCTCCGCGCTCGCCAACGCCGCCTCCATCGCGGCCCTCGTGCTGACCACCGAGACCCTCGTGGCGGACAAGCCCGCTGAGGAGGACGAGGCCGACCACCAGCACTGACCCCTCCGTCGGCCCTGACGCGGCCGGCCGACGACGACGGCCCCTCACCCGCCCGGGTGAGGGGCCGTCGTCGTCCGGGCGGGAGACGCCGGCCGTCCGGGGTGCCCTCTATGGTGTGCCCATGGACACACCCACGCCGCCCCGTCCCACCGGGTCCCACACGACCCGGACCCCGGCCCGGCCACGGCTGCGCCGCTTCGTCCGCGAGTTCTCCTATCCGCACGGCATCCACCCGGCCCTCGTGCCGGGCGTGTCCGTGGAGGACCGCCGGGTGCGCTACGGCGTGGACCGGGTGATCCTCGCCGTCGTCGGCCTGCTGGTGGTCGGCTTCGTGGTGTGGGGTGTGCTGCAGCCGGACGCCGTGCTGGCCGTCTCGAGCGCGGCCCTCGACTGGGTGATGGTCCACGCCGGCTGGCTGTTCGTCCTGCTGGCCATCGGGATGGTGGTGTTCCTGCTGGTCCTGGCGTTCTCCCGGTACGGCGAGATCCCGCTGGGCCTGGACGGGGAGAAGCCCGAGTACTCCACGGCGAGCTGGTCGGCCATGCTCTTCGCGGCCGGCATCGGCATCGGCATCATCTTCTTCGGCCCGTACGAGCCGCTGACCTACTACCTGGCCCCGCGCCCGGGGGCGTACGAGGCGGGGAGCGAGGAGGCGGTGACGGGCGCGCTGGCCCAGGCCGCGCTGCACTGGGGCGTGAACGCGTGGGCGATCTACGCGATCGTCGGCCTGTCGGTCGGCTACGTGTCCTACCGCCGGGGCCGGGTGCCGCTGATGAGCTCGATCATCGCGCCGCTGTTCGGCGACTCCCCGCGCAGCGACTCGGTCGGCGCGCGCCTGATCGACGGGCTCGCGATCATCGCCACATTGTTCGGCACGGCGGCCTCGCTGGGCATCGGCGCCCTGCAGATCGGCCGCGGCGTGGAGATCGTCTCGGGGTGGTCGGCGCCGGGGAACACGGTGGCGCTGGGGATCATCGTGGTGCTCACGATCGGCACCATCGTCTCGGCGGTGTCTGGTGTGGCCCGCGGCATCCGGTGGCTGTCCAACATCAACATGCTGCTCGCCCTCGGCCTGGCGCTGTTCTTCTTCGTCGTCGGCCCGACGGCGTTCCTGCTGAACATCGTGCCCGGCGTCCTGATGGACTACGTCTCCTCCGCCCCGGACGCCCTCGGCGCCTCGATGGCCGAGGGGGAGGACATGCAGGAGTTCCTCTCCAACTGGACGATCTTCTACTGGGCGTGGTGGGTCAGCTGGGCCCCGTTCGTGGGCGTGTTCATGGCGAAGATCTCGAAGGGCCGGACCATCCGCCAGTACGTCCTCGGCGCCCTGTTCATCCCGGCCGCGGTGATCGTGGGCGCGTTCACGATCATCGGCGGCACCACCATCTGGCTGCAGCGGACCCGGGGCTCCGTGGCGCCGGACGGCACGGCCGCCTCGCTGCCTGCGCCGGCGGAGATCTTCTGGGTGGTCCTGGACCAGCTGCCCGGCGGCGGGCTGGTGGCCCCGGTCGTGATCATCATGCTGGCGGTCTTCTTCATCACGACGGCGGACTCCGCCTCGATCGTGAACTCGCAGCTCTCGCAGCGCGGCGACCCGGCCCCACGCCGCATGATCACGGTGTTCTGGGCACTGTGCATGGCGGGCATCGCCGTCGTGATGCTGCTGACCGGCGGCGACACCGCGCTCACCGGCCTGCAGAACCTCATCACCATCACGGCGCTGCCGTTCACCGTGGTGCTCGTCCTCATGGCGGTCGCGCTCCAGCGCGAACTGGCCAACGACCCCTTCGCGATCCGTGACCGGTACCAGCGGGCCGCCGTCGAGAAGGCGACGGTGCGGGGTCTGGTGGAGCACGGGGACGACTTCGCGTTCACGGTGGAGCGCACCCCGCCGGGCAGCTGGTACGCGGCCGGCGAGGGGTTCGACTCCACCGCCGCGGAGATCACCGACTGGTACCGCCGCACGGACGAGGACGGGAACCCCGTGGACTACGACTACGTGCTGGGCGAGTACCTGGACGAGGGGGACGGGGACGGCGCGGACGGGCCCGCCGGAGCGGGCCCGTCCGGTCGCTGACTCAGGCGCGCGGCTCCGGGGTGCCGACGAGCTCGGCGCGGGAGTCGGCGGTCGCGTGGGCGCGGGCCTCGACGATCTCCTCCTCGTCCTCGCCGAAGATGTCGCCGCGCGGGGCGTCGTAGCGGTCCCGGTCGAGGATGCCCTCCTGGGAGGCCACGAGCGCGGGGATGAGGGCCTGGCCGGACACGTTGAGGGCGGTGCGGCCCATGTCCACGATCGGGTCGACGGCCAGGAGCAGGGCCATGCCCTCGAGGGGCAGCCCGGCGGTGGACAGCGTGAGCGTGAGCATCACGGTGGCGCCGGTGGTGCCGGCGGTCGCGGCCGAGCCCAGCACGGACACGAGCGCCACGAGGGCGTACTGGCTCAGGCTCATCTCGATCCCGTAGAACTGGGCGATGAACACGGCGGCCACGGCCGGGTAGATCGCGGCGCAGCCGTCCATCTTGGTGGTGGCGCCCAGCGGGACGGCGAAGGAGGCGTAGCCGGTGGGCACGCCGAAGTTGCGCTCGGCCACCCGCTGGGTGACGGGCAGCGTGCCGAGGGAGGAGCGGGAGACGAAGCCGAGCTGGAACGCCGGCCACACGCCGGTGAAGAACTGCTTGACGGAGAGCCCGTGCAGGCGCGCCAGCAGCGGGTACACCACGAGCATCACGAGGGCTAGGCCCACGTAGATCGCCACCACGAACTTGGCCAGGGTGCCCATCGTGGACCAGCCGTACGAGGCCACGGCGTTGCCCAGCAGGCCGATGGTGCCGATCGGGGCCAGGCGGATGATCCACCACAGCAGCTTCTGGATGATCGCGAGCACCGAGCGGGAGAACGTGAGGAACGGGGCGGCCTTCTCGCCGACCTTGAGCGCGGCCACGCCCACGACGATCGCGATCACGAGGATCTGCAGCACGTTGAACGTGGGGGAGGAGGCCAGCGCGCCGTCCTCGCCCGCCGTGGTCTTGACGGTCAGGCCGAGGAAGTTCGCCGGCACCAGGGAGGTCAGGAAGTCGAGCCAGCCGACGTCCTTGGCCTGGTACGACGCCGGCGCGGTCTGGCCGGTGCCCACGCCCGGTTGCAGCACGACGCCGACGGCGAGGCCGATGAGCACCGCGATCAGGCTCGTGATGGCGAACCAGAGCAGGGTCTTGGCGGCCAGGCGGGCCGCGTTGGTCACCTGGGCCAGGTTGGCGATGGAGGCGACGACGGCGAAGAAGACCAGCGGGACGACCGCGGCCTTCAGCAGGCTGATGTAGATGCTGCCGACGGTGGCCAGCGTCTCACCGAGCCAGGTCGGGTGCTCGGCGGTGTGCCCCGTCGCGCGGGCGATCAGGCCCAGGACGAGGCCGAGGACGAGGGCGGCGGCGATCTGCCAGCCGAAGTTCGACGTCCAGGCGGGGAGCCGGCGTCGGGGCGCCGGTGCGGGGGAGGACTGTGCGGTGCTCATCCGGGGAGGTTAGGCAGTCCAATACCATGACGCCGAAACGGATTGCGCCATGTGACGTCGTGGTGACGTCCGTCTCGTCCCCACGTGGCCCAGTGCGAAGGCCCTGTGACGTGGCCCGCACCCGGGTCGCCGGTTTGACCCCCGGGCATAGAATCGCGGAAACACCCGTCCCGAAAGGCGCCTTCGTGACCACCACCAGCACCGGTCCCAGCCCCGAGCCCGTCCACTCCTCCTCGGATCCCTTCGGCTTCTTCGGCCTCACCTATGACGACGTCCTGCTGCTGCCCAACGCCACGGACGTGATCCCCGCGGACGCGGACCCGGGCACCCGGCTGACCCGCAACATCCGCTTGAACATCCCCATCGTCTCCGCGGCGATGGACACCGTGACCGAGGCCCCGCTGGCCATCGCCATGGCCCGCCAGGGCGGCATGGGCATCATCCACCGCAATCTGTCCATCGAGGACCAGGTCCGCCACGTGGACACCGTGAAGCGCTCCGAGTCGGGGATGATCAAGGACCCCGTGACCATCGGCCCCGACGCCACGCTCGCCGACCTGGACGAGCTGTGCGCCCAGTACCGCGTCTCGGGCCTGCCGGTGGTGGCCGAGGACATGACGCTGCTGGGCATCATCACCAACCGCGACACCCGCTTCATCCCGCGCGAGGAGTGGGCCACCCGCACGGTGGACACCGCCATGACCCGCATGCCGCTGATCACCGCGCAGGAGGGCGTCTCGCGCGCCGAGACCATCCGCCTGTTCTCCCAGAACCGCGTGGAGAAGCTGCCGCTCGTGGACGATGCGGGCCGCCTGACCGGCCTGATCACCATCAAGGACTTCGACAAGGCGGAGCAGTACCCGGACGCCGCGAAGGACGACGAGGGCCGCCTGCGCGTCGGCGGCGCCGTCGGCTTCTTCGGCGACGGCTGGGAGCGCGCCATGGCGCTCGTCGAGGCGGGTGTGGACGCCCTCGTGGTGGACACCGCGAACGGCCACACGCACGGCGTGCTGGACATGATCGCGCGCCTGAAGAAGGACAAGGCGGCCGCGCACGTCGACGTCATCGGCGGTCAGGCCGCGACCTACGCGGGCGCCAAGGCGATCGTCGACGCCGGCGCGGACGCCGTGAAGGTGGGCGTGGGCCCGGGCTCGATCTGCACGACCCGTGTGGTGGCCGGCGTCGGCGTCCCGCAGATCACCGCCATCTACGAGGCGGCCAAGGCCACGCGCCCCGCGGGCGTCCCGCTGATCGCCGACGGCGGTCTGCAGCACTCCGGTGACATCGGCAAGGCCCTCGTGGCCGGCGCCGACTCGGTGATGCTCGGCTCCCTGCTGGCCGGCACGGCCGAGTCCCCGGGCGACCTCGTGTTCTACCAGGGCAAGCAGTTCAAGACCTACCGCGGCATGGGCTCCCTGGGCGCCATGCAGACCCGCAACGGCACGCGCTCCTTCTCCAAGGACCGCTACTTCCAGGCGGACGTGCCGGACGAGGACAAGCTGATCCCCGAGGGCATCGAGGGCCAGGTGCCCTTCCGGGGCCCGATCGCCTCGGTGGTCCACCAGCTCGTGGGCGGCCTGCGCCAGACGATGTTCTACACGGGCGCGTCCACGGTGGCCGATCTCAAGGAGAACGGCCGCTTCGTGCGCATCACCGCGGCGGGCCTGAAGGAGTCCCACCCGCACGACATCATGATGACCGTCGAGGCGCCGAACTACCGTTCGCGCTGACCCGCACGTCGGGTCCGGGGGGAGCCCCCGGACGGGGCGGCGCCGACGACACGGTCGGCGCCGCCCCGTGGCGCCTGGGCTAGGCTGGCCCGGTGACGAACCAGATTGAGATCGGCCGCGGCAAGCGCGGCCGCCGGGCCTTCTCCCTCGACGACGTGTCCGTGGTGCCCGCGCGGCGCACCCGGGATCCCCAGGACGTCAGCCTCACGTGGCGCATCGACGCCTACACGTTCGACATGCCCGTGATCGGTGCGCCCATGGACTCCGTGATGAGTCCGGAGACCGCCATCGCGATGGGGCGGCTGGGCGGTCTCGGCGTCCTCAACCTCGAGGGCCTGTGGACCCGCCACGAGGATCCGCGCCCGCTGCTCGAGGAGATCGCCGCCCTGGAGGCCGGCCCGGCCGGGACCGAGGCCACCCGCAAGCTGCAGGAGGCCTACGCGGCCCCCATCCGCCCCGATCTGATCACCGAGCGCCTCGCACAGATCCGCGAGGCCGGCGTCGTCGTCGCGGGCTCGCTGACCCCGCAGAACACGCAGGAGTTCTACCGCACCGTCGTGGCGGCGGGCGTGGACCTGTTCGTCATCCGCGGCACCACCGTCTCGGCCGAGCACGTCTCCTCCACCCAGGAGCCGCTGGACCTCAAGCAGTTCATCTACGAGCTGGACGTGCCCGTGATCGTGGGCGGGGCGGCCGGCTTCACGCCGGCCCTGCACCTGATGCGCACCGGCGCGGCCGGTGTGCTCGTCGGCTTCGGCGGCGGCGCGTCCACCACCACGCGCCACGCCATGGGCATCCGCGTGCCGATGGCCACGGCCATCTCGGACATCGCCGAGGCGCGCCGCGACTACATGGACGAGTCCGGCGGCCGCTACGTGCACGTGATCGCCGACGGCGGCGTCTCCACCTCGGGGGAGATCGTCAAGGCGATCGCCATGGGTGCGGACGCCGTCGTCCTGGGCGCCGCCCTGGCCCGCGCCACCGACGCCCCCGGCGGCGGCTGGCACTGGGGCCTCGAGGCCGCCCACCCGGAGCTGCCGCGCGGGCACCGCACCCACGTGGGCCAGGTGGCTCCGCTCGAGGAGGTCCTGTGGGGGCCCGGCCGCCACGCGGACGGCACGTCCAACCTGATGGGCGGCCTGAAGCGCGCCATGGCCACCTGCGGCTACACCGAGCTCAAGGACTTCCAGAAGGTGGAGGTCCTCGTGACCCCCACCCAGACCGTCTGATCCCCGCCGCCCCGAGGCGGCACCCCGACCGGAAGAGTTGATACGGCGTGCTGCGCACCGCCCTCAAGCCCGTCTGGCTGGCCACCCTGGTGCTGGCCCTCGTGGCGGCCGCGGTCTTCGTGGCGCTGTCCAAGTGGCAGTTCGAGTCCGCGGAGACGAACGCGCCGCCGCCGCGCACCCAGACCGAGCACGCCGTGCCGTTCCTGGAGCACGTGCGCCCCTACGAGGCCCTGCTCGGCTCGCAGGCAGACCAGGTCGTCACGGTCGAAGGGGAGTTCGTGCCCGGCACGGACGTCCTGGTCGGCCCGCGCCTGCTGAACGGCCGCGACGGCTACTGGACGGTCACGGCCCTCCGGGTGGCCGGCGCCCCGGACGGCGAGGTCGTCCCGGTGGTCCGCGGCTGGTCGGCCCGCGCCGACGTCGTGGACCCCGCGCCCGCCGGGCAGGTCACCGTCACCGGACGCCTGCTGCCCCCGGACGGGCCCCTGCCGCGTGAGGCAGCGGCCGAGGACACCGCCGACCGGCTCCTGTACCGCAGCCTGGCCCCGGCCCAGCTGGTGAACGTGTGGGACGAGCCGTCCTACGCGGCGTACGTCGCGGCGTTCGAGATGGTCGACGCCGCGGGCGCCGAGACGGGCGCGGCCGGCCCCGGCGGGCTCGAGCCGGTGTGGGTGGCCCCGCAGCCGGAGGAGACCCAGATCATCTGGCTCAACGTCTTCTACGCCGTGGAATGGATGCTCTTCGCCGGCTTCGCCCTGTTCCTGTGGTGGCGGTTCGTCCGCGACGACCACGTCCGGGACGAGCACGAGCGCCGGCTCGACGAGGAGTGGGCCGCGCAGTGGCGCGCCGAGGAGCTCGAGCGGCGCCGGGCGGCCGCGCGCGAGGCCAAGGAGCGGGCCGTCGCGGCACAGTCCGCGGCGCACCCACGCCAGGACCACGACGACGGGGCCGCGCGCCCCGACCCCCGCGACCCGGGCCCCCGTGGGCCCCGAGAGGAGCAGAGCCGATGAGCACCCAGCACCCCGGCCCCCAGCCGGTGGACCCGGCGAGCCTGCCGGATCCCGAGGACATCACGGAGGCCGACCTGCCCGAGCCGCCCCCGCGGCCAGGCCGGGAGCATCGCCGTTTCGCCGGCACCCAGCAGCAGATCCGCTCCGCCACCCGCCTCTACGTGGTGTGCGCGTGGATCACCGGCATCATGCTCCTGCTGCTCGTGGCGGAGATGGTGCTGAAGTACGGCATGCACGTGGAGCTCTACGCGGGCGGCACCACCCTGGACGGAGAGGCCAACGGCCTGGGGCTGCACCCCACGGACAGCGTGACCGGGGGAGTGAACCTGTCCCTGTTCATCCTCATCGCCCACGGCTGGATGTACGTGGTGTACCTGCTCGCCTCGTTCCGCCTGTGGTCCCTGATGCGCTGGGAGCCGCTGCGCCTGCTGGCGATGGCCGGCGGCGGCGTCGTGCCGTTCCTGTCCTTCGTGGTGGAGAAGCGCATGACCCGCGTGGTCCGGGACGAGCTGCACCGCTTCCCGGACGCCGCGCGGCGCTACTGAGCGCCTCGACTATCCTGGACGGGTGACGCAGAATGCCCCCCACCC
>NZ_JABFAY010000015.1:3745-17229 GCF_017168495.1 Micrococcus sp. KRD096 | reverse complement strand
CCGGACGCGCGGGCGAGGCCCGCGTCCGCTCCCGCACCCTCGTCCTCGCCCGCGACCCCCGGCACCCCGTCGCCCCCGGCGCGGCGTGCCCGCCCGTCCCGGGCGAGCGCGGGATCCTGGAGGACGGCACCCTGTGGTGGTGGGCCCCCGCCGACCCCGTCCTGCCGGGCCTCACGCTGACCGCCGATCCGGACGCGCTCGCGGCCCTGCTCGGCACGGCGCCGGGCCGGGCCCGCCTCACGTGGCGCGGCTACCGGCCGCGGGACCGGGCGGTCCTGGCCGTCGAGGCGACCGGCGACGACGGCGTCGTGGCCCGCACGTTCCTGAAGGTGCTCCCGCCCGCGCGCGCCGCACGGGTCGCCCGGCGCATGGCCGCGGCGGGGGCGGCCGGGGTGCCGGTGCCCGCCGTCCTCGCGGCGCCGGAGCGCGGGGTGCTCCCGCTCGCGAGCGTGCCGGGCCTGCCCTGGCGGGCGCTGCTGGCCGGGCCCGAGGCCGCCGCGCTCGACCCCGCGCGGGTCGCCGCGCTGCTGGACCGGCTGCCGCCGGTGCCCGAGGAGCCCCCCGACCCGGCCGGCCCCACGGCCGGGGCGGCCGGGGGCGCCGACGTGGACGACGGCGGACCCGCCGTCCTGCTCGAGCACGCCACGTGGGCCGCCGTCGTGCTGGACCCCGAGGCCCAGGACGAGGCCGCCGCCCGGGCGGACCGGCTCCGCGCGGCGCTCGCGGCCGGGGACCCCGGCCCGCGCGTGCCCGTGCACGGCGACCTGCACCCGGGGAACCTGCACGTGGACGCCGCGGGGGAGCGGATCACCGGCGTGCTGGACGCCGACGACCTGGGCATGGGGCACCGCGTGGACGACTGGGCCGTCCTGATCGCCCATCTCGAGGCGGGCGCCGTGGACCTCGGTGCCGGCGGCGCCGCGCTGCGCGCCGTGGCCGCACGGTTCCGGCGCCACGCCCGCAGCGAGGTCGACGAGGTGGCGCTGGCGGCCCGCGTCGCGACCGTGCTCGCCGCCCTCGCGGCGCAGCCGACCGCGCCCCGCGCCGTGCGGTCCGCCCGCCGGGCCGCCGCCGACGCCGCCCTGGCCCGCGTCGGCCTCTGACCCGCGACGGCGGCCACCCCCTCGAGCGGCGGTCAGTCCGCGCCGAGCCCCTCCCGGAGCGCGTCGAGCTCGTCCCGGACGCGCGCGGCGCCGTCGTGGTCCCCGAGGGCGGACAGGCACTGGTGCAGGCCCGTGAGCGCGCCGAGGCGCACGAGCGTGGAGTCGGTGGAGTCGCACACCAGGCGGAAGAGCGTCGCGGCCTGCTCGGGGCTGCCGTCCTCGGCCACCACGTAGGCGGCGAAGAGCTCGGCCTGCGCGGCGCCCTCGCGGTCCCCGGCGGCGGTGAACAGGTCGGCGGCCTGCAGCGCGGTGGCGATCGCCTCCGGCCCCCGCTCGAGCGACCACAGGGCCCGGGCGCGGGTGTCCGTGTAGTCGGCCACCTGCCAGTCGGCGCCGGCGTCCCGCACGAGGGCGAGCGCCTCCTCGAGGAGGTCGAGGCCCTCCGCCTGGCCGGACTCGCACAGCAGGTACCCGTGCGCGTGCAGCGCGGCCGGCAGCACCGCCGGGTCCTCGTCCACCGCCTGGCGCGCGGCCGCGACCGCCCGCTCGAACAGGTCGAGGGCGGAGGGCCGGGTGCGTTCGTCGCGCTCGCGGTTCACGAGGGCGCCGGCGGCCAGGAGTGTGCGCGCGGCGTCCTCCCACTGGCCGTGGGCCTCGAACAGGCCGGCCGCCTCCCGCCACAGGGGCAGCGCGTTCTCCGCGCGGTCCTGGTCGTGGTGGGCGTGGCCGAGGTCCACGAGGGCGCGGGCCTGCTCGACGTCCCGGCCGTGGGTGGCCTCGCGGCGCACCAGCCGGGCGAGCAGGGGTTCGGCCTCGTCGGCGCGGCCGGCGAGCACGAGCTGGTGCGCCCACCAGTAGCTCAGGCTCGAGGCCTCCGGCGCCTCGGCCTTCTCCGCGTGCACGGAGGCCAGCTCCCACGCGGTCACGGCGACCTCCTCGTATCCGTCGAGGTCGCCGGCCACGCGCCCGGCCAGGGCCGCCGCGGAGGCGGCGCCGCGCCGCAGCCCGACCGAGGCCATCCGCTCCGCCGCCTCGAGCGCCAGGTCGAGGGCGGCCGTCGGACGGTCCAGCTCGTGGGCGGCGATCGCCCGCACCGTGGTGGCGGAGGCCAGGACGGCGCGGGCGGCGGGCAGCGCGGTGACGACGGCGGCCGCCGCGTCCGCCTCGGCGTGCTCGCCCCGCCACAGGTGCAGGCGGGCGAGCAGCAGGTGCGCGCTGGACCACGAGCCGGTGGGCAGCAGGGCACCGGCCGCGCGCAGCCCGCCCAGGACGGCGACGACGCGGCGGGCCAGCTCGAGTGCGGCGTCCAGGTCCCCGGTGTGCACGTGGTGCACGGCCAGGGCCAGGGCGGCCTCGGGCAGGACGGTGTCCCCGGGGTCCTCGCCGGGAGCGCCCGGCTCGTCCTCCACGACGCTGGCTAGCACCGCCGCCTCGACCGTGTCCGGGTCGCGCACGAGGGCGGCGCCGAGCTGGGACTCGAGCCCGGCCTGCCGGGGCCGGCCGAGGTGGCGCAGCAGCGCCGCCCGGGCCTCCACCCAGCGGGTCAGGGCGGCCTCGTCCCCGACCTGGCCCGCGGCGACGGCGAGCGCCCGCAGCAGGGCGAGGCGGACGTCGTCCTGGCCGGGCACGAGCGCGGCCAGGCCGGAGTCGGCGAGGCGGGCGGACTCCCGGGGCTCGTCGCGCAGCGCGGCCTCGAGGGAGAGCTCCCACCAGCCTCGGGCGTCCAGGGCCGTCGGGGCGTCGGGCGCCGCGATGACGCGGGCCTGCCGGAGCAGGGCGTGCACCCGGTCCAGGGCGGCGTCGACGGCCGGCTCCACGGGGCCGCCGGAGGGGTCGTCCCGGCGGGGCGGGTCCTGCGGGGTGTCCACGGGCGCTGCTCCTTCCGGTTCCAGACGCGCGCCGGCGCCTACGCCCTGATCGTGGACGGCGGCCGCGTCCTGCTCAGCTCGTGGCAGGGGCCCGAGTTCCTGCAGTGGACGCTGCCCGGCGGCGGCATCGAGCTCGGCGAGAGCCCGGAGGAGGCGTGCCTGCGCGAGGTCTGGGAGGAGACCGGCCACACCGCCGAGCTCACGGGCCTGCTGGGCGTCACGACCGGGACGATCCCGGTGGAGAAGCGCCTGCGGGGCGAGCCGCTGCCGCTGCTCACCGTGCAGGTCCTCTACACCGCCCGCATCACGGGCGGCGTCCTGCGCCCTGAGGTCGGCGGATCCTCGACGGACGCGCGTTGGTTCGACCTCGCGGAGCTCAGCGAGCTGCGCACCGCCTCCTGGGTCACCGAGGCGCTCGCCCGTGCCGGGGTGGCCGCGTGAGCCGCCCCGCCCACCGACGCCCCGCGGCCCTCGCCGCCTCCGCCCTCGTGCTGTCGCTGGCCCTGGGGGCGTGCGCGCGGCAGGCGGACGCCCCGCCGACGCCCTCGGCGTCAGGCGCGCCGATCACGGTCGTGCACGGCGGCGAGGGCCTCGAGGCCGCAGTCGCGGCGGTCCTGGCCCGTCACCTGCGCCTGCACGGCCACGCCGTGGCGGACGAGGACGGCGTCGCCGTGGAGCAGCCCGCGTGGTCCGCCGCCGGCGGGGACACGGTCGCCGTCGTGGACACCCTGGCCCTGGCCGCCGCGGCCGACCCCGCAGCGGCGCTGCCGTCCCCGCCGTCGCCGACGTCGACGCCGACGTCGACCCCGTCGTCGACGCCGACCGGGACGGAGGCCGGCACGTCCACGGACGCTGTGCCCACCCCGCCCGTCGGCGACCCCGCGGCCGACGCCCCGGCGGCCGGGCGCGTCCTGGGGACGCTGCTCGCCGGGCAGACGGCCGCGGCGGGGACACCGCAGGACGAGGCCCCGGCGGTGCTGTCCTCGTCGGCGGGCGTGCTGCGCCTGACCGCGGTCGTCACCCAGACCACCGCGGCCCGGCTCGAGCTCGAGTCGATCACGGACCTCAACGGCTGGTGCGAGTCGCTCACCGCCGTCGCACCCCCGCCCCTGACCGCCGCGGCGGACCCGGACGCGGCCACGGCCCTGCGCGCCCGCCTGGACCGGCTCGCCGGCTGCCGCCCCGAGACCTGGCTGGCCGACACCGAGGACCCGACCGCCGCCGTCGTCGCGGACGAGGCCCAGGTCGCGCTGCTGACCGGCACGGATCCGGAGATCGACGCGAACACGCTCGTCCCGCTCGAGGACGACGGCCGCGTGCTCCCGGAGGGGCGGCTGACCGCCGTCGGCTCCGCCGCGACGCTAGACGACGACGCCGAACGGCGCATCGCCGAGGTGATGTCCGCCCTCGACGGCGACGGCCTGCGGGAGCTCGAACGGCTCACCACGGGCGCCGACCCGCTTCCGGTCGCCGAGGCCGCGCAGTACTGGCTGGTGGACCATGGCCTGGAGGACGCGCCCGAGGACTGGTTCGTCCCCCGCGGCTCCTGGTTCTGAGCCCGCGCGAGGGAGGGGCGCCGGCCCGCGTCGCACGAGCTCGACTGTGACGCACACCGCCCGGGGGGTGCCATGATGGGGGGCATGCCGACCCCGCATCCCCGCCAGTTCCGCCAGTCCGCCAAGCTGCTGAACGTCCGCTACGACGTGCGCGGCCCCATCCTGGAGGAGGCGCAGCGGATGGAGGCCGCGGGCCACCGGATCATGAAGCTGAACATCGGCAACCCGGCCCCGTTCGGCTTCGAGGCGCCGGACGCCGTCCTGGCGGCGATGCACCAGCACCTGCCGCACGCGCAGGGCTACTCGGACTCCAAGGGCATCTACTCGGCGCGCACCGCCGTCTCGCAGTACTACGAGTCCCGGGGCATCCGGGACATCGGCGTGGACGACGTGTTCATCGGCAACGGCGTCTCCGAGATGATCACGATGGTCCTGCAGGCCCTGGTCGACGACGGCGACGAGATCCTCGTCCCCTCGCCCGACTACCCGCTGTGGACCGGCGCCACCACCCTGGCCGGGGGCCGGGCGGTGCACTACCGCTGCGTCGAGGAGGAGGGCTGGGAGCCCGACCTCGAGCACATCGAGTCCCTCGTCACGGAGCGCACCAAGGGCATCGTCCTGATCAACCCGAACAACCCCACCGGCGCGGTCTACTCCCGCGCCGTGCTGCAGGGCATCGTGGACGTGGCCCGCCGCCACCACCTCGTCCTCATGGCGGACGAGATCTACGAGAAGATCACCTACGACGGCGCCCGCCACATCAACGCCGCCGGCCTGTCCGACGACGTGCTCACCCTGACGTTCTCCGGCCTGTCCAAGGCGTACCGGGTGGCGGGCTACCGCTCCGGATGGGTGGCCGTGTCCGGGCCGAAGCACCGGGCCGCCGACTTCCTCGAGGGCCTGACCCTGCTGGCCAACATGCGGATGTGCGCCAACGTGCCCGCGCAGCACGCCATCCAGGTGGCACTGGGCGGCTACCAGTCCATCAACGACCTCGTCCTGCCCGGCGGTCGGCTGCTCGAGCAGCGCAACCTCGCCCAGGACCGCCTGAACGCCATCCCCGGCGTGTCCGTGCAGCCGGCCCACGGCGCCCTCTACCTGTTCCCGCGGCTGGACCCGGAGGTCTACGCGATCGACGACGACGAGGCGTTCGTCATCGAGCTGCTCCGGGCGAAGAAGATCCTCGTCTCGCACGGCGGGGCGTTCAACTACCCGCACAGCGACCACTTCCGGCTCGTCACGCTGCCCAGCGTGAAGGACCTGAGCGTGGCCCTGGACCGCCTCGAGGACTTCCTCGAGGACTGGAGGGAGCGCCATGGCTGACACCCCGGCCACCAAGGCGGGCCGACCCGCCCGCGCCACCGACGACGGCGTCTTCGACGCCCCCGCGCGGGAGCTGTTCGCCGCCCGCCGCGGGGACGAGGTCCGGGGCCCGGCCGACGTCGACCCCGCCGCGACGCCCGGCTACGGCGGGGACAAGGCGAAGGGCAAGAAGGACCTGGCCGCGCGCGGCCGGGCGCTCGCCGACCTGCAGGAGCTGCTGTTCGCCCAGTCGGTGCGCGACGCGCCCGTGGGGGAGGTGCCGTCCCTGCTGGTGATCCTGCAGGGCATGGACACCGCCGGCAAGGGCGGGATCATGCGCCACGTGATCGGGGCGATGGACCCGCAGGGCGTCCACCTGCACGCGTTCAAGGCGCCGACCCCGGAGGAGCGCGCCCACGACTTCCTGTGGCGCATCCGACCGCATCTGCCGCGGCCCGGCCTGGTCTCCGTGTTCGACCGCTCGCACTACGAGGACGTGCTCGTGCACCGCGTGCGCGGGCTCTCCCCGCTGGCCGAGGTGGAGGAGCGCTACGGGGCGATCCGCGAGTTCGAGGCGGCCGTGCGCGCCGCGGGGACGCGGATCGTCAAGGTGATGCTGCGGATCTCGCCGGAGGAGCAGGCCGAGCGCCTGCTGGCCCGCCTGGACGACCCCACGAAGCACTGGAAGTTCAGCGAGGGCGACCTCGATGACCGCGCGTACTGGGATCAGTACACGGACGCGTACCGGATCGCGATCGAGCGGACGGACACCGAGGACGCGCCGTGGTTCATCGTGCCGGCGGACCGCAAGTGGTTCGCGCGGCTGGCGGTGCAGCAGCTGATCATCGAGACCCTGCAGGGGATGGGGCTGGACTGGCCGGAGGCGGACTTCGACGTCGCGGCGGCCCGCCGTCGACTGCTGGCGGGCTGAGCGCCGCCGTCGCGGTGGGCGGGGCAGTGGTGGTCGGACCTTGCCAAGCCCGGGGCCGCGGTGAGTGGATGGAGGAACACCGGGCGCCGCAGAGGCGCGCCGGACCCGATCCGAAAGGTGCACTCATGACTGAGAACGCTGTCCAGAACGCCCCGCTGACCGGCAAGACCGTCGCGTTCCTCGCCACCGACGGTGTCGAGCAGGTCGAGCTGACCTCCCCGTGGGAGGCCGTGATCGCCGCGGGTGCGACCCCCGTGCTCGTCTCCCCGAAGTCCGGCACCATCACCGCGATGAAGTCCGACTGGGAGCACGGTGAGTCCTTCGAGGTGAACACCACGGTGAAGGACGCCAAGGCCGAGGACTTCCACGGCCTCGTGATGCCGGGCGGCACCCTGAACGCGGACGCCCTGCGCATCGACACGGACGCCCAGGCGTTCGTGCGTGCCTTCTTCGAGCAGCACAAGCCGGTGGCGGCCATCTGCCACGCCCCGTGGACCCTGATCGAGGCCGGCGTCGTGGACGGTCGCCGTCTGACCAGCTACGCGTCCCTGGAGTCTGACCTGAAGAACGCGGGCGCCCAGTGGGTGGACGAGGAGGTCGTCGTGGACAACGGGCTGACCACCTCGCGCACCCCGGACGACCTCGACGCCTTCAACGCCAAGCTCGTGGAGGAGCTGGGCGAGGGCAAGCACGAGGACCAGACCGCCTGACCGACGTCGGGAGCGAGCCGCGTGAGGGCGGGGGCCGATGGCCCCCGCCCCCGCCGTTTCTCGAACGACAGCGTGGCGGAGGCCGCCGTTTTTCGAACGAAAGCGCCCCGAAGGCCGCCGTTTCTCGAACGAAAGCGCCCCGGAGGCCGCCGTTTCCCGAACGAAAGTGGGGGGCGGGGTCAGCCGGCGTCGGGGGCGGCTTCGCCGCGCACCTGGTCGAGGCGGACGCGGGCGCCGTCCAGCCAGGCCTGGCAGCGGTCGGCCAGGGCCTCGCCGCGCTCCCACAGGGCCAGGGACTCCTCCAGGCCGGCGCCCCCGGTCTCCAGCCGCCCCACGGTCTCCACGAGCTCAGCGCGCGCCTGCTCGTAGCTCATCTGGGCCACGTCCGAGACGTCCGCGGAGGTGAAGCCCTCCACGCCGCTCGGGCGGCCCGCGTCCTGCGTCTGCTCCATGCCCTGCTCACTCATGCCTGTCGTGTCCTCTCGGGGGATGGGGTCGGGGTGGTCCGGTGCGTCTCGACGACGTCCGCGGCGATCCGTCCGGCCGCCACGAGGATGTCGAGCCGGTCGTCCGGGGCGACCTGGTCCGCGTCGCGCACGACCTGTCCGGCGTGCTGGACCACGGCGTAGCCGCGGTCCAGGGTGCGCTGCGGGGACAGGGCGCGAACGCGGGCGCGCAGCTGCGTGAGGGCGTCCTCCTCGCGGACGAGCCGGTGGCCCAGGGCGGACCGGCCGCGCTCGCGCCACCGGTCCGTCTCCTCCTGCCGGGTGTCCACCATCACGTGCGGACGGGCCAGCACGGGCCGGGAGCGCAGGGCCGCGAGCCCCTCGGCCTCGGCGCGCACGCGGCGCTCGACGGCCGCGGCCAGCCGCAGGCGCGCATCCGCGAGTCCGGCGGCCTCCTGGGCCGCGTCCGGGACGATCCGCTTGGCCGCGTCCGTGGGGGTGGAGGCACGCAGGTCGGCGACGTCGTCGAGGACCGGGCGGTCCGCCTCGTGGCCGATCGCCGAGACGACGGGCGTGCGCGCCGCCGCCACGGCGCGCACCAGCGCCTCGTCCGAGAACGGCAGGATGACCTCCTCGAGCGCGCCGCCGCCGCGGGCGATGACGATGACGTCCACGGCCGGGTCAGCGTCGAGTTCGGCGAGCGCGACGGCCACCTGCCGAGGGGCCTCGGCGCCCTGCACGGCGACCTCACGGATCTCGAACTCGGCGGCGGGCCAGCGCAGCAGGGTGTTGCGCAGCACGTCCTTCTTCGCATCCGAGTCGCGGCCGGTGATGAGCCCGATCCGGTGGGGGAGCAGGGGCAGGGGCCGTTTGCGCGCGGGGGAGGTCAGCCCCTCCTCGGCGAGGGCCCGGCGCAGCAGCTCCACGCGGGCCAGCAGATCGCCGAGGCCGACCGGGCGCATCTCCTGCACGTTCATGGACAGGCGCCCGGCCTTGAGCCAGAAGTTCGGCTTCACGCGCGCCACCACGCGGGAGCCCTGCTGGACGGTCCCCTCCAGGGTCATGGCGACGTTCCGCCAGGCGGTGAGCGGCAGGGACACCTCCTCCTCGAGGTCCCGCATGGTCATGTAGACGTTGCCGCGGTTGTTCTTGACCTCGATGAGCTGGCCCTCGATCCACGTGGCGGGCGCGCGCTCGATGTGGGCCTTGAGGTTCTCGGAGAGCCGGCGCAGGGGCCACGGCCGCTCGGCGGAGGTCTCGCCCGCGCGGGCGGGCGCCGAGACGGGCACGTCCGACGCCGCCGGGGCGCCCTCGGTCACGGGCTGGTCCATCCGGGTCCCTCCTGTCCGCGCCCGGTCCGCCCGGGCACGGGCCCACCGTACCGCCCTCACCGGACGCGCAAGACGGCGCCCGGGCGTCCCCCGGACCCGCCGCCGGCCCGGTCGGGCGCCCAGACCGGGGAACCTCCGGCCGGGATCAGTACGCTCGACGGGGTCGGAACGGAACGGAATGGAAGGACCCCATGCGCACCACTCTCAGTTTCCTCGTCGCGGCCCTGGCGGGCCTGCTGGCGGTGCTCGCGACGGCCGGCGCCCTCGTCGACGAGGCGACGCACCGCCCGGAGCTGCTGCGCGGGGTGACGGAGCAGGTCGCCGTGGACCCCGAGGTCCGCGCCGCCGTGCCGGGGGTGATCGACGACGTCGTGCACGACGCCATCCCCGAGCAGGTGCCGGGCCCGCTGGCCCAGGCGGCCGAGGACCTGCTGCGCCCGCTGGCCCAGCGCGTGGCGGACGACCCGCAGGTGGTGCAGGGCTGGTCCGACACCGCCGACGAGGCCCGGCGCGCCTGGCTCGCCCAGCTCGAGGACCCGCAGGGCGCCGACGAGCCCGGCTCCGGCGCGGACGTGACCATCCCGTTCGGTCCCGTCGCGCAGTCCGGGATCACCGCCGCCCTGGGCGACATCGAACGTGACCTGCGCGAGGACCGGTTCGACCTGCCCGCGCAGGCGCTGCTGGAGGGGATCGTGGGCGCGGACGTCGGCGACTGGGCCGCGGACACGCTGCTGGCGCCCCTGTACGACCGTGCCGCGGACCTGCGGGACAGCACCGCGCTGCGCATGGACGCGCGCATCGACGCCTTGGCCGGCACGGACCGGGCCACCGTGCACCGCTGGGTGGACGCCTCCGCGCACTGGCGCTGGGCCGCCGCCGCGTCCGTGCTGGCGCTCGTGGGCGCCCTGCTGCTCGCCCCCCGAGGGCGGCGGGGTCTCGCCGTGGCCGTGGCGGGTGCGGTCGCCCTGGCCGGCGGGCTGATCGGTGGCGCCCGCCTGGGTCCGGACGCGGTCCACCTCATGGCGCCCGAGGGGGCCTCCCCGGGGGTGGCCGCGTTCGTCCGGCAGATGGAGGAGGCCGCCCGCCCGGCGTTCGCGGCCGCCGTCGCCCCCTACCCCCAGACCCTGACCACCCTGGGCTGGATCGTGCTGGCCGCGGGCCTGCTGCTGGCCCTGGCGGAGCTGTGGGTCGCTCGGCGTGGCCGGGTCCGTGCCGCCCGGGCGGACGGTCCCCCCGCGGTGGGCCGCTCCCACACCGCCGCCGACGTCACGTCGCGCTGAGCCCGCGGCGAAGCCCGGGCCCGGTCTGCGTCCCGGCCGATAGCATGGAGGGCATGTCCGCTCCCTCCGTCTCCACTCGTCCGTCCGCCGTCGGCCTCGGGATGCCGCAGGTCCCGCGCGTTCGTCGTTCCCGTGAGGAGGTGGAGGCGGCCGCGCCCGTGTCCGGTGGGAAGCGCGTGCTGCTGGCCGCCCCCCGTGGCTACTGCGCCGGCGTGGACCGCGCCGTCGTCGCCGTCGAGAAGGCCCTCGAGCACCACGGCGCCCCCGTGTACGTGCGCAAGGAGATCGTCCACAACCGGCACGTCGTGGACACCCTGACCGAGCGCGGTGTGGTGTTCGTCGAGGAGCTGGACGAGGTGCCCGAGGGCGCCCTGACCGTGTTCTCCGCGCACGGCGTGTCCCCGGCCGTCGTCGAGGAGGCCGCCCAGCGCAACCTGCGCACCATCGACGCCACGTGCCCGCTCGTGACCAAGGTGCATCGCGAGGCCGTGCGCTTCGCCAAGCAGGAGAAGCGGATCCTGTTGATCGGCCACGACGGTCACGAGGAGGTCGAGGGCACGTTCGGCGAGGCGCCCGAGCACACCACGGTGATCAACGACGTCGCCGAGGCCCGCACCGTCCAGGTGGAGGACCCGGACAACCTGATCTGGCTCTCCCAGACCACGCTCTCCGTGGACGAGACCCTCGAGATCGTCTCCGTGCTGCGCGAGCGGTTCCCGAACCTGCAGGACCCGCCCTCGGACGACATCTGCTACGCCACCTCCAACCGGCAGGCGGCCATCAAGTCGATCTCGCCGGAGTGCGACCTGGTGATCATCGTGGGCTCGGCGAACTCCTCGAACTCGGTGCGCCTCAAGGAGGTGGCCGCGGAGTACGGGGCCACCCGCGCCGAGCGCGTGGACTTCGCCAACCAGGTGGACGAGTCCTGGTTCGAGGGCGTGGCCACGGTGGGCCTGTCCTCCGGCGCGTCCGTGCCCGAGGTGCTGGTCCAGGAGGTGCTCGCGCTGCTGGCCGAGTACGGCTACGGGCAGGTGGACGAGGTGGTGACCGCCGAGGAGGACATCATCTTCTCCCTGCCCAAGGAGCTGCGCGCCGAACTCAAGCGGGTGGGCGACGAGTCCCGCTCGCTCGGCGGACGCCGCCGCGACACCGAGGCCTGACCGCGCCCCTCGTCTCCTCGCTGAGGCCCGCAGACTCGCCGTCACGACGCTGGCGTAGCGGCGAGTCTGCGGGCCTCGGCGTTCCGGGCCTCAGCGTGCCGGGCCGGCGGGTGGTCAGGGACTCAGAGCCCGAAGACCCAGACGAGCAGGGTCATCGACGCGATGGAGATGAGCACGGCGGCGATGATGTTCAGCCACACGCCGCCCTTCACCATCTGGCCGATGGTCACGTAGCCGGAGCCGTACGCGATGGCGTTCGGCGGGGTGGCCACGGGCAGCATGAACGCGCAGGTCGCGGCGAGGGCGACGGGCGCGGCCAGCATGAGCGGGGCGACGCCGGTGCCCAGGGCCACGCCGGAGGCGACGGGCAGGAACGTGGCCGCGGTGGCCGTGTTCGAGGTCATCTCGGTCAGCAGCAGGATGCCGACGGCGGCGATCACCACGAGCACCCACACGGGGATGTCGCCGAGGCCCTTGACCTGCTCACCGAGCCACGTGGACAGGCCCGACTTGGAGAACTGACCGGACAGGGCCAGGCCGCCGCCGAACAGCAGGAGCACGCCCCACGGCAGCTCCTTCGCGGCCTCCCAGTCCAGGAGGCGCACGCCGCGCCCGGCCCCGCCACCGGCCGGCAGGAGGAACAGGATGAGCCCGACGACCATGGCGATGGCCGCGTCCGAGAGCAGCGGGGACTTCAGGTCCAGGACGTACTCGGAGATCAGCGGCACGGTGATCCAGGCCAGCGCGGCGAGGACGAAGACGGCGAGGACCTTGGCCTCGGGGGCGCTCATGCGGCCGAGGCGGGCCAGCTCGGTGGCGATCAGGTCGCGGCCGCCGGGGACCTCGTCGATCTCGGGGCGGAACAGCACGCGGGTGAGCAGGAACCAGCACGCGAAGAGCAGCACGACGGCGATGGGCACGCCGACCAGCATCCACTGGCCGAAGCCGATCTCCACGCCGTGCTCGGCGGCCATGTGGCCCGCGAGCAGGGTGTTGGGCGGGGTGCCGATGATGGTGCCGAGCGAGCCGATGGACGCGGCGTACGCGATGCCGAGCATGAGCGCGGTGCCGAAGTTGGACTTCGTGAGGGAGCGGATCTCGGCCTGCGTGGGGGCCTCGCCGGGCGCGGATGCGGGCGCGGCGGGGCGGTCGACCTGGCCCGCTGCCTCGTCCCCGGTCAGGGCGTCGTCCGTGCCGTAGCGCTGGACGAGCACGAGGATGGACACGCCGATGGGGAGCATCATCACGGCGGTGGCGGTGTTGGACACCCACATGGAGATGAACCCGGTGGCGATCATGAAGCCCAGGACGAGGTTCACGGTCCTGGCGCCCATGAACTTCAGGACGCCGAGCGCGATGCGCCGGTGCAGGTTCCAGCGCTGCATGGCCAGGGCGAGCATGAAGCCGCCCATGAACAGGAAGATGATGTTGTTGCCGTAGCTCGCGCCGATGGAGTCGAAGGTGATGCCGCCGTCGGACTCCTCGGCGGGCACGCCGAGCGGGAAGATGACGAGCGGCAGCAGGGCGGTGGCGGGGATGGGCAGGGCCTCGGTCATCCACCACACGGCCATGAGCACGGCGGTGGCGGCGACGAGGCGGGGCCAGACGCCGAGGTCGCCCGGCATCAGCAGGAACAGGGCGACGGCGAGCAGGGGGCCGGCCACGAGGCCGATGATGCGTTTGACGTTCTCGCCGCCGGTCAGCGGCTCGTCACGCATGCCCGGGGAGAGCTCATGTTCGAACTCCTGGGCGGCCGCCCGGGGGTCGAAGCGGGAGACGTGCTCGTTGACGTTGCGC
>NZ_JABFAY010000015.1:0-3645 GCF_017168495.1 Micrococcus sp. KRD096 | reverse complement strand
CGCCCGGCCCCCGTGCGGCCCCGTTCACGCCTCCCGCGCCGACTCCGCCCGACGACGGCGCAGCTCGTCCTCCTCCACGCCCGCGACCAGTTCCGGGGCGGCCAGGGGCCGGGGCGCGGACTCGAGCGTGCGGATGTCCGGTGTGGGGGCCAGGCCCGGGTCGGCGTCGCGGAGGCGCCGGGCGGCGGGGAGCACGCGCGACTCGACGTTGCCGACGAGCTGGTTGTAGCGGTCCACGGCGGTCTTGAGGGAGCCACCCATGCGGTCCAGGTGGGTGCCGAGCGTGCCAAGGCGCTCGTAGAGGTCCTTCGCGCTGGCCACCACGGTGTGGGCGTTCTCGGCCAGGGTGTCCTGCCGCCACGCGTAGGCCACGGACTTCAGGGCGGTCAGGAGGGAGACGGGGGCGACGAGCGCGACGTTCCGGGAGAACGCGTGGTCCAGCAGCCCGGGGTCTGCGTCCAGGGCCGCGGCCAGGAGCGACTCGGCGGGCAGGAAGCACAGGACCAGCTCGGGGGAGTGCTCGAGGCCGGCCCAGTAGGACTTCGCGGAGAGCTGGTCCACGTGGCGGCGCACGGCCGCGGCGTGCTGGGCCGCCAGCGCCTGGCGCCTCTCGTACGCCTCCTCGCCGGGCTCGTCCGCGAGGGCCTCGGCCGCCAGCGCGTCCCCGATGGGGGCCTTGGCGTCCACGGCCATGGCCTTGCCGCCGGGGAGGGACACCACGAGGTCCGGGCGGAGGCGCTCGCCGTCCTTGCCGGACAGCGTGGCCTGCTCCGTGAAATCCACGTGGTGGAGCATGCCCGCCGCCTCGACGACCCGCCGCAGCTGCGCCTCGCCCCAGTGGCCCCGCGCGGAGGTGGACTTGAGCGTGGCCATGAGCGACGTGGTCTGGTTCAGCAGGTCACGGTCCGTGGCCGCGGCGGCGCGGAGCTGCTCCCCGAGCCGGCCGAACTGGGACGCCCGATCCCGTTCCAGCACGCTCACCTGCTCCTGGAGCGCCGCCAGCCGCTGGCCCAGCGGGGCGAGCGTGGACATCACCTGGGACTCCGCGCGCTGGCGTTCGGCGTCCTCGGCGCGCGCGGCCGTGAGCGCCCGTTGCTCCGCCCGGGCGGCCGCGAGCTCCTCTCGCGCCCCCTGGTGCTCGGTGCGCAGCGCGGCCAGCTCGGCCTGGGCCCGGCGGGCCTCCTCACCGCCGCCGGCCGCCCGGCGCCACATGAGCCACGCGCCCACCAGGGCGCCCAGCACGAGTCCGAGGATGAGGGCGAGCAGCAGGCTGAGGGTCTCCATGCCCCCACCCTCGCAGGCCGCATGGACACGTTAGGCCGCGGCGCGCCGTCGTCGTGGTGGTCGGCTCAGCCGAAGAGCGGGTTGGGGCCGTTGGCCACGACCTGCGGGTCGCCGTCCACGCGGGCGGCGATGCCCGCCGCGGCCACGCCGGGCAGATACGGGAAGACCATGCGGGTCGAGGCCAGGGCGGCGGCGTCGAAGGCCTCCACCGCGACGGCCGGGCGGGGCCCGTCGGCCGTCTCGATCTCGCCGTCGAACACGGCCACCGCCCGCGTGGGGCGCGGGCTGATCTTCGCGACCGTGGCGGCCGCCTGCTCGGGCTCGAGGTCCGGGTGCTCCCACATGCCGCGCTGGCCGTCGGCGGTGACGGCGAGGATCGTGGGGGCGAACACGGACTGCCGGCCGAGCGTGTCGAACACGTGCTCCACCGCGAGGCTGATCAGCGGCAGCAGCTCGCCGCCGGGAGGCGTGGGGGTCGGTCCGGTGGGCGTCGGGGTGCTCATGGGGCCGAGGCTACCGGCCCTGTCCGACGGCGCCCACCCGTGCCTAGCGTGAGCACATGCAGCTGACCATCGCCCCCGGGGACATCACGGCCACGCACGCGGACGCCGTCGTCAACGCCGCCAACTCCACCCTGCTCGGCGGTGGAGGCGTGGACGGCGCCATCCACCGGCGCGGCGGCCCCGAGATCCTGGCCGAATGCCGCCGCCTGCGCGAGACCGACCTGCCGGAGGGGCTGCCCGCCGGGCAGGCCGTGGCGACGACGGCGGGGCGCCTGCCCGCGCGCTGGGTCATCCACACGGTGGGCCCGGTGTGGGCCAAGACGATCGACAAGTCCGACACCCTCGCCTCGTGCTACCGCGAGTCCCTGAGAGTGGCGGCCGGGCTCGGCGCCCGGACGGTCGCGTTCCCGGCGATCTCCGCGGGGATCTACGGCTGGCCCATGGAGGACGCGGCGCGGATCGCCGTCGAGACCTGCCACGCGATGGCGGACGAGGTGGGCGGCACCGTGGACGAGGTGCTGTTCGTGCCGTACGGCGAGACGGCGGAGGCCGCGTTCCGGACCGTCCTGGACAGGGTTGAGCGGGACTGACTCAACTCCGTGGAATACCCCGTGGGGGGACGGCGTTGCACAGGACAGTCGCCGCTCAACCGGAGCGGCCCGCCCTGCATGAGGAGTGATCGACCATGGCTCGTCCCATTGATCCGTTCCGCGAGATGGAGCGCCTGATGACCGGCTTCGCCCGCACCTCCGGCGCCGCCTCCATGCCCATGAACCTCTACCGCGAGGGCGACGTGTTCGTCGCCGAGGTGGAGCTGCCGGGCGTGGACCCGAGCTCGATCGACGTGGACGTCGAGGAGCGCACGCTCACCGTCCGCGCCGAGCGCAAGGAGGCCCCCGCCGGGGAGGACCGTCGCTGGCTCACCAAGGAGCGTCCGGCCGGCACCTTCGCCCGCCAGCTCAACCTCGGCCAGGGCCTGGCCCTGGACAAGATCGAGGCCGACTACAGCGACGGCGTGCTGCTGCTGACCATCCCGGTGGCCGAGCAGGCCAAGCCGCGCAAGATCCAGGTCAAGCACACCGGCTCCGCCGCCCAG
Organism: Micrococcus sp. KRD096; assembly: GCF_017168495.1. Taxonomy (NCBI): domain Bacteria; kingdom Bacillati; phylum Actinomycetota; class Actinomycetes; order Micrococcales; family Micrococcaceae; genus Micrococcus; species Micrococcus sp. KRD096. The sequence continues at coordinate 762 of NZ_JABFAY010000015.1, read as the reverse complement.
GTGGAGGGCGAGGCCGTAGAGGGTGAGGCCGTGGAGGGCTCCGCCGCCGAGGCCTCCGGCGAGTGATCGCCCTCTGACGGAGCCGTGGCCGGCGTGACCGGCGCGCGGCCCGTTCCCCCGAACGCAGATGCGGCGGGCCCCCACCGGGGGCCCGCCGCTTCCGCGTGGTGGTCAGGCGCGGTCGGCCAGGATCAGCTGTGCCGCCTTCTCGCCGATCATGAAGCACGTGATGTTGGGGGTTCACGGTCACGTGCTCGGGCATCACGGAGGCGTCGGCCACGCGCAGACCCGTCACGCCCTTGACGCGCAGGCGGGCGTCCAGGGGGCTCATGGCGTCGTCGTCGGCGCCCATGCGCACCGAGCCCACCGGGTGGTACACGGTGTTGTGGGTGCGGCGCACGTAGTCGGCGATCTCCTCATCGGTCTGCGCCTCCACGCCCGGGGCGAGCTCCCGGCCGGCCCACTCTGCCATCGCCGGCTGGGAGACGATCTCCCGGGCCAGTCAGATGCCGGCCACCGCGACGGCCACGTCATGGCCCTCCGGGTCGGTGAAGTAGCGCGGGTCCACGGCCGGCTTGTCCCAGTAGTCGTTGGAGCGCAGGCGCACGGTGCCGCGGACCTTGGCGTGGGGTGGACCCGGTGGCCCTGCGGTCTCGGCTGTCGTCCTCTGGTCGGCAGACACAGGTGTGCTTCCTCTCGTCGGGGTCTGGGCGGCCCGTCCACACTACGGATCGGTCATCTGGGCGGGGATGCGTGCTGGGT
>NZ_JABFAY010000014.1:24318-25625 GCF_017168495.1 Micrococcus sp. KRD096 | reverse complement strand
GGGCGGGCGAGGCGCGGGTGGGCGGCCTCGTCCGCGAGCGTAGCCGGGACGCGGGTCAGGGTGAGGTCTCGGCGGCGCTCACTTTCAGGGCCGAATACGACTCTCCCGGGCCCCAGAGCCCCCGGGAGAGTCGTATTCGGCCCACAAAGTGCAGAGGGCGCGGGTCAGGCGGTCGGCCCGCCGCCCGCGGCGGTCATCGCGCGTTCCAGGTCGGCCAGCAGCTCGGCGGTGGGCTCCACGCCCACGGACAGACGCACGAAACCGTCCGGGACGTCGTCGCCCCAGCGGGCGCGGCGCTCGGCCGCCGTGTGCGTGCCGCCGAAGCTGGTCTGCGGCACCACATACTGCGCCGCGGCGATGAACCGCTCGGCCGCCGCCGCGTCCGCGAACCGCAGCCCGACGAGGCCGCCCGCCGCCGTCATCTGACGCGCCACGACCTCCGCGTCCGGGTGGTCCGCCAGCCCCGGGTAGACCACGGCGCGCACCGCTGGGTGGCCCGCGGCCAGCTCCGCGACCGCCTGCGCCGAGGCGCACATCCGGGCGAAGCGGACCTCAAGGGTCTCGAGACCGCGGTGGATGAGCCAGGCCTCGTGGGTGCCCAGGATCCCGCCGGCCAGGGTCCGCCAGCCGCGCACCCGCGCCATCACCTGCGGGTCCCGGCTGGCCACGTGCCCGCCGAGGGCGTCCGTGTGCCCGTTGACGGCCTTCGTGTCCGAGGCCACGACCACGTCCGCCCCCAGCTCCAGCGGGCGCTGCCCCAGGGGGGTCAGCAGCGTGTTGTCCACCACCACGAGGGCCCCCGCGCCGTCCCGGCGGCCGTTCGCGTGGGCGCGGGCGGCGACGTCCGCCAGGTCCGCCACGCGCAGCCCCGGGTTGGAGGGGGTCTCCACGAGCACCAGGTCGTAGCCGCTCAGGTCCGCATGGGCGAGCCCCTGGGTGGCGACCAGGTCCACGTGCACGCCTCGGGGCGTGAGGTGCTCGGCGGCGAGGGCGCGGGTGGGCCCGTAGCCGTCCGCGGGCAGGAGGGCGCGGTCCCCCGGGTGCAGCAGGGGCAGCAGGACGGCGGCGATCGCGGCCATGCCGGAGGGGACCACGGCGACGTCGGCGTCCTCCAGCGCGCCCAGGGCGGCCTCGAGCGCGGACCAGGTGGGCGTGGCCCAGCGCGCGTACTGGAAAGGCACGTCCGCGCCGGGGGCGGTGGGGGCGCCGTCCGGGTCCGCGCCGGGCAGGTGGAACGCGCTCGCGTGGACCAGCGGCGGGGAGATGGACTCCCCCGGGGCCATCCCGTGGGCGCGGTGGTGCAGGAC
>NZ_JABFAY010000014.1:0-24218 GCF_017168495.1 Micrococcus sp. KRD096 | reverse complement strand
CGCCCTGCCCGCCGGGCCCGCCGCCCACCTGCGCGGCGAGCACCTGACCGTCTCGCTCGGCGGGCACCGCGTGCTCACGGACGCCACGGTGCGGATCAACGCCGGCTCGCGGCTTGGGATCGTGGGTGAGAACGGGCGCGGCAAGACCACGCTGCTCCACGTGCTCACGGGCCGGATCACGCCCGACGTCGGCCGCGTGACGCGGGCGGGCACGCTCGCGTTCGTCCCGCAGGCGCTGCGGGCGCGGGCCGACGGGCGCTCCCGCACGGTGGGCGACCTGGTCCGCGACGCCCTCACGGGCCCGCACGCCGCACTCGAGGCCCTGGACGCCGCCGCGGCCGCCCTGGCCGAGGCCCCCGACGACGCCGGCGCCGGACACCGGTACTCCACCGCGCTGGAGCGGGCCCACCTCTACGACGCCTGGGACGCCGGCCGGCGCGAGGACATGGACCTCGAGGGGCTGCACGCGTGCACGGACCGCGAGCGCCCCCTCACATCGCTCTCGGTCGGCCAGCGCCACCGGGTGCGCCTGGCCGTCACCCTCGGCTCCCGGCCGGACCTGCTGCTGCTGGACGAGCCGACCAACCACCTGGACGACGTCGCCCTGGACTTCCTCACCCGCCGGCTGGTGGAGCACCCGGGCGGGGTCGCCGTCGTCAGCCACGACCGCGCCCTGCTGCGCGCCGTGTGCACCGACATCGTGGACCTGGATCCCAGCCAGGACGGGCGGCCGCGGCGGTACTCCGGCGGGTACGCCGGCTGGGCGAAGGGGCGCCGCCGCGCCCGGGCCGCCTGGGAGCAGGAGTACGCCGAGCAGAACGCCGAGCGCGAGCGGCTGGAGCTGGCCGTGGAGGACGCGCGGGAGCAGATGCAGGGCTCGTGGCGGCCCCCGAAGGGCACCGGCAAGCACCAGCGCTCGAGCCGGTCGGCGGGGATCGTGCAGATGTTCAACCGGCGCTTCGACGAGCTGGAGGCGCACCGGATCACCGTGCCCGAGCCGCCCCTGCGCCTGGACTGGCCGTTCGCGGACATGCCCGACGGCGACCCGCGGGACGGCGCGGACGCGGCGGCGGGCACGGCGGGCGGGCCGGGCACGGCGGGCGACGACGTCCTGCTCACCGCGGACGCCGTGCGCGTGGCCGGGCGGCTCGAGCAGCCGATGGGCGCGGCCCTCGTGCCGGGCGGCCGCGTGCTGGTGACGGGCCCGAACGGGGCCGGGAAGTCCACGCTGCTGCGCGTGCTCGCCGGGGACCTGGAGCCCACGAGCGGCTTGGTGACCGTGGGCGCCGACGTGCGCGTCGTGGCGCAGGAGACCCCCGCGTGGGACGAGGAGCGCACCGCCGCCGCCGTGTTCGAGGAGCACGTGCGCCGCGTCGGCGCGGACGAGGCCGGCGTCGACGACCTGGGCCGTCCCCTGCCGGCCCCCACGCTGCCCTCGCTCGGGCTGCTCACCGCCGAGGCCGCGGACACCCCGGTCGGACGCCTGTCCCAGGGGCAGCAGGCCCGTCTGCACCTGGCGATGGTGCTCATCGAGCGCCCCCACGTGCTGCTGCTGGACGAGCCGACGAACCACCTCTCCCCCGCGCTCGTGGACGAGATGACCGAGGCCCTGCAGGTCACGGAGCAGGCCGTCGTCGTGGTGACCCACGACCGGCAGATGCTCGCCGACCTCGCCGACTGGCCGCGCGTCGAGCTGCGGACCGACGCCGCGGCGGTGTGAGGCGGGCGGGGCCCCTGGCCACAGGCCCGGCCCGGCGGTCCGCCCTCAGAGGTGCGCCCGGCACAGCCGCCGCAGCGCCACGCGGGCCGGCAGTCGGTAGGCCAGGGCGACGACGGCGGGCCCGTGGACCGTCAGCCCCGCCCGGGTGCCGCGGGGGGTGGCGGTGAGGTCGTGCGTCATGGAGACCGCCGTCCCGGCCACCCGCACCGTCCACCGCCAGGTGCGGGCGTCGTCGTCGACCTCCTCGACCACGAACGGGACGCGCAGCCCCAGGGGCGCGTGGACCACGCCGCGAAGCCCGGCCCGCAGCCGGCGCCGTGGCGCCTCCACGGCGCGGATCTGCGGAGCCCACCGCGGCCACAGGCGCAGGTCGGCGTAGCGGGCCCAGGCCACGTCCACGGCGGCGGGCCCGGTCGTCGTCACGCGGCGGAACTGTCGGGGGCGGCGCGCGCGCCTCGCGCCGGCGGGGGTGCGGGTCCAGGGGGTCCGGATCATGGTGCCGAGCGTAGGGTCCGGACCGCCGGCCGGGACACGCCCGCCGGCCCGAGCGGCTCGGCCAGTGCACCGGGGGCGGCGTCGCGCTCCGGCAGGATGGGCGCATGACCCTCCCCACCCCCTCCGGCCGCTGGACGACGACGGCGCGGCCTGCCTTCGCCGTCGCCGCGGCCCTGTCCCTGGGCGGCAACCTGCTCTCACTGTGGATCGGCTCGTGGAAGTCCTCGGACCTGCCGGCCGACGCGGGCTACGCGGGCGTGCTCGAGGGCGGCTGGGAGCACATGCTCAACCAGCCCACGTACTTCACGTTCCTCTCGAACTTCCTGGTGGGGCTGACGTCCCTGCTGCTGGCGCTGCGCCTGCACCGGCCGGGCACGCTGTTCCGGGTGCTGCGGGTGACGGGGGTGGTGTGCATCGTGATCACGGGCGTGGTGTTCAACGTGCTGCTGCGGGACGCCGACCCGATGACCGCCGTCGAGCGGTTCAACGACACCCTGCAGCACATCGTCACGCCGATCCTCACCCCGGTGCTGTGGGCGGTCTTCGGGCCGCGGCGGCAGATCACGTGGCGGGTGGTGTGGTTGTCCACGCTCATCCCGCTCGCCTGGCTGGCGTTCACGCTGCTGCGCGGGCCGTGGCTGGACTGGTACCCGTACACGATCCTGGACGTCCCGCGGCTGGGCTACGACGGCGTCGCCGTCTACGTGGTGGCGATCCTCGTGTTCTTCGTGGCGGTCGCCGCCCTGCTGCGGGTGGCCGACGGCCTGCTGGCGCGGGCCGGCGTCGGGGTGGGGGGTCCCTCCCCCTGACCCCGCCTCAGTCCGACGCCGCGCGGCCCACCTGCACCGCCCACGCGCGGACGAGCGCCTCGGCGACCTCCGGCTGGTCCAGGTGCACGTTGTGGCCGGCGGCGTCGAGCGCCGCGTAGGTGGCGCGCGGGTAATGCTCCAGGAGCGCGGCCTGGTCCCGGTAGCCGACGAGGTGGTCCTCCCGGCCGGTGAGGATCAGGGCGGGCCCCTCGAACGGCGGCGCGGCCTCCTCCGGCACGGCGTCCAGGACGTAGCGCGCGGACAGGCGCTTCAGCGCCTCCTCGTCCACGGCGCGGACGCCCGGCAGCGCGTGCTCGCGGAACCGCTCCCACGTGTCCCGCGTCAGCCGCGGGGACATCTCGAGGAACGGGGCGGCGTCGTCGGGGTCGAGGGTAGACATGAAGGCGTCGTCGCGCTCGCGCACCACCAGGTCGGTGCGGGTGCGCCGGTCCTCGTCCGGGTCGACGACGGGCGCGAGCAGCCCCAGCCCCAACACCTGCGCGCCGAACTCGGCCGCCACGTGCCGGGCGAGCAGGCCGCCGAGGGAGTTGCCGAGCACCGCGAACGGCCGCTCGCCGACCTCCGCGCGGATCCAGTCCACGAGCCAGGCGGCGAGCTCGGGGAGGCCGCCGTCGTCCTGGAGGGCCGAGGTCCGGCCGAAGCCCGGCAGGTCCACGTAGATCCGCTCGACCTCGCCGGCCTCGGCGAGGGCGTCGTCGAGCGGCAGCAGCAGCCGGTGGTCCACGCTGTTGCCGTGCACCGCGATCAGCGGGACGCCGGAGCCGCGGCGGACGACGTGGGGGTTCTCGGGGGTGTGCTCGGATGTGTGCTCGGTCATGGGTCCGAGCGTAGGGCTGAGCGCGCGGTGCCGCCCTCTCCGCCCCCTCCCCACCGCTTTGCGGGCCGAATGCGACGCTCCCGTGCCCGATTCAGGGGCTCATCCGTCGGATTCGGCCCACAAAGTGCTCGGCCGGGCCGCCCGGTGCCGGCCGGTCACCAGAGCAGCTGGTCCCCGCGGATCTGCGTCTGGAGTCCGTCGATGCGCCCGAGCACGGAGACCTGCAGCAGGGCTGGCCAGGCGTGCACCACGAGCCCCAGGGCCACCGCGACCACGCCCCAGACCGGATGCCCGACGGCCGCCAGCGCCACGCCCGCCACCGCGTGCAGACCCGCGGAGGCGGCGTGGCTGACGAGGGAGCCCACGGCGGCGGTGCGGATGCGCCGCAGGTCGGCCCGGCCGGTGATGCGGCGGCTGATGGCCGCGTTCCAGCCGACGGCGCCCAGCTGCCGGGAGAGCCAGTCGGTGCGGACCCGGCGGGCGAGATCGCGCCAGCGCGTGTCCCGCCTCCACGGCCGGTCCACGAGCTGCCGCGAGGGCTCCCCGTAGAACGGGCCGAACCCGAAGGTCCCCACCGTGAGCACGCCGACGAACAGCCCCGGCGCCGTCGGCGCCATCAGCACGAAGGCGGACATCAGGGCGGCGACGGTGAGGGCCAGACCGGCGAGCGAGCGGGGAGTCATCACCGCGGACGCTAGCGCACCGGGCCCGCACCCCGGGCGATCCCCTCGAGCCGCCGCACGTGCGCGGCCCACCGCTCGGCGGCCCAGCCGGGCAGGTTGTCCCCGGGGCCGCGCAGGCCGGCCTGCCCGTCGATCCCCTCGCGCGGAATGTCGGCGTGGCCGGCATGGCGGGCCGCGCGGACAGCCCTGGCCCGTGGCCCGACGTCGTCGCGGCGTCCGGCGCCCCGGGCTGCCGTCGTCGGGCCTCAGCCCTCCCGGCGCGGGACCACGGTGATCGCGCGGGTGTCCGGGGCGGTGTCGGCGACGTGCTCCATGGCGCGGTCGAGGTCGCCGGTCTGCTGGTACGCCGCGTGGATCTGCTCCCACAGGCGGGCGTTGCGGACGCCGATCGCCGCCGGGTCCAACACGGGTTCCTGGCCGGCGCGGCGCTGGCGGTCGTAGTCCTTGAGCAGCCGGATGGCCACGGGGCTCAGCAGGATGAGCGCCACGATGTTCACCCACGTGTAGAGGCCGACGCCGAAGTCCGCGAGGGACCACACGAACGCGGAGGTCTGCACGGACCCGAACACCATGGAGCCGGCCAGCAGCAGCCGGGCGATCGCGATGACCGCGCGCTGCGCCGTCTTGTTGGGGATGAGGTAGGCGACGTTCGTCTCCGCGTAGAACGCGAAGGAGAGCAGGGTGGTGAAGGAGAACAGGAAGACGGCGATCGCCACGAAGGACGGTCCGAAGGCAGGCAGTGCCTCGTCGATGGCGATCTGGACCCATGCCGGGCCCTCCTCGACGCCGGGCACGTGCTCCGCGAGGAGGCTCTCCTCGTCCGGGCCCAGCACGTTGAAGCTGTTCGTGGCGAGGATCATCAGGCCGGTCATGGTGCAGACGAACAGGGTGTCCACGTAGGCGGAGAACGCCTGGGCCAGGCCCTGCTTCACGGGGTGGGAGACGTGGGCGGCCGCCGAGGCCTGGGCGCCCGAACCGGTGCCGATCTCGGTAGAGTACACGGCACGGCGCACGCCCCACGCGACGGCGGCACCGAGGATGCCGCCGTAGACCGAGTCCAGGCCCAGCGCGCTGGAGAAGATCAGCCCGAACATCGCGGGGACCTGCTGCCACATGAGCCCGACGACGAGCAGCCCCACCAGGATGTACGCGCCGGCCATGAACGGGACCACGAGACCCACCGTGCGGCCCAGGCGGTGCATGCCGCCGAACACGATCACGCAGAACAGCACGGCCATCCCGAGACCCACCCACAGCGGATCCCAGCCCCACGCCTCGGTCGTGGCGGCGGTGACGGCGTTGGCCTGGATCTGCGGGCCGGTGAAGACGGTGGCGAACACGGTGGCCGCGGCGTACGCGACCGCCAGCCACCGCCAGTTCCGGCCGAGCCCCTCGAGGATGTAGTACGCGGGCCCGCCGCGGTACTCGCCGCGGACCTTGTGCTTGTAGAGCTGTGCGAGCGAGCTCTCCACGAGCGCCACGGGGGCGCCGAGGATCGCCGTCACCCACATCCAGAACAGCGCGCCCGGGCCGCCCAGGTAGATCGCGGCCGCGACGCCCGCGATGTTGCCGACGCCGATGCGTCCACCCAGGGCCATGGCGAACGCCTGGAACGAGCTGATCCCCGCCGACGACGATCCTCCCCTGACCAGCTGACCCACCATGTCCTTGAGCAGCCGCACCTGGGGAGCCGCCATGCGGATCGTGAAGTACAGGCCCAGGGCGAGGAGCCCGACGACCATGGGCAGGCTCCACATGATCGAGTTGGCGGCGGTGACGAACTGCTCCATGGTCACTTCCCAGGTCGTGGACAGGATCCGTGCACTCCATCACATTCGGGCCACCCCGGGCACCCCTGAGCCCCCGGGGGGTCTGCGCGGGACCGGCAGGGTAGGCCGGCCAGACACGCCGTCCAGTCCCCGCACCGGCTCACCCCTGCCCCGCTCCCGCCTCCTCCCGCACCGTCACTGCCAGCTCGACGTGTCCGGCCTCCGGGTCCGCGAGGATCTGGCGGATCTCCGGCGCGGCGCCGGCGTCCTCCACGTCGAACGCGTCCATGAGCCCCAGCAGATCCGGATGGGGCAGCGCGCCGCCGGGGGCGTCGTCGAGGAGGTCGACGTCGCCCGCATCGGCCCGCACGTCCACGTACCGCTCCACGCGGCGCGGCAGTGTCCCAGTCACCACCTCGTGCCCGTCGACCCTGAGGCCCGCGGGAGCCGGGCCGCTCAGCGGGACCGCCAGGACGGTCTCCACGACGTCGGCGGCGCCCGGCACCGGACGCAGCGCCGTCCACAGCGGCCCGGCGGGTGCCGACCCCGCCTCCGCGAGTGCCTGGAACAGCGTCGCGAAGGCGGCGTTCGCGCGCTCGGTGGTCGCCTCATCACCGGCCTCATCCAGGGGCACCCGCTGCACGACGCCGGCCCACGGTGTCGGCCCGACCGTGCGCTCCGCCACGGGGCCGGGACGGGCGGGGCCGCCGTCGTCGTCGGGATCCGGGGCCGCGTAGACACCGGCGGCGGCGAGCGCGAGCGCGCGGTCCTCGAGGTCGCGGCGGCGTCGCAGCTCGGCCGCGTGCGCCTCGAGCCGCGCCGGCAGGGAGGCGGGGTCCGCGAGGGCGGACCGGACGTCGTCGACCGTGAGGCCGGCCGCCCGCAGGACGCGGATCTGCGCGGCCGTCCGGATCTGGCCGGGCGCGTAGCGGCGGTAGCCGGAGTCGACGTCGACGTCGGCGGGGGCGAGGAGGCCGCGCTCGTCGTAGAAGCGCAGCGCCTTCGCGCTCAGTCCGGTGGCGAGGGCGAACTCGCCGACGGTCATCAGGGGGCTCATGGGGCGACCTTTCTCTCAGGTGATCCCAGCGTGGGCGTTCCCCCAAGGGGAGGGTCAAGCGTCGCCCAGCCTGCTCGAGACCGACGGCCAGGTCTGCCCCTTCCCGCTCGTGGAGGCCAACCAGGCGATGCAGCAGATCCCCACCGGGGACGAGCTCGTGATCGGCTTCGACTGCACCCAGGCCACCGACTTCGTGAAGCGCGGCGCCGCGGAGTGGACGATCACCGTGAAGAAGGGCTGAGGGGCGGAGGAGCCCCTCGGCACCTCCGCCCGCCGCAGGGGGCTCAGACCTCCAGCAGCACCTTGATCTCGCGGCGCTCGTCCATGGCCCGGTACGCCTCGGCGGCCTCGTCGAGCGGCATGCGCGCGGTGAACACGCGGCCGGGCTGGATCTCGCCGGACTGGATCCGCTCGATCAGCTCGGGCAGGAAACGGCGGACGGGGGCGGGGCCGCCCTCCAGGTGGATCTGCCGGCCGAAGAGGTCGGAGCCGTCCAGGGTCTGGTCGTGGGAGACGCCCACGAACCCGACGTACCCGCCGGGGCGCACCGAGGCCAGAGCTTGGTCCATGGAGCCCTGCGTGCCGACGGCCTCGCACACCCCGTGCGCGCCGTAGCCGCCGGTGAGCTCGCGCACCTGGGCGGCACCCTCCTCGCCACGCTCGGCGATCACGACGTCGGCACCGAACTCCCGGGCGAGCGCGGCCCGATCCTCATGGCGGGAGAACACGATGACCTGCTCCGCGCCGAGGGTCTTGGCGGCCAGGACGGCACACAGGCCGACGGCGCCGTCGCCGACCACGGCGATGGTCTTGCCGGGGCTGGCCTGCGCGGCGACGGCGGCGTACCAGCCGGTGCCGAGCACATCCGAGGCGGCGAGGTAGTCGGCCAGGCGGTCCGGGTCCGAGGGCTCGCCCCCGGGCACCTTCACGAGGGAGCCGTCGGCGAGCTCGACGCGCATGTACTGCGCCTGACTGCCCGTGTACTCGCCGGCGTTGACGCAGCGGGACTGGTAGCCGGCCTGGCAGATCTCGCACGTGTTGTCCGAGAGCATGAAGGAGCCGATCACGAAGTCGCCGACCTCGAGGGTGGCGACGTCCTCGCCCTTCTCCACGATCGTGCCGACGTACTCGTGGCCCATGCGCCGGTGGTCGACGTCGTTGTGGCCGCGGTAGGGCCACAGGTCCGAGCCGCACACGCACGCGGCGGCCAGCTTCAGGACCACGTCCGTGGGCTGGGCGACGCGCGGGGTGTCCACCTCCTCCACGACGACGTCACCCGGCGCGCGCATGACGACGGCCTTCATCGTCGCGGGGATGGCAGGGGTGGCGGGGATCTGTGCGGTCATGGTCTGTCCTCCGGTCTGGCCCGGCGGTCCGGGCGGCGGTGTGCGGGGACCAGTCTTGCGCCCCTGGGCCGTGGAGACGACACATCGGCGACGAAGGCGGGGCCGGTGGATGACCGCGCGCCAGCGTCATCACCGCCGGGCAGACCCGCGGTGATGTCGCTGGCGTGAGGTCGGCCGACACACCCCGCTCGGCTCATAGCGAACGAGCGCCGCCGGGCGTTACGCTGTGGTTCCCATCACATCCGACTCCCCTCGGAGGCCCGTCGTGACCCTCACCCTGCCCGCCCGCCTCGAGCGCACCGCCGCCGAACACCCGAACTCCACCGCCCTGATCCTCGGCGAGAACCGCATGACATACGCGGAGCTGCAGGACCAGTCCCAGCGTCTGGCCGGGCTCATGCGGCAGGAGGGCATCGGCCCCGGGGACCGCGTGGCGCTCATGCTGCCGAACATCCCGGCGTTCCCGGTGGTGTTCTTCGCGGCCCTGCAGCTGGGCGCCGTCGTCGTCCCGATGAACCCGCTGTTCAAGCGCCGCGAGATCGAGTACTACCTGGAGGACTCGGGCGCGTCGATGCTGTGGTCCGTGCCGTCCGAGGAAGCCGTGGAGGGCGCCCGCGAGCGCGGTGTGCCGCTGCGCACCCTCGGCGAGGACGGCCTCGCCCCGCACCTGGCGGAGAGCCCCGGCCCGGTGACCGAGACCGTCGAGCGGGACCTCGAGGACGACGCCGTCATCCTCTACACCTCCGGCACCACCGGCCGCCCCAAGGGGGCCCAGCTGACCCACCGGAACATGGGGACCAACGCGGACACCGCGGCGGAGACGCTGATCCAGCTCCAGCACGGGGAGACCGTGCTCGGCTGCCTGCCGTTGTTCCACGTGTTCGGCCTCACGTGTGCGCTCATGGCGCCCGTGACGATGGGCGCCAGCCTGGCGTTGATCCCCCGCTTCGATCCCGCGGTGGCCGCGCAGACCGTCCGGGAGTGCGCGGTGGATGTGTTCATCGGCGTGCCCACCATGTACGGGGCCGTGCTGGCCGCGGCCAAGGACCATCCGGAGGACCTGGCCAGCCTGCGCCTGGGCGTCTCCGGCGGATCGGCCCTGCCCGTGGAGCTGCTGCGCCGCTTCGAGGCCACCTTCGACTGCGAGATCCTGGAGGGCTACGGCCTGTCCGAGACCTCCCCGGTCGCGTGCTTCAACCATCCGGGTGAGGCGCATCAGCCGGGCTCGATCGGACGCGCCGTCCGCGGGTGCGAACTGCAGCTGGTGACGCCGGACGGGGCCGTCGTGCCCGAGGGCGACGAGGAGACCCTGGGCGAGGTGTGGATCCGCGGGGAGAACGTGATGAAGGGCTACTGGGGCAAGCCGGAAGCCACTGCCCAGGCCATCACCGAGGACGGCTGGTTCCGCTCCGGCGACCTCGCCCGGCGCGATGCCGCGGGCAACTACTACATCGTGGACCGCACGAAGGACATGATCCTGCGCGGCGGGCTCAACGTGTACCCGCGCGAGATCGAGGAGGTGCTCTACGAGCACCCGGCCGTCGCGGAGGCCGCCGTGGTGGGGGTGCCCCACCCGGAGCTCGGCCAGGAGGTCGCCGCGCACGTGGTGCTCGCCCCCGGTGCGCACGCCACGGAGGAGGAGCTGATCCAGCACGTCAAGTCCCAGGTGGCCCCCTACAAGTACCCGCGCACCGTGACCGTGCGGGACGGGCTGCCCAAGACCGCCACCGGCAAGATCCTCAAGCGGGAACTGACGCCGACGGAGTGAGCTCGGGATGACCGCCCGGGCCCGCGTGTGGGCCGAGGTGCTCGCGGAGGCGGGCGCCGCCGTCGCGCCGGGTGGCGGTCGGCGCCCCGGGGCAGGTGCACGCGCTGCTGCCGGACTGCGGATGCGACGCCTGCGACCCCGGGTCGGACGAGCTGCTCGAGGCCGTGGCCGGGTGCCGTCGCTCAGAACAGTGCCGCCACCCCCCGAGCGGCGAGCGGGACGAGCCGCACGGCCCGCACCACGGTGAACGCGGTGACCACCGAGACGAGCACCCACTCCCGCCAGGACCCGGTCCGGCCGAGCAGGGGGAGCCGGAACCGTCCGGAGGACTGCCACCACCACAGGCGTGTGGGGGGCTCCGGACTGAGCGGCCAGAGCAGGGCCACCCCGTTGTTGGTGAGGGCGTCGCCGAGGATGTGCACGCTCACGCCGACGGCCACGGAGGCGGGGATCCACCACAGCCCGTCGCTGAGGACGGTCGCCGACACCGCGACCAGGATGCCGAGTGCCCACGCGGCCCTCCATCCCCGGTTCGGGAGCAGTCGGAGGGCCTTGGCAGCCACGGCCGCCAGGAATGCGGCGATGATCCCCTGCCCCGGCGTGTAGACGTGCCCCGCGATCGGCACCTGGATGGAGGCGGCCGCCGTCGCGATGGCGGTGAACGCCGCGATCCCCACCAGCGAGTGCGTGCCGCGCCGGTGCCCGCCGGCCACGCGGCGGATGCCGCGGCTCATCCACTCGGTCACGGGCGGCAGGGCGTGGGCGATGGTGGCGCGGGGGTGGTCCCAGTCGCTGATCATGGCCGCCCCGGCGGTGGTGACGGCGCCGAGCAGCTGGAGCTCGGCGGGCAGGTGCAGCGCGGCGACCGGCGACTGCCAGTGCGTGAGCGCCAGCCAGGCCGCGGCGCCGGTGGCCGCGTGGGACGGGCCCATCATGGGTGAGGTCCTCTCGTTCGCAGGACCGGGCCGCGTCACCGCGCCTGTGCGGGCCGGCGGGCGGCCCGCGGGGAAGGAAGAGGACCAGGGTGGCAGGCGGGGCGGACACGGTAAGGACGCCGCCGCGGCTGGAGCGGGTCGAGGCGGCTGCCCGGCCGGGGGCGGCCGCCCGGCCCCTCACCCCGTCATCGCCAGCACCAGCGGGGCCAGCAGGGCGGTGAGCACACCGGAGCAGGCCATGGCGAGGGCGGAGAACGCACCGGTCTTCGGGCCTTCGGCGAGGGCGCGGGCGGTGCCGATGCCGTGGGAGCTCACGCCGATGGCCAGGCCGCGCACGCGGGGGTCGCGCACGCGCAGCCGGTCGAGCACCCAGGGGGCCAGCACGGCGCCGAGCACGCCGGTGAGCACGGGGAGCACGGCGGCGAGGGAGACGATCCCGCCGCCGGCGTCGGCCACCGCCATGGCGATCGGCGTCGTCGCGGACTTGGGGGCGAACGTGGCGGCCAGCGCGGCGTCCCCGCCCATTGCCCGCACGATCAGCACGGCGCTCACCATGGCGGTCAGCGAGCCGACGGTGACCCCGACGGCGACCGGCAGCAGCAGCTTCCGGATGTCAGGGCCGGCCCGGTACAGGGGGACGGCGAGGGCCACGGTGGCGGGGCCCAGCAGGAAGGTGAGGTAGCTGCCGCCGATCATGTAGGTCTCGTAGTCGATGCCGGTCAGGGCCAGGAACGCGGCCACCAGCACGATCGTCACGAGCACGGGCGTGAGCAGGGCGGTCTGCCGGGCGGCGAGCCACAGGCGGCGGGAGAGCACAGCAACGGCGAGGGTCAGCGCGATGCCGAACAGCGGTGTGTGCAGGAGCGCGTCCCAGGCCTCGGCGAGGGAGTCGGTCAGTTCGGCGGCGTTCACTGTGCGTCCTCCTTGTCCGTGAGGCGGCGGGCGAGCGGGGCGGCGACGCCGGCGGTGACCACCAGCCCCAGCAGCCAGGGCACCACGAAGCCGACCAGCATCAGCGCCCGGTGTTCCTCGATGAGGCCCAGCACCGCGACGACGCCGACGCCCGCCGGGACGAACAGCAGCGGCAGGTGCTGGAGCAGGTGATGGCTCGCCGTCATCACCGGCGCGTCCTCGGCCGGCCGGCGCCACGCGAGCAGGCCGAGCAGCAGGAGCATGCCCAGCACGGCCCCGGGGATCGGCAGGTGCAGCGTGTCGGCCACGAGCGTGCCCGCCAGCTGGCAGAGCAGCAGGATCAGCAGGCCCTCGATCATCGGGGTTCACCTGCCTCGGACGGGCCCACGGGCGGCAGGCCGGGGACGACGCCGCTCCCCGCGGCGTCGAGGTGCGCCTGCAGGGCGCGCTGGGCGTCTGCGGCGCGCCCGGCGGCCAGCTGGGCGCAGATCTCGGCGTGCCCATCGAGGAGGCGGCGGGCGGCGTCGACGGATCCGCCGGTGGCGGCGTGGATCAGGCGTGCCAGGCGGGGGGCGAAGGTGCGCACGACCTCGTCGAAGGCGGCGTTGCCGCACGTGGCGATCACGTCCCGGTGGAAGCGCACGTCCAGCGCGGAGAAGGCAGCGAGGTCGCCGGCGTCCAGGGCGGCGCGCTGCTGCTCCAGGTTGGCGGTGAGCGTGGCGACGAGGGGCCCGACGGCGTCGGGCCGCGCGGCGACCGTGGCGAGGGCGGTGGACTCGAGGAGGCCGCGCAGGGCCGTGAGGTCGGCCACGCTCTGCGGCGTGAGGGCCTGCACGGCCGCGCCCTTCTTGGGGAGGAGCCGCACCAGGCCCCAGCGCTCGAGCTGGAGGAGGGCCTCCCTGGCCGGCGTCCGGGAGATGCCGGCCTCCGTGGAGAGCTGGACCTCGGTGAGCATCTCCCCCGCGGCGATCTCACCGCGGACGATGCGCCAGGCGACGTCGTGGGCCAGGCGGCCGGCAGCCGTGGCACGACTGCCCCATAAGGGGTCGGAGAGTGGAGTCATGCGGGCCAGAGTAATCGGATGCATGCATGGATGTATGCATTGTGTCGGACTCGGAGGAGGTCCGGGTGGGGAGGGGCCCAAGATGCCGGCGCCTGTCGAAGCGGGCACGCGGAGCGGCTGTCAGCCGAGTTCTGTGCCGGTCAGGGGAGCGCGGGGAGGGCGCGGTTGCGGGCGGCCCCGCCCCTGACTGGCCGTTGCGCACCGCGCGCCTGACGCTGCGCCCACACCGGGAGGACGACCTCAGCTGGCCCTGCCGGATCGGTGTCTCTGGTGGTGGGGAACGTGGGCATGCCCGTGGGGACGTGATCCTGTGGCTGACGGACCGCGAGTCATCCCGCGGGCCTCACCTCGTGTGTTCGCCTGACCATGGCCGGGACACTACACACGACACTGAGGCTGGTCGCCCCGGTCGTCCACCCCCGGTCAACCCCGCCGGCCCGCACGCGCGGCGAACTCGTCCAGACAGGTGAGCACCTCGGTGGCCAGCCACACCCGGTTCCGACGCTGAGCGGACACGGCCTGCAGAGCGCCGGCCTCGACAAGCTGGTCCACGGCCCGCTGGGCGGCCGGGCGCGAGACACCCAGCGCCTGGGCCAGGTGGTCCACGGTCACGGCGGGTTGCGCGATGATCACCGCGAGCGCCCGCCAGACCGCCGCGTCCCGCCGGGCGGTGAGCCGCTCGCGCCAGCCGGTCAGGGCCTCGTCCAGGTCCGCGACGAGATCTCGGCCGTTGCCGACGGCGGCCAGGGCGGCCTGCGCGAAGCGGCGCACGATGGGCGCGGGGTCGCCGTCGCGGTAGGCGGTGAGGGCGTCGAAGTATCCGGCCGTGTCCGTGAGGAGTCCCGCGGAGAGGGGCACCCCCATACGGGTGATCGCGCCGGCCCGATGCAACACGGCGTGCACGAGGACGCGCCCGGTGCGGCCGTTGCCGTCCGCGAACGGGTGGATGGTCTCGAACTGAGCGTGCGCGATGGCGGCCTGCACGAGGGCGGGTACGTCCGTGCGGCGCAGATAGGCGAAGAGATCGTCCATCCCGGCACGCAGGCGCTCCGGATGGGGCGGGACGAACTGCGCCGTGTGCGGCGTGGGCGCCCCGCCCCCGATCCACCCCTGCGCATCGCGGTAGGCACCCGGCCGGGCATGCTCCTGACCGTCCATGAGGGCACGATGGGCGGCCAGCAGGGCGGGCTCTTCCAGGTCGGCGGCCAGCCGGGAAGCAGCGCCCATGGCCCTCACGTTCGCCGCCACGAGCGCTGCATTCGGGCGGGTGCGTTCGCCGAGAGTCGCCAGGGCGAGGGCTCGCGCGCCCGCCGTGATGTGCTCGATCTGCGAGGAGGACGCGGACTCAGTGCGCAGGAGCACCGCGTCGATCGGGGCGATCTCGCCGGTGAGCCCCGGGAGGGCGTGGCTGATCTCGGCGTCGAAGCGCACGACGGCGGCCGTCGCCTCCTCGACCTCGGTCGCCAGATCAGAGGGCAGGTCGAGCCCGAGTCGGGCGATACGGGCCGGGAGCGCGGCTCGATATGGGCCTGCTGCACGCACGCGAGCGCTGCGGGAGCGCAGCCCGGCGTCATCCGGGCCCGCGGCCCAGGGGCGCTCTTCCCAGCCGGCGGCCCACGGGGTCGGGCGCGGATCGTTGCTCATGCCGCCACCTTACGCAACGTTATGTCTAGAGAGTTGCGTACTTCTGGGCGTCGTGAGGTGGAAAGCCGTCTGCCCCGGGCCCGATGCTCCGAGGCGAGCATCGCGTAAGTGACGCCGTCCACCCAGCCGCGGGTGCGGTGCAGTGACTCCTCCTTGAAGGTGCCCTCGTGGCGCAGGCCGACCTTCTCCATCACGCGCAGGATGGGCGCGTTGTCCGCGAAGGCGTGAGCCTCCACGGGTCGGACGCCGAGGCCTGCGAAGGCGAGGTCCAGCAGGGCACAGGCCAGCTCGGTGGCGCGGCCCCGGCCGGCGTGGGCCTGGGCTATGGTCCAGCCGATCTCGGCCTGCGCGTCCCGGGCTTCCTCGCGCGGTGCGCCGCGAGGTCGAGGAGGGGCGTGGCCATGGGGTCACGGCAACGGGCGGCGGTGACGTCCCCTCCCCTACTCTCGGCCCCATGGACGTCACCTTCACTCCGCTCGACCCGGCAGGCGCCGACCGGGACGCGCTCGTCGCCCTGCTCACCGAGAACGCGTGGCCGTTCCACACGCGCCCGCGCGTCACCCGGCCGGAGGCGGAGAAGGCCGTCGATGGCGGCGCCTGGGAGGATGAGGACCACCGCACCTTCTGGATCGAGCATCCCGAGCACGGCCGCGTCGGCGTGGTGCGCCTGGAGGACCTCACGGACCCCACCCCCTTGTTCGACCTGCGCGTGGCGGAGCGGTTCCGCGGGCGCGGGCTCGGCGCGCAGATCCTCACCGCGATCACCCGGCACGTCTTCGAGACGATGCCTGCGGTGGACCGCTTCGAGGGCCAGACCCGCGAGGACAACGTCCCCATGCTGCGCGCCTTCCGCCGGGCCGGCTGGGTCAAGGAGGCGCACTACCGGCGCGGCTGGCCCGTGGACGGCGGCGAGCCGCTCGCGTCCGTGGCCTACGCAATGTTGCGCCAGGACTGGGCGTCCGGCACGACGACGCCGGTCCCCGCCGACGTCGACGCCCCGCCTCCGGCGGGGCGCAAGGAGGGCGCGGCTGCGGGCGGCCGCGCCCCTGACTGGCCGTTGCCCACCGCGCGGCTGACGCTGCGGCCGCACCGGGAGGACGACTTCGGCTGGTTGCAGGAGATGTACATGCAGCCCGAGGTGGTGCGCCACCTGCTGGACGAGCCCTGGGACGAGGCGACCGCGCGAGCGAAGCTGGCCAAGCGGATCACGTGGGACGACCTCGGCGGCCCGTCCGGGGCGGTGTCCCTGGTGGTGGAGCACGCGGGCGTCCCCGTGGGTGACGTGATCCTGTGGCTGACGGACCGCGAGCGCGGTGTCGCGGAGATCGGCTGGGCACTGGATCCGCGGCATGCCGGTCAAGGCTTCGCCCGGGAGGCCGCGGCTGCGCTGCTGGACCTGGGGTTCGAGACGTCTGGCCTGCACCGGGTGGTGGCACAGATGGATGCCCGCAACACGGCGTCCGCCCGACTGGCCGAGACGCTCGGGATGCGTCGAGAGGCACACCACCGGCAGGACCTGTGGAGTAAGGGCGAGTGGACGGACACCCTCGTCTACGCGATGCTCGCGAGCGACCGGGGAGGTGGGGGGCCATCTATGACGACGAAGGCAACGTCAGCTCCGGAAGAACCGCCTAGGACCCCGTGGCGAAAGAGAAATCCCCCACGTGCGCATCGTGGAGAGGCGTGGGGGATGCAGTGATGTGAACGTTCGCATCCATGCGCACCGAGGTCGGCGTGTCGGGCGCAATCCGTGCCGCCGAACGGACTTCTACGCTCACCCCATGTAGCTCGAGACCGTGAGGGGATGGACTCGTGAGGCTCACCAGGTGTGCGGACCGAGGTCCTCGAGGATCTCCAGGTCGAGAAGCCACTCGTCAGGGCGGGGAGTCTCGGGGAGCACCGGCTCGTAGGCGCCGACGTAGACGACCTCCCCCATACTGAGGCCGGTGGCCTCCTCCGGCTCAAGGATCGCCAGGTCAGCGTGGCCGGGGACGCGGTCGATCTCGGCGAGCCGCCCCGAGGGCCACACCTCGTGTGCCGCCCTCACCACGGCCCGCACACGACGCAACGGGATCGACCCGGCGGGGCTGCCGTCGTCGTGATGGGTGACGACCCAGCCTGCAGAGGCCAGGGGCCAAGCCTGACTCACTCCCCGGGAGGGCAGCAGGATCAGCTCGTGGACTTCCCCCACGGTGATCGAGTCACCGCAGCATTCCTGCTCCCAGTCCGAGAGCGAGGCGCGGCCGACGGCGCCGACGGTGATGTCCATGGTCGGAGTGTAGGGGCGGGGCCTCACCCGAGGGCGCGCGTCACCCGGGGCGCGCCGCCCTCGCTCCAGCGGAACAGGGTGAGGTGCCACAGTCCGGGGACCGTGCGAGACGGGCCACCTCCACGCGCACCGACGTGGCCCTGTGCGAGCGGCTCGGGTTCCGCGAGACCGTACCCGGCGCGTGGGCACCCGCGACCCGGGAGTGACATCATGGACCTCGGCTCGCGCTGATACCGGATCTCGTGATGTGACACCAGGTATCGTGAGCCACGCCACTACACTGTGCCTCCACCGATAAAGGAGCAACCCCTCCATGCCGACCCTGCGAACCGTCTCCCTCTCCGCCGCCACGCGGGAGGATCACCTCGCCCGCCTCCGGGCCACCAGCCCGGAGGCCCCCCTCGACATCCTGATCGTCGGCGGCGGCTCCACCGGCGTGGGCGCCGCGTTCGACGCGGCCACCCGCGGCCTCGACGTGGGCATCGTCGAGGCCCGCGACTGGGCCTCCGGGACGTCGTCCCGCTCCTCCCGCCTCATGCACGGTGGCCTGCGCTACCTCGAGATGCTGGACGTCAAGCTGGTGTATGAGGCGCTGCGGGAGCGCGACCTGCTGCTCACCCAGACCGCGCCCCACCTGGTGCGCCCCCTGCGCTTCGTCTTCCCGTTCTTCCACAAGGTGATCGACCGCGGCTTCATCGGCGCCGGCGTCACCATGTACGACGCCATGCAGTCGCTCGGCCGCCGCCGCGCGATGGGCGCGCACCGCCATCTCAGCCGCCGCTCCATGGCCGCGACCTTCCCCTCCCTCGATGACGAGAAGATCGTCGGCGCGGTGGAGTACGCCGACGCCCAGTTCGACGACGCCCGCCTGGCCATGATGCTCGTGCGCTCCGCCGTGGACCACGGCGCCGTGGCCGCCAACTACACCGCCGTCACCGACTACCTGCGCGGCGACGACGGCCGTGTGCAGGGCGTGCGTGTCCGCGAGGAGACCTCCGGCGAGGAGTTCGACGTGCACGCGCGCGCCGTCATCCTGGCCGGGGGCGTCTGGACCCAGGAGCAGCAGAAGCTGGCCGAGGCCGACGGCGGCCTCGAGGTGCTCGCCTCCAAGGGCGCCCACATCACCGTGCCCCGCGACCGCATCCGCGCCGACGCCGCCACCGGCGTGATCACCAAGACGGAGAAGTCCGTGCTGTTCCTCATCCCGTGGGACGAGTACTGGGTGATCGGCACCACGGACACCCCGTGGGCGGAGGACGTGGCCCATCCGGCCACCACCGCGGACGACATCGACTACATCCTCGAGCACGCCAACGCGGTGCTGAAGGAGGACCTCACGCGTGACGACGTGATCGCCACGTACGCCGGCCTGCGCCCGCTCCTGCAGCCGGTCACCGGATCCGACGGCGGCTCCACCAAGATCTCCCGTGAGCACACCGTCACCGAGGTGGCCCCCGGCCTCACCGCCGTGGCCGGCGGCAAGTGGACCACGTACCGGGCCATGGCCGAGGACGTCGTGGACTTCGTGGTGCGCGAGACCCACCCGACCCGTCCCAGCCTCACCGAGCACATCCCCGTGCTCGGCGGCCTCGGATACTCGGAGATCGAGGCGGAGGCGGACCGCATCGCCGCCGACTACGGCCTGGACGAGGCCCGCGTGGACCGGCTCCTGTTCCGTTACGGCACCGTCCTGCGCCATGTGCTCGACCTGATCGACGGCGACCCGTCCCTGAGCGTCCCTCTCGCCGAGGCGCCGCGCTACCTGCGCGCCGAGATCGTCCACGCCGCCCGAGCCGAGGGCGTCGTCCACCTGGACGACGTCATCGAGCGCCGCACGCGCCTGTCCACCGAGGTCCGCGACCGCGGCGTCGCGGCAGCCGAGGAGATCGCGTCCCTCGTGGCCCCCGAGCTGGGCTGGGATGAAGAGCGCATCGCCGATGAGATCCGCGCGTACAAGAACCTCGTCGCCGCCCGCCTCCGCGGTGAGACCGCCCACGACGACGTCACCGCCGCCGCCGCGCTCGCAGCTGCCGACGCCGCCCCCGTCCACGGAAAGGAGCCCGTCCATGGGCACGATCTTCCTGCATGAGATCGCCGGCACGGCGATCCTCCTGCTGCTCGGCGTCGGCGTCGTCGCCAACGTCGTCCTGACGAAGACCAAGGGCAACGGCGGAGGCTGGCTGCTCATCAGCTTCGGCTGGGGGCTGGGCGTCTTCGCGGGCGTCTACGTCGCTGCCGCGACCGGTGCGCACCTGAACCCCGCCGTGACCGTCGGCCTGCTCGTCAGCGGCGCCGAGGAGTACGCCCCCGGCATCGCCGTGACCCTCGGCACCACGCTCGCGTACTTCGCGGCGCAGCTGATCGGCGCCTTCCTCGGCGCGGCCCTGGCCTGGCTGGCCTACCGCGACCACTACCAGGCGGAGACGGACCAGGGCGCGATCCTGGGCACGTTCGCCACAGGTCCCGAGATCCGCAACCCGCTGTGGAACATGGTCACCGAGGTGATCGCCACGTTCGTCCTGGTGTTCGTGATCCTGCTCTTCGGCTCCACCCCCTCCGGGCTCGGCCCGCTCGCGGTGGCCCTGCTCGTCGTCGCGATCGGCGCGAGCCTGGGCGGCCCCACGGGGTACGCCATCAACCCGGCGCGCGACCTGGGCCCCCGCCTGTTCCACGCCGTCGCGCCGATCCGGCACAAGGGCGGCTCGGACTGGGGCTACGCCTGGGTGCCGATCGTCGGCCCGCTCGTCGGCGCCGTCCTGGCCGGCCTCGCCGCGCCTCTGTTCGTCTGAGCGGTCTGCCCGTCCAACCCCGGCGGGCACGTTCCCCTGCGGGAACGTGCCCGCCACCCCCACACACCCCCACACCCCCGTGACCACCTCCGAAGGAGTAGGACATGACCACCCCCCGCTACGTGATGGCCATCGACCAGGGCACCACGTCCACGCGCGCGATCCTCTTCGACCACAGTGGGGCCATCGTGTCCACTGGTCAGCGCGAACACGAGCAGATCTTCCCGCGCGCCGGCTGGGTGGAGCACGACCCGGTGGAGATCTGGACGAACACCCGCGAGGTCATCGGCGAGGCCCTGGCCCGCGCCGAGGTGACCCGACACGACGTCGCCGCCGTGGGCATCACGAACCAGCGTGAGACCACCGTGGTGTGGGACCGCAACACCGGCAAGCCGGTGTACAACGCCATCGTGTGGCAGGACACCCGCACCGACCACCTCTGCGAGCGCCTGGCCGGCGACGTCGGCGCGGACCGCTACAAGGAGCGCGTCGGGCTGCCCCTGGCCACGTACTTCTCCGGCCCCAAGGTGGCCTGGATTCTGGAGAACGTGGACGGTGCCCGGGAGGCCGCCGAGAACGGCGACCTCATCTTCGGCACCACGGACTCGTGGCTCGTGTGGAATCTCACCGGCGGCGGCGAGGGCGGCCGGCACGTCACCGACGTCACCAACGCCTCCCGCACCATGCTGATGAACCTGGACACCCTCGACTGGAACGAGGAGATCTGCGCGGACATGGGTATCCCGATGTCCATGCTTCCGGAGATCGTCAGCTCCTCCGCCGAGGTGGGCACCGTATCCGGCCAGCAGCTGCTGCGCGAGACGCCGATCACCGGCATCCTGGGCGACCAGCACGCGGCGACCTTCGGCCAGGCGTGCTTCGAGGTCGGCCAGGCCAAGAACACGTACGGCACCGGCAACTTCATGCTGATCAACACCGGCGAGGAGCCGGTGCACTCGGACAACGGCCTGCTCACCACGGTGGCGTACCGCATTGGCGACCAGAAGCCGGTGTACGCGCTGGAGGGCTCGATCGCCGTCACCGGCTCGCTGATCCAGTGGCTGCGGGACAACCTCGGGATGATCGGCAGCGCCCCGGAGGTCGAGACCCTGGCCGCCGGTGTGAAGGACAACGGCGGCGTGTACTTCGTCCCCGCGTTCTCCGGCCTCTTCGCCCCGCACTGGGACGCCGCGGCCCGCGGCGTCATGGTGGGCATGACCCGTTACGTCAACAAGGGGCACATCGCCCGCGCGGCGCTCGAGGCCACCGCCTTCCAGAGCCGCGAGGTCCTGGACGCCATGAACGCGGACTCCGGCGTGGACCTGACCGAACTGAAGGTCGACGGTGGCATGGTCGCCAACGAGCTGCTCATGCAGTTCCAGGCGGACCTGCTGCGCGTGCCCGTCGTGCGCCCCAAGGTCATCGAGACCACCGCTCTCGGCGCCGCCTACGCCGCAGGCCTGGCGGTGGGGTTCTGGGCGTCCCAGGACGAGCTCGTGGCCAACTGGGAAGAGGACAAGCGCTGGGAGCCCACCACGGACGAGGAGGAGGTTGAGCGCGCCCTGCGGCTGTGGAAGAAGGCCGTGGAACGCTCCCGCGACTGGGTCGACGAGGACGTCGAGTCGGCCCAGGGCTGAGCCGTCCGGTCCGTAGGTCGGTCCGGCCGGCCCCGTGCGCCCCGTGCGCCCCGGGCCGGTCCGGGTCCTCCAGAAGGACCCCGAGCAGCACTACCCCCTCGTCGGCCGCCTGCGCGCGGAGCGGGGCGGAGTCGGTGCCGTTGCCATCGGCGCAGTGGCCAGGCCCGAGGTGCCCGGCTGCTCCGACGTCAAGCTGTCCTCACCCAGGGCGTCCTCTTCCCCCGCCGCTTCCGCCCAAGGCGGCGGTGGCCAGGCAGGCGAAGTAGTCCGCATCCACGTGTCGGCCGTCCTTGGTGGCGCTCCGATGTGGAATCTCCTCGGAGAGGTTCTCCTCGTCCGCGTTGTTCACCGAGGCCACCACCTTTTCGAGGCCGGCCACCTCGGGCCGGAGTTCGCGCGCCCGTCGTCGCATCCTGCCCTCGCCGGTCCACTCATGGGTGCGTTCGGTGAGGGCGTCGAATGGGTTCTCACACGCCGACAATCGGCGTGCTCGTTCGACGACGTTGGACGCCAGGATGTCCCGGAGCATCGTCGTCTTGCCGGTTCCGGGTGGGCCGTTCACACCCATCAGACCCGCCCGCGCGACGACATCAATGCGGGCGGCTTGCAGATGCCCCGTGTGCTCGTGGGCAGTCACATTCGAGGAACTCAGCGATGGCTGCAGTGCCGGGATGGCGCGCTTGTCCTCTTCCCCGAGGCTCGGCGCGGGCAGTCCATCCCCCGTCTGACCTTCGCCCACTCCCCCAGGACTACGAAGTCCGTTCAGTTCCGGTTCAGCCCGAACCGGCGCGTCATCAGAGCGTC
This sequence comes from Micrococcus sp. KRD096, assembly GCF_017168495.1. NCBI lineage: Bacteria > Bacillati > Actinomycetota > Actinomycetes > Micrococcales > Micrococcaceae > Micrococcus > Micrococcus sp. KRD096. Next base: position 1,680 of record NZ_JABFAY010000014.1, on the reverse strand, counting down.
CTTGTAGTGCTTCTCCGCGGCGTCGATCTGGGCCTGCGGGGTATTAGAGCCGAACACGCGCAACAGGCTGAACGTGTACCGCTCCGGCTGGGCGGGGTCGAGCTCCAGGGCATCCCGGAGGGCGACGTTCCCGCCATGCCCGTCACGGGCATAGGCCTCCCACCGCCCGAGCACACCACGCTCGCCGTCGGCCTTGCCCACGTAGCACTGGCCCCCGGACTCGTCGGCGATCAGGTAGATCCCACGCACGGCCTCCAGGGCGGTGCGCCAGCCTGCGTAGCGGGTCTCGGCCACCATTGACTGCAGGTCCCCGTAGCTGAGCAGCACGTGGTCGAAGCCGGGGAACGCCTCGGTGGTGGGGTCGGCGATCTCCAGGACGGGGAACCGCGCCGCCAGGGGGCCGCGCTTGGCCCAGTTCACGGGGTCTGCGGACCACTCCACCACCAGGCGCTCCTCGAGGGAGGCCAGCAGCGGCACCGGCGTAACGTCGTAGTACCGGTACCGCTCCGTGCGCTCAGCCACGGCCTCCCCACGGTTCTCGTACACGGCGGTGAGGCGAGAACGACGTCCGCCCTCCCCCATGAAGATCAGCCAGTGGCGGGCGGGCTCCTTCGGGAACTTCCCCACGTGGTGCTGCTCCCGAGTGTAGGCGAGCACGCGCTCCGGAGTGGCTGCCGCCCGCGATGGCAGCCCCGACTTCTTGTAGGTGTGGCGGATGGCCAAGACGTCGTGCGGGTCGAGGCCTGCGGCGGCGAGGACGGCCCCGAGGGAGAGGACGAAGGGCTCGGGGACGGGCTGGGTGGACTCCATGGAACCCCATTCTGCCGAGGACCCCTGATCATCCTTCCCCTGCGATGAGCCCTCAGCCACAATCACCGTGACGCCTTCTATGGGAAGAGGAAGCCATGACCGCACCCCAGCTGCACCTGCCCTGCACCGTCGCCTCCGACCAGACCGAGCGTGCCGTCGACCTCCTCGGCCGCTACTTCACGTCCGGCAAGTTCATCGGCAGCCAATGGGACGGGTTCGACCCGAGCGAGACGCGCGCAGCGTCTGCGAACACGTTCACCTCCGACGACGTCGCCTCCACCGCCCTGCTGAACACACCAGTGCCGGGTCGTGCCGTCGTGCATCTGCTCATCACCCAGAGGGTGCACTTCGCCGGGCTTCTGGAGGCCATCGGCCCGGACCGGGACTACATCGACGTCGACCCGGACCCGTCCGGCAAGGACATGGCACCGGTGTACGAGCTCTACGAGGCGCTGAAAACCTTGCCGAAGATCGGCCCGACGATCGCCTCCAAGCTGCTCGCCCGCAAGCGGCCGCGACTCTTCCCGATTATCGACGCCGACCTGCGCCGGACCGTCTTCCATGAGACCCGAAAGGACGGTTACGTGGGCCGGGCACTCCTCCATGCGGAGTTCTCCGCCCAGGAGCGAACCATCTGGCAGCGCCTCGAGTCCTACCGGTGCGCGGCGGCCCTCCCCGCCGAGGCGACCACCCTCCGCGTCTTCGATGTGCTCGCCTGGATGGAAGCCAAGGCGTACTGAGGCCTAGGGCGTGTCTGAGAATAGATGCACGAGTCAGCTGAGACCCTGGGGACATGTCCCGGTTCCAGATGCTCTCTGACACCCAATGGGAGTTGATCGCCCCGATGCTCCCGACCCGGACCGGCCGCGC
>NZ_JABFAY010000013.1:6751-12025 GCF_017168495.1 Micrococcus sp. KRD096 | reverse complement strand
ATCGTGGTGATGTCCCTTTCGAGAGTGCTGTGGAAGGTTCACTCGAAGGCTCCCACGGTGACCGCGTCCATGCTGGGGACGGTGTTGGCGGCCGGGGAGGGTTACACCACTATCAGGGACTCAACTCATGGCCCGCTACCTGCTGGCCCGCAGCGAGGGCACCATCGGGGAGCTGGCCCACCTGCTGACCGCGGCCGCGGTGGCCGCCGTCGAGTCCGGCCTCGAGGCCATCGACCACCGGACCCTGACGATGGCTAACTACACCGGGCCGACCGAACGCCGCCGGGTCTTCGAACGCGAGCTGCTGTGAGCACTCGGTGGCCGGTGCACCCGGCCCCGGTCACCGGTGAGGCACTCACCTCCTGGCTGCGCCGGATAGCCCACCGCTACGGGGCCGAGGTCGAGGACCTCGTTCTCGATACCGGGTTCTGCATCTCCCGCCCCGGGGACCTGGACGTGGCCGCCCCGGAGGAATTCATCAACCAGCTAGCCGGCCGCACCAGAACCGGAACCGACACCATACGGGCCATGACTCTCGGCGGGCAGACCCCCTGGCTGCTGGACCAACTCGAGCCAGCGGCGAAGGCCTACACCACCTATACCCGCCAGCTGGCGGTACTGCTGCCCCGGGGAAGGAGACGCGACCGTACCGTGGAGGACTGGCGGGCCTGGTTGCCCACGGATGCCGGCTGGCAACACCGGGCCTGTCCGCGCTGCACCATGGAATCCACCCCTCCCTGCCCCTACCAACTGGCGTGGCTGGTGCCCCTAATGCTCTCCTGCCCCGTCCACCACTGCCGACTCGAACGCCACAACGGCCCGGTGGGCTACCACGACTTCTGGCACGTCTCGCCGGGTAGGCCCGAGCCGCGACCGGTCGGGGCGGCGATCCGGAGCATGGACCAGCGGACCTGGCAGGCCCTGACCACAGGATCCGTCGCCCTTCCCCGACACCGGGTGCACGCAGGCCTCTGGTTCCGACTACTCAGGACGCTGCTCGACGAGCTCGGCGCGACCATCATCGAATGCGGCGCACCCGGCCGGCTGACACGACAGGTGTGGGACCGCACCGGCCACCCGGTCCGCGCCGGACAGGGCCCGTGGCGCCCCTACGAGGAACTCTCCGATCAGCGCCAACTCCAGTCCCTGGAAGCCGCCGCCACCGCGATACACCTGCTCGAAACCCGGGCCATGACCTGCCCCGGACGCGAAGCCGAGGTGTTCCTGCCCCAACCGGACATTTCCCGCGACCCCGGCAGCACCGAACAAACCACGGACCCCACCGCCATCCGTTGGCAGGAGATCAAAAAGAACTTTCAGGCCGTCGTCGAGGAAGCCCGGACCACCCCCGAGACCGCCCGCCAACTCTTCAACTTCTGCACGATGTACCGCCGCGACAACGACGAAGTGATCCAAGGCGTCCGGAGCAATTTCACCGAGCTCGGCATCCCTTCGGACTACCTGTCACCATAGCTGCGCCTTGACCGTCTGCGAGACGTAGAATAAATGACCGGTTACGTGACAATATTTCTCAACACCTCGCTCTGCGGGCCTCGTGTCACATAAACGATCGAATAAATGACAGGGGTGGTGGGCGGTGCTCGTGGGGTACATGCGGGTGTCTAAGGCTGACGGCTCCCAGGCCACCGACCTGCAACGCGACGCCCTGCTCGAAGCCGGCGTGGAACCGGAGGCTCTGTACGAGGACAAGGCCTCCGGCAAGAGCGATGACCGTCCCCATCTGGCCGCGTGCCTGAAAGCGCTGCGGGCCGGGGATACCCTGCTGGTGTGGAAGCTGGACCGACTCGGCCGGGACCTGCGCCACCTGGTCAACATCGTGCACGAGCTCACCGAGCGGGGCGTGGGCCTGAAGGTGCTCACCGGCCAGGGGGCGGCGATTGACACCACGACCGCCTCCGGCAAGCTGGTGTTCGGGATCTTCGCCGCCCTGGCCGAGTTCGAACGCGAGCTGATCTCCGAACGCACCAAGGCCGGCCTGGCCTCGGCCCGGGCCCGAGGCCGCAAGGGCGGCCGGCCCTACAAGATGACCCCGGCCAAGATCCGCCTGGCGATGGCCTCGATGGGGAACAAGGACACCAACGTCGGTGCCCTGTGTAAGGAACTGGGCATCACCCGCCAGACCCTCTACCGCCACGTCTCACCCACGGGGGAACTGCGCGAAGCCGGACAGAAGGTGCTGGCCCAACGCCGATGACCACCGCGGGCTGCGGAGCTGTGTGCCGCCGATGGTGACCCACCCGGGGGCGTGTCGTATGACGTGCCGTCGCGGGACGGACCACCGGACGGGTCATGCGGGATGTCCCTAGTGGCGTGCCACTGTTCATCCATGTCGGCTGCGGGTGTGTCCGGTGGGGGGTTCCTCCTGCGGACGCGTCTATTGCTCAACCAGCCCCACTGGGTCAGTGGTGGGTGGGGTGTTCGTGGTGGGCGTGGGCGGCGGGTTCGAGTTGGAAGGTGGAGTGGTCGATCGCCACGTCGAAGTGCTCGGCGACGCAGTGTTGGAGCTGGTCCAGGATCTGGGGGGCGTGCCCGTCGTGGAAGCAGTGGTCCTCGACGACGACGTGGGCGCTGAGCACGGGGACCCCGGTGGCGATCTGGGAGGCGTGCAGGTCGTGCACGGACACCACGTGCGGCACCGCTTCAAGGTGGTCCCGAACCTCGGCGAGGTCCAGGTCCCGGGGGGTGGATTCGAGCAGGATGTGCGCGGCCTCGGCCAGGATCTTCAGGGTGCGGGGCACAATCAACACGGCGATGAGCATCCCGGCCACGGCGTCGGCCTGCGCCCAGCCGGTGGTGGCGATGACCAGGGCGCTGGCGATCACGGCCACCGAGCCCAGCGCATCGTTGAGGACCTCCAGGAACGCGGCGCGCATGTTCAGGTTGGCCCCGCGGCCGGAGCCGAGGACGGCCAGCGAGGCGAGGTTACCGGCCAAGCCGAGGATCCCGAACAGCAGCAGAGGGCCGGAGGCTACCTCGGGCGGGGCGAACAGTCGCTGCAGGCCCTCGATGAAGGCGTAGAGACCCACGGCCAGCAGGATGGCGGCCTGGGCCAGGGCGGCCAACACCTCGGCGCGCAGGAACCCCCAGGTGCGCCGGGCCGTGGGCGGCCGGGCCATCAGGGTGGAGGCCAGCAGGGCCATCAGCAACCCGCCAGCGTCGGTGAGCATGTGCGCCGCGTCCACCAGTAGGGCCAGGCTGCCGGTGATCAGCGCCCCGGCCACCTCGGCCAGCAGCACCGCCGTGGTGATGGCGAAAGCGACCGCCAGCCGCCAGCGGTGCGCCGGCGAGGCGTGGTGGTGTGCACCCATTAACTGTGTCCTCCTTCTCCGGGACCGGGCTCAGGCCGCGGCGGGGCCGTCGGGGCCCGGGGTGCCGGAGTGTGGGCAGAGCTCGACCGCGTGCCCGGTGACCGTCAGCAGCCGCTCGGCGGCGGCCAGCACCTGAAGCAGCTCGGGCTCGGCGGCCAGGGCGTACAGCGAGGCCCGGCCCACCGGCCGGGAGGCCACCAACCCGCAGCCGGCCAGGCAGGCCAGGTGCGCACTGACCGTGGACTGGGCCAACCCGAGGTGCTCGGTCAGCTCGCGCACCTTGTGCTCCCCGGTGGCCAGGTGCCGCAGGATCGCCAACCGGGTGGGGTCGGAGAACCCGTGGAACAGCGCCGCCGCCGGGCCCAGGCCCGCCGCCGGGGACACCCCCGGCTCCTTAATCATCGTCATACGACGATGATAGCGCCTTCAGTCGATAATGGCGAGGTCGCGCCCCAGGACCGGTCAGAAGCCGGTGAAGGCGGGGAGGAACTGGACGAAGACCGAGCCGGCGACGGCGACGTAGGCGACGGCGATGAGGGTCCCGGCCCAGCCGGTGGCGAACCGGACCACCCCCGGCGGGGCGGGGATCACGCCGTGGGCGAGGTTGCGGGCGGTGAGCAGGAGGAACAGGGGGATCATGGCCGCCCAGACGATCATGCAGTACAGGCAGAGGATGTAGATCTCGTACAGGGCCTGGAACCACAGCCAGGCCACGAACCCTATCCCGAGGGTGACCCCGGCCTGCAGCCCGAGCCAGTACCCGCGGCCGGGCCGGGCCCCGGAGAGCACGACCATCGCGGTGGAGATCACCACGGCGAAGGCGACGATGCCGATCAGCGGGTTGGGGAAGCCGAACAGCTCGGACTGCCAGGTGCCCATGACCCGTCCGCAGGACACCCAGGGGTTGATGTCACAGCTGGTGGTGTGGCCGGGGTTCTCGTAGAGGGCGAGGCGTTCGAGGACCAGGGTCGCCGAGGCGATCCAGCCGACGGCGCCGGTGACGAGCAGCACCAGGCCGAAGGCCCGGCGCCCGGTGAACCACGCCGGGGCCGGCGCCGGGCCGGCTGCCGATACTGGGGAGGCGGCGCTCGGGGCGGTGGGCTCGGTGAGCCGGTCGGTCATGGGAAGTCCTTTGCTCTCGGTCCTCTGCTCTGGCCCGGGTGGCCGCGGATGGTCCGGGCGGTCAGTCCTGGGTGGCGGCCTCGACGGCGGCGGTGAACTCTTCCAGGCTGTTCACGGTGAGCGGCTCACCGTCGAGGTAGAAGGTCGGGGTCCCGGCCACGCCCAGGGCGGTGCCGTCGGCCACGTCCAGCTCGACCCGGTCCCGGGTGGCCGGGTCGGCCACCGCGGCATCGTAGGCGGCCATGTCCAGGCCCAACTCTTCGGCGTAGGCCCGGAAGACCGGGCTGCGGTCCTCCGTGGTGTGGCTCCACTCGGTCTGGGTCTCGAACATCTTCTGGTACATCGACTCGTAGGCGCCCTGCTGGGCAGCGGCCTCCACGGCGATGGCCGCGGTGACCGAGTTCGGGTGGCCCGGCAGCGGGAAGTACCGGTGCACGAAGGTCACGGTGTCCGCATACTCGGCGCGCAGGTCCTCCACGAAGGGGTAAGCCGCCGCGCAGGCCTCGCACTCGAAGTCCAGGAACTCCACCAGCACGGCCTTCTCATTGGGGGCCTGCGAGAGCACCCGGCTATTCTCCCGCACCAACTGACCGGCAGACCCAGTCGACTGCCCGGTGGACTGGGCGGTGGACTGGTTGAGGTCCTGCTGCTGGGCGGTGGCGGTCCCGCGGGCCACAAGGTAACCGATGAGGGCGGCGGCCACGACCAGGCCCAGCAGCACCCAGACCACGATCTTGGCCCGGCGCTGCCGGGACGGGGTGGGAGAAGACGGGGTGGAAGCGGTGGGGTCAGGGGAAGTCACGAGCGGTCCAATCCGTGAGGT
>NZ_JABFAY010000013.1:0-6651 GCF_017168495.1 Micrococcus sp. KRD096 | reverse complement strand
GGGTTAGACGGGGGTGGTGAAGGTGCCGGCCAGGTTCTGCAGCTGGTAGATCCACAGGGTCCAGATCCCGGTGACCATCAGCACCCCGACGAGCACCAGCAGTACCCCGCCGATGATGTTGAAGGCGCGGATGTGGCGGCGGACGAAGCCCAGCGTTCGGGTGACCCAGTCCAGGCCCATCGCCACCAGCACGAAGGGGATGCCCAGGCCCAGACAGTAGAGGAAGCCCAGCAGGGCCCCGCGCCAGGGGTCCCCGGTGGTGGTGCTCAACGCCAGCACGGCGCTGAGGGTCGGGCCCATACACGGGGTCCAGCCCAGGCCGAAGACCACCCCGAGCAGCGGGGCCCCGGCGATCCCGGTCCTGGGCTGGAAGGACATCCGCCGGGTGTTCTGCAGGAACGGCAGCCAGCCGATGAGCACCAGGCCCATCAGGATCACGAACACCCCCAAGGCCCGGATCAGCGCGTCCTGCCACTGCAACAGCCACCCGCCGATCACCCCGAAGGCGGCCCCGTAGAGGGTGAACACCGCGGCGAAGCCCATAATGAACAGTCCCACCCCGGTCATCACCCGGCGCCGGTTGTCCGCCCGGCGCGGGTCGGCCAGCCCGGAGACATACCCCAGGTATCCGGGCACCAGCGGCAAGATGCACGGGGAGAGGAAGGACACCAGCCCGGCGACCACGGCCAGCGGCATCGCCACCAGCAGTGCCCCGGACTGGACCATCTCGGCGAAGAACCCACCCAGGCTCATGGCCGTCCTCCTCGGCCCCGGCAGCGGCGATGCGGGAAGGTGGGGCAGCAACGGGCAGTCACGGAGGGTCCTCACTGATTCAATCGATCGGGGTCGCCCGGCCCGGGCGAAACCCCGCAAGAGACTACAGTGCAGGCTGTATAGTTCACCACATGCTGACGATTGCGACACGGTTGGACGTGATGAACCGGCTGGGCCGGGCGATGGCCGACCCCACCCGATCCCGGATCCTGCTGTCCCTGCTGGAGGGCCCCGGGTATCCGGCCGAGCTGGCCCAGGCCCTGGGGCTGAGCCGGTCGAACGTGTCGAACCACCTGGCCTGCCTGCGGGACTGCGGGATCGTGGCCGTCGAGCACCAGGGCCGCCGCACCCGGTACGCGATCGTCGATGCGCACCTGGCCCGGGCGCTGAGCAGTCTGCTCGAGGTGACCCTCGCGGTGGATGCCTCCGCGCCCTGCCTGGACCCGGGCTGCCCGGTACCCGGGTGCTGCGACACGGCGGAGGTGGCCTCGTGAGCGCCGCCTGCGGCTGCGAGGCCCCGACCCCCACTCCCGGTGCACCCGAGGAGCACGAGGAGCACCGGCCGTGGTGGCGCGATGCAGCCATCCTGCTCCCGGCGCTCTCCGGGCTGGCGTTCCTCACCGGGCTGGTCCTGGAATGGTCCGGGGCCGGTCTCGTGGCCACGGTGGTGTTCTGGGTCGGGCTGGTGCTGGGCGCCTGGACCTTCGTGCCCGGGGCGCTGCGCGGATTGTTCACCCGGGGCCGGCTCGGGATCGGACTGCTGATGACGATCAGCGCCATCGGCGCGGTGATCCTGGGCTACATCGAGGAGGCCGCCGCCCTGGCGTTCCTGTACTCCATCGCCGAGGCCCTGGAAGACAAGGCCATGGACCGGGCCCGGGCGGGCCTGCGCGCCCTGCTGAAACTGGTGCCCGAGACCGCGACCATCCGGGCCGGCGGGGCCACGGTGGAGGTCGAGGCCAAGGACCTGCGACCCGGGCAGGTGCTCGTGGTCCGGCCCGGGGAACGGGTCGCCACCGACGGGATCGTGCGTACCGGGCGCAGTTCCCTGGACACCTCGGCGATCACCGGCGAGTCCATCCCGGTCGAGGTCGGCCCGGGAGACACCGTCTCGGCCGGGTCGATCAATACCGCCGGGGCCCTGGAGATTGACGCCACCGCCGCCGGCACCGACAACTCCCTGACCACCATCGTGCACCTGGTCGAACAGGCCCAGGCCGAGAAGGGGGACCGGGCCCGGCTGGCCGACCGGATCGCGAAGCCCCTGGTGCCCGGGGTGCTCATCCTGGCCGTGCTCGTCGCGGCCCTCGGGTCCCTGCTCGGGGACCCGGAACTGTGGATCACCCGCGCCCTGGTGGTGTTGGTGGCCGCCTCGCCCTGCGCGCTGGCCATCGCGGTGCCGGTCACCGTGGTCTCGGCGATCGGCGCGGCCAGCCGGTTCGGGGTGGTCATCAAATCCGGGGCCGCCTTCGAGCGCCTCGGCGGGATCCGCCACCTGGCGGTGGACAAGACCGGGACCCTGACCCGCAACCAGCCCACCGTCACCGCCGTGCTCGCCGCCCCCGGCATCACCGAGGACCAAGTGCTGGGCTGGGCCGCGGCACTGGAACAGCACAGCACCCACCCGTTGGCCGCGGCCATCACCGCCGCCACCCCGGACACGCCCGCGGCCGAGGGCGTCACCGAGACCGCCGGGCACGGGATCACCGGCCGCCTGGACGGGGCTACCGTCACCGTCGGCAGCCCCCGCTGGCTGGCCCCCGGCCCCCTGGCGGCCCAGGTCCAGGGGCTGGAGGACCAGGGCATGACCGTGGTCATCATCCACCGCGACGGGGCGGTCGCCGGGGCCATCGGGGTCCGTGACGAACTGCGCCCTGAGGTCCCCACCGTCGTGACCACCCTGACCGGCCAGGGCATCGACCTGACCATGCTCACCGGGGACAACGCCCGCACCGCCCGGGCGATCGCCGACCAGGCCGGCATCGACGACGTGCGCGCCGAGTTGCGCCCCGAGGACAAGGCCACCGCCGTCCACCAGTTGACCGGCACCCGGCCCACCGCGATGATCGGTGACGGCATCAACGACTCTCCCGCCCTGGCCGCCGCCGAGGTCGGCATCGCCATGGGCGCCACCGGCTCGGACGCAGCCATCGAATCCGCCGATGTCGCCTTCACCGGCCACGACCTGCGCCTGATCCCCCAAGCTCTGGCCCACGCCCGCCGCGGCCGGGCCATCATCAATCAGAACATCATTCTCTCGCTGCTGATCATCGCCGTGCTGCTGCCGCTGGCCATCACCGGCGTCCTCGGCCTGGCCGCCGTGGTCCTGGTCCACGAGGTCGCCGAGGTCATCGTCATCGGCAACGGCCTGCGCGCCGCCACCACCCGACGCACCGCCCTGGAACCCCTCACCGACCGGCAAGCCCAACCCGCCACCACGGGATGAGCTCCTACCGTGCCTGCGGGACAGAGACGCCCAGGCCCGGTGAGACCCGACCTGTCCGGTCCATCCGGTACCTGCCAGCGATTTCACAGGTCGCGCCGGGGTCAGCAGATCCACTGAGGCGCCGGGAAACGGGCGCATCGCGAAAGGACACGAATGAACCACCGGCGCAGGTACCCCCTGGTGCTCTTGACCATTGCGATCGGGGCCGGCGTAGTGGTCCTGGACCAGGTGACCAAGTGGTGGGCGGAGAACAGCCTGTCCACGGGCGAGCGAGTCCCGCTCCTGGGTGAGCTGCTCGGGCTCCAGCTGGCCTACAACCCCGGGGCGGCCTTCTCGTTCGGGGCCAACTCGACCTGGATCTTCACCATCATCTCGGCGGTGGCGGTCGCCGCGGCGATCTGGTTCACCCTCCGGGTCCGTACCGTGTCCTGGGCGATCGTGATCGGGTGTCTCGGCGGCGCGGTGACTTCCCACCTGGGTGACCGGCTCCTGCGCCCACCGTCATTCGGGCAAGGCCACGTGGTGGACTTCCTCGCCTACGGGAACTGGTTCATCGGCAACATCGCGGACATCTTCATTGTCGGCGGGGCGCTGGCCGCGGTCCTCCTGACCGCCACGGTGCCCGACCGGGGCACCGTCGACGCCGCGCGATAACCACTACTAGGACTCCCCTCCGCGGCCCGCTGCAGTCGGTCCCCCCTAGGGAGTCAACCTGCCGGCGCCGTACGAGACCACACGGTGATCTTGGCGGGGTGGGGCGGTGCGACAGGTGGGTGGCACGCCTCGACGCCGGTCGGCGATGGAGCAGAAGCCCCGGCCCTGGGAACGACAGACCATATCCGCGTCCCGACCCCGGTGCTCCTGACCCCTGTGGTCAAGGGGCCGATCGTGCACAGGCCGACGGCCGAGGGAGGGACTGACGCACGTACAGGTGACATACGATCTGTGGTGTTCCCACACCAAAGGGAAGGATGTGCACCATGCCCGCCCCCTACCCCAAAGAGTTCCGCGATGATGTCGTCCGGGTCGCGCAGAACCGTGAGCCCGGCACCCATCTGAAAGACATCGCGAAGGACTTCGGCATCTCCGAGTCCTGCCTGACGAACTGGATTCGCCAGGCCGATATCGAAGCAGGCAACATCCCAGGCACCACCAAGGCCGAGGCCGAAGAACTCCGCGCAGCCCGCCGCAGGATCCGGCTCCTCGAGCAGGAGAACGAAGTCCTACGCCGCGCCGCGGCCTACCTCTCCCAGGCGAACCTGCCGAAAAAATGATGTACCCGCTCGTGTCCGAGCTCGCCGCCGACCAGATCCCGGTCGCGGTGTCCTTGCGGGTCCTCAAGCTCGCCCGCCAGCCCTACTACCGCTGGCGGGACCAGCCCGTCGCCGTTTCTGAGGTGGAGCAGGCCTACCGGGCCAACGCCCTGCACGCCGCTCACCTGAACGATCCGGAGTTCGGGTACCGGCTGCTGCGGGACGAGGCCGAGGCGGCCGGGGAGCGAATGGCCGCCCGTACTGCCTGGCGGCTCTGCCGCCAGAACGGGTGGCACTGCGGGTTCGGGGCCAAGCGTGGCAAGTACGGGACCCGCCCAGGCCCACCCGTGCACGACGACCACGTCCGCCGGGACTTCTCTGCCGAAGCTCCGAACCGGCTGTGGCTGACCGACATCACCGAGCACCCCACCAGTGAGGGCAAGCTCTACCTCTGCGCGATCAAGGATCTCTACGCCGGCAGGATCGTGGGGTACTCCATGGCCGGGCGTATGCAGGCCTCGTTGGCCGTGAACGCCCTCGAGCAGGCCGTGGCACGCCGCGGCGGCACCGATGCGGTGGCCGGGTGCATCGTGCACTCGGACCGCGGCTCCCAGTTCCGCTCGGCCCTATTCCAGGACGCCCTCACCACCCACGGGCTGATCGGGTCCATGGGTCAGGTCGGTGCTGCCGGGGACAACGCGGCTATGGAGTCCTTCTTCGCGTTGCTGCAGAAGAACGTGCTGGACCGACGCGACTGGGACACCCGGGACGAGCTGCGGGCCGGGATCATCACCTGGATCGAGCGAACCTACCACCGCCGCCGCCGGCAGGTGCGCCTGGGCCGATTGACGCCGGTCGAGTACGAGTTGATCATGGACCACACGCCCGCAGACGCGGCGTGAAGACGACTGTCACCTACACGTGCACCAGTCCCTCCTTCCTCTGGTGTACAGCCGGCCATCGGGTGAGAATCCAAACATCACCGGCGTGCGCAGGCAGAGGAGACCCACATGAGCCAAGAGCAACCACCACCCCGGCATCGTCTCCATGAACCCCAGCAGATCAAGCAGGCCTTGTTCTCAGACCCTGCTGACGACGCCCCAGCCACCTATCTCTGGTCCAAACCAAAGAGAGGCCGTTGCCGACGCTGTCGACTGCCGATCATCTGGATTTACACCGAACGCGAAGCACCCTGGCCCTTCCAGCCGGAAGAGTACGAGAGCGCTGGATTGCCCCCTAAGGCTCAGTGGCGCCTTCCTCGACGTCGGAAGATCATCGCCATCCAACGCCCCGCAGAACGCCCCACCGACAAGGTGCTCATCCCACACACGCATGTCTGCCCCTTCGATGAGGACTCAGACTCTCCGGCCTTGCTCCGCATCCAGAACGAGCTGCGTGCCAGCCTCGAGGAAAGCGACACGGAGGAGAAGCTCTCCTGAACAAGCAGAATCCCCACTTGGTGGACAACACGGAGCTCACGCTCTGCCACACGGAGGAGGAGCCATCACCAGCTCCCGCCCTGGCCAACGCGATATGTACGCCTAGGCCCGAGGGATTGCAGTACCGCACTAACGCATCACCGCGTGCGGCACTGCGTTAGTGCGGGTTATCCTGCCCTCATGGCACCAGCTCCTGTCACCATCGCGTTCATCGCCTCCAAGGGAGGCGTGGGCAAGACCATGGGAACCATCTGCCTCGCCGCCGCCCTGACCCACACCGGCCACAGCGTCGAAGTCCTCGACGCCGATCCCCAGGGCTCGGCCAGCGAGTGGCTGGAGATCGCAGCCGAAGAACGCCCCACAGGCTCGCCCATCCCCTTCACCTACCGGGCCGTGAACCTCTCCGACCTCAAACGGCTGCGCCCGAGCACGGACTTCGTCGTGATCGACACCCCACCGGGCACCCCCGACGTCCAGTCCGCCGCTGCCGCAGCGGCCGACCTGGTCATCATCCCCACCACTCCCAGCGCCGACGACATCGCCCGCACCTGGGCCACCGTCGACGCCCTGGGCCCCACCGTGCGCCTGGTGGCCCTGCTGAACCAGGCCAACCCCCGCACCAAGCTCTTCACCCACTGTCTATTATACACATCTAAAAAAAAGTTGAACTGGTTCCCGAGCGCGACATCGCCTACGACACCCTGGTGATCGCTGTCGGCAGCACCACCAACGACTTCGG
>NZ_JABFAY010000012.1:157200-167875 GCF_017168495.1 Micrococcus sp. KRD096 | reverse complement strand
GGCTAGAGTATTCCTCGCTGCCTGTGACGGTCGCCGGATGTCCGGAGCCGAGATCAGGAAGCCGCTCGCGCGAGTGGCGGAATTGGTAGACGCGCTGGCTTCAGGTGCCAGTGTTCGCAAGGACGTGGGGGTTCAAGTCCCCCCTCGCGCACCGAGGACGAAGGCCCCGGAACCGTGTGGTTCCGGGGCCTTCGTCGTTCCCGGGCTGGTCCCCACTCCCCGGTTGGGGGCGGTTTCAGGCGGTATCCACGCCGAATACCGCCCGAAACCGCCCCCAAACGCCGCAGGGTGGTCCGGGCGCGGGGCCGCCCGCCCGACGCCGGCCCTCACGGCTTGACGCACACCACCGGGACGCGCGCCTCGAGGATGATCTGCTGCGCGGCCGATCCCAGCAGCAGCTTGCCCACGGGGGAGCGGTGCTTCACGCCCACCACGATCCGGCTCGCGCCCACACGCTCGGCGTGCTCGAGCAGGTCGCCGACGGCGTCCCGGCCGCGCTCCTGGGCGTGTGCCACGGACACGTCGACGCCGGCTTCGCGTGCCTCCGCCTCGTCCGGCTCGGTCCCGTCGAGGGAGAACCAGACCACGTCCTCCCCGCGCAGGGCCGCCTCGGCCAGGGCGGCCCGCCAGGCCGCGGCGCTCTCGGGGGTGCTGGTTCCGGTGCTGATGATCGTCATGGGGACCACTGTGCGTCATGGACGCGGCCCCCGTCACCACCCGGGCCGATTGTCGTCGGCGACTCTGCGGACGCGGAGCGCACGCAGCCTCGTCGCGCTGTTACGGTGACCTCCACCACTCGCACCTGTCCCCGGCGCCACTCCCTGGCGGCGGGGTGTCTCTGTTAGGAACCGCCATGTCCTCCACCTCCCCCGACGGCCCCCCGCGCCGACGCACGGGGATCGGCCGGATCGTCTTCAGCGTGATCGCGGTGCTCACCGTGCTCGCGGCCTCCGCCTTCTCCATCCGCTCGGCCTCGGGAGGCAACGACATCCGCACCAACCTGACCCTCATCGCCCCCGCGGCCGCCGGCGGCGGCTGGGACTCGTTCCAGCGCGAGCTGCAGCAGACCATGCGCGTCAACGGGCTCGTGAACAACGTCCAGGTGGTCAACATCCCCGGCGCCGGTGGCACCATCGCCCTCGGCCAGCTGACCACGCTCGAGGACGCGAACAACCTCATGGTGGGCGGCACCGGCCAGATCGCCGCCCACGCGGCCCGTGGCACCGGCCCCGAGCTCTCCCAGGTCACCGCGGTCAGCCGCGTCGTCGAGGAGTACAGCCTCGTGGTGGTCCCGGCGGACTCGCCGTACCAGAGCATGGACGACCTGGTGACCGCCTGGCGCGCCGACCCCGCCCACGTGGCGTGGACCGGCGGCGGCTCCTTCGACCAGCTCGTCATGGCGGACATCGCCCGCACGGCCGACGTGCCGGTCGCGGACACCACCTACATCCCGTCCGACGGCGGCGGCGAGGCCATCCAGGCCCTGCTCAACGGCACCGCCCAGGCCTCCGCCGGCGGCTTCGCGGACATCTACCCGCAGGTCGAGGCCGGCCGACTGCGCGCCCTCGGCGTGGTGGCGGCCGAGCCGCTGGCCGGCGTCGAGGAGATCCCGACCCTGCGCTCCCAGGGCTACGACGTCACGCTCACCAACTGGCGCGCCCTGTTCGTGCCGCCGGGCGTCTCCGCGGAGGAGCGCACGGAGCTCGAGACCCTCATCGCCGAGGCGGTCGACACCCCCGAGTGGAAGGAAGCGGTGCAGCGCAACTACTGGAACCCCGTGCCCCTCTCCGGCGCCGAACTCGAGGAGTTCATCGCCGCCGAGAAGGAGCGCATCGGCACGCTGACGGAGGAGATCAAGTGAGCCACGCATCCACCGTCCCCCCCGCCGCCGACGCCCCCTCCCGCTGGGGGCGCGCCGCCGGGCTCTCCGCGCTCGTCATGCCGGCCGTGCTGGCCGCGTTCAGCCTCTACCTGCTGCTGGGATCCCTGGCCATGGACACCGAGGGCGCCGACTTCCCCGGCCCGGACTTCTTCCCGCTGATCCTCGCGGTCGCGGGCCTCGTGATCGCCGCCGCGCTCGCGGTGGAGGTCGTGCGCGTGCGCCAGTCCCCCGAGGGTCAGGCCGACGCGGACGGCGAGGTCGGGCAGGCGGCCGGTCCGCTGACCCTGTTCCACTCGGACTTCGGCGCGCTGGCCTGGTGCTTCCTCGGCTTCCTCGCGTTCGCCGTCCTGCTGCCCTGGCTGGGGTGGATCCTCGCCGGGGCGCTGCTGTTCTGGTGCGTCACGCGCGCGTTCGGCGCCCCGCACCCCGTGTTCGACATCCTCGTCGCCCTGTTCGTCTCCTCGCTGGCCTACCTCGGCTTCGCGGTGGCCCTGGGCCTGACCCTGCCCTCGGGCATCCTGGGAGGTGGCTTCTGACATGGAGACCCTCGGACTCCTCATGGAGGGCTTCGCCGGAGCCCTCACCCCGATGAACCTGCTCTGGGTGGTGCTGGGCTGTCTGCTCGGCACCGCGGTCGGCGTGATGCCCGGTCTCGGCTCCTCGATGGCCGTGGCCCTGCTGCTGCCCATGACCTTCGCCCTCGAGCCCACCGCCGCGTTCATCATGTTCTCCGGCGTGTACTTCGGCGGCCTCTTCGGCGACTCCACCATGGCCATCCTGATGAACACCCCCGGCCAGGCCTCGGCCATCGCCTCCACGTTCGAGGGCCACCGCATGGCCCAGGACGGCCGTGCGGCCCAGGCCCTGGCGACGGCGGCGCTCGGCGCCTTCATCGGCGGCATGGTGGCCTCGGTGTGCGTCGTGTTCCTCGCCCCCGTCCTGGCGGAGTTCTCCACGAGCTTCGGGCCCGCGGAGTACTTCGCGCTCGCGCTCTTCGCGTTCGTGGCCACCTCCTCGGTGGTCGCCGACTCGGTGCTGCGCGGCCTGGCCTCTCTGGTGCTGGGACTGGGCATCGCCGTCGTCGGGATCGATGCGGTGACCGGCACCGAGCGCTTCACGATGGGCTCGCCGCAGCTGTTCGACGGCATCCCGCTGGTGACCGTCACGGTGGCGATCCTCGCGCTCGGCGAGGTGTTCCACGTGGCCTCCCGGGTGCGCCGCGAGCACGAGGACCTGCGCATCCGTCGCACCGGCCGGCCGTGGCTGTCGGGCGCCGAGTTCCGCGAGGCCGCCCCGGCGTGGCTGCGCGGCACGGCGATCGGCCTGCCGTTCGGCATCGTGCCGGTGGGCGGCTCCGAGGTGCCGACGTTCCTGGCGTACTCGGCCGAGCGGCGCCTGGACCGGCGCCGGGCGCATCCGCAGTTCGGCCGCGGCGCGATCCGCGGGCTGGCGGCCCCGGAGGCCGCGGGCAACTCGACCACCGGCATGGCGATGGGCGCGCTGCTCACGCTGGGCCTGCCCGTCTCCGCGACGGCGGCGATCATGCTGGCGGCGTTCCGCCAGTACGGGCTGCAGCCCGGCCCCCTGCTGTTCGACCGCAGCCCGGACCTCGTGTGGGCGCTGCTGGCGAGCTTCTTCATCGCGATGATCGTGCTGCTGGCGATCAACCTGCCGTTCGCGCAGCTGTGGGCCAAGCTCCTGCTCATCCCGAAGCACTACCTCTACGCGGGGATCACGCTGTTCTGCGGGCTGGGCATCTACGCCACCACGGGCGCGGTGTTCGACCTGCTGATGCTCCTGGGGATCGGCGTGCTGGGCTTCCTGATGCGGCGGTACGGCTACCCGCTGGCGCCGCTGATGATCGGCATGGTGCTCGGCCCGCTCGCGGAGACCAGCCTGCGCGACGCCCTGCTCAGCTCGGTCGGCGACCCGGCCGTGCTCGTCTTCACCCCCATCACGTGGGTGATCTACGGGATCCTGGCGATCGTGCTGGCGTTCTCCGTGCGGGCCGCCGTCGTGCGCCGGACGCGCCAGGACGTGTGAGCGGAGGCCGGATCCGCACCCCCGAAGGCAACGCGGGTTGAGTTGTCACCGGTGTGCGGCCTCCGCACCCGTGACAACTCAACCCGCGTTTCTGGTGGGCGGCGGCCCGCTCAGTAGTGGTACGTGTCCGAGGGCGCGGTGATCGCGTTGTCCTGGTCCGGATACCGCGTGGAGTGCACGCCGAACGCGGTGGCCAGCCCGAGGATCTTCTCCGCGCGCGCCTTGCGGGGCAGGTCGGAGCCGTTGCGGATCTCGCCGCCGTCGGCCTCGAAGTCCGCGAGGAACTCGTGGGCCCACGCCAGCTCCTCCTGGGACGGGCTGAGCCCCTCGTTCACGGCCGCGCACTGCTCCGGCGCGAGGCACAGCTTGCCGGTCATGCCGAACTCCGCGGTCACCGCCGTCGCCTCGGCGAGCTTCACGCCGGTGGAGCCCACGGTCGGCCCGTCGATCGCGCCCGGCAGCCCCGTGGCCTTCGCCGCGATCGTGAACTGGGACCGCGTGTACGCCAGCGCCTGCGGCGACTCGCCCAGGCCGGTGTCGCGGCGGAAGTCGCCGATCCCGAAGGCCAGCCGGAACGTGCCCTTCGCGGCGGCGATCGAGTCGATCCGCTGCAGCCCGCGCGCCGTCTCCACGAGCGCCACGACGGGCACCCCGGGCAGCCGTCGGGCGGTCTCGTTCACGTGGTCCGTGGACTCCACCATCGCCAGCACGACGCCGGCCAGGCCGCCCTCGGAGACCGGCCCGCCCAGGTGCGCGGGCAGGGCCGCGGCGAGCGCCTCGACGTCCTGCTCCCACCACCGTGAGCCGTAGCCGTTGAGCCGCACCCAGCCGGTGTGCCCGGAGGTCAGCCAGGCGACGGCGTCCGCGCGGGCCTGGTCCTTGTCCTTGGGGGCCACGGCGTCCTCGATGTCGAGGATGACGATGTCCGCGGCCGAGTCCTCGGCGGGCTGGAACCGTTCGGGCTGGGCGGCGTTGACCAGCAGCCAGGAGCGGGCGAGCTCCGGGTCGATGCGCTGGCCGGGCACGGGCTGGAACGCGGGGGAGGGGGTGATGGCCGAGGTCGCGGGCGGGGTGCCTTGCGCGGCGGACGGCCGGGGGACGGACCAGGTGGGCCCTGAGCGAGCGGCGTCGGTTCGACGCCGAAGGGCGCCGCGGGTGTGCGGCGCGTCCACAGCACAGTACACGCCTCTGTGTCCGACGTCACCCGGGTGGGCGTGGATCTCGGCTGAGAAGGGGTGACGGGTGCGGGGGGAGCGCGTAGCGTTCATCGGGGTCCGGACGGCGTCGGCCGCGCAATGGGGCGCGGCGCTCCGCGCGTCGGTCGGGCCGCGACACATCCCTTCCCACCGGACCACGAGGACGCTCAATGACGAGGATCCCCGCCGAGGACGAGGCCGTGACGGCCCCGTCCTCCCCGCTCGACAACGCCCTGGCCCAGCTCTCCGCCGCCGTGAAGACGCTCGGCTACGACGAGGGCCTGCACCAGATGCTCGCCGCCCCCCGCCGCGAGATGGCCGTCTCCATCCCCCTGCGCCGCGACGACGGCTCCACCGAGGTGCTCCGCGGCTACCGCGTGCAGCACAACTTCTCCCGCGGCCCGGCCAAGGGCGGCGTGCGCTTCAGTGAGGACGTGGACCTGGACGAGGTCCGCGCGCTGGCCATGTGGATGACCTGGAAGTGCGCCCTGCTGGACGTGCCCTACGGCGGCGCCAAGGGCGGGGTGACCATCGACCCCCGCCAGTACTCGAAGGCCGAGCTCGAGCGCGTCACCCGCCGCTACACCTCCGAGATCCAGCCGATCATCGGCCCCGAGGTGGACATCCCCGCCCCGGACGTGGGCACGGACGAGCAGACCATGGCCTGGATGATGGACACCTACTCGGTGAACGTCGGCCACACCACGCTCGGCGTGGTCACCGGCAAGCCCGTCGCGCTCGGCGGCTCGCTGGGCCGCGCCTCCGCCACCTCGGCGGGCGTGGTCCACGTGGCGCTCGCCGCGCTCGAGCACCTCGGCATCGAGCCGTCGCAGGCGACGGCGGCGGTCCAGGGCTTCGGCAAGGTCGGCGCCGGCACGGTCGAGCTGCTCGAGGCGGCCGGCGTGAAGGTCGTGGCCGTGTCCGACCAGTACGGCGCCGTGCGCGACGACGAGGGCCTGCACTACGACGCCCTGCAGAAGCAGCTCTGGGACACCGGCTCCGTGAAGGACACCCCCGGCACCACGTCCATGGACGCGGACGAACTGCTCGAGATGGACGTGGACCTCGTGGTCCCGGCCGCCGTGCAGTCCGTGCTGACCGAGGAGAACGCCCCGCGCGTGCGCGCCCGGCTGGTCGTGGAGGGCGCCAACGGCCCCACCACAGGCGAGGCCGACCGCATCCTCTCCGAGAAGGGCGTCCTGGTCGTCCCGGACATCCTGGCCAACGCCGGCGGCGTGATCGTCTCCTACTTCGAGTGGGTCCAGGCGAACCAGGCCTACTGGTGGAGCCGCGAGGAGGTGGACGAGCGCCTGAAGCGGCGCATGGTCGCTGCGTGGCAGGCCGTGCTGGCCACCTCCGAGAGTCGCCGCGTGAGCCTGCGGGAGGCCGCCACCCTGACCGCTGTCCAGCGCGTGGCCGAGGCCCACCGCACCCGCGGCCTCTACCCGTGACGGGGGGGCGGCCCCGCCGCCTGACCCCGTCCGGCCGCCCGAGCGCGGCCCCGCTGCCCGACCGCGGGCCGGCGGCCCGGAACCCCCGGAGGTTCCGGGCCGTCGTCGTGGGCGGACTCGTCCCTGATGTGCCCCCACGGCCCGTGACGTCCGTCTCTATTTCGAATTTTGACGATCAGGCGTGGACAACCCGTCCGGATGATGTTTGAATTTGAAACAAGTTCGGAGGCCAAGGAGCCATCGCCTCCCGCGACGGCCCACCCCGGACACACCAGACAGACCCGCTGAAAAGGAGCACCCCATGCACGCCATCACCCCCGGCACCTGGAACCTGGACGCCGCGCACTCGGACGTCGACTTCGTCGTCCGCCACGCCGGCATCTCCAAGGTCCGCGGCACCTTCCACGCCGTGGAGGGCCAGCTCGTCATCGCCGAGGAGTTCACCCAGTCCTCCGTCGAGGTGACCGTCGACGTCGCCTCCATCAGCACCAAGAACGAGGGTCGCGACGCCCACCTGCGCTCCGCCGACTTCTTCGACGTGGAGCAGTTCCCCACCATGACCTTCCGCTCCACCGAGGTCCGCGGCGAGCCCGAGGAGTTCACCCTGGTCGGCGAGCTGACGCTGCACGGCGTCACCCGGACCGTGGAGCTTGAGGCCGAGTTCGGCGGCCAGGACAAGGATCCCTTCGGCGCGACCCGCGTGGGCTTCGAGGCCACCGGCGAGATCTCCCGCAAGGACTTCGGTCTGACCTGGAACGCCGCCACCGAGGCCGGCGGCGTCCTGGTCTCGGACAAGGTGAAGCTCGAGATCGGCGCCGCCTTCGTGCTGTCCGAGGCCGACGCCCAGGCCTGAGCCTGAGTCGACCTCGCGCGTCGAGACCGGGTCCCTCGATGAGGGGCCCGGTCTCCTCATAGGGTGGGGCCCATGATGGCTTCGAAGACCCCGCACCAGAACGTCACGTTCGACCTGCCCACCAAGGACGCCGGCCAGGACGGCGACCGGACGGGCCACGGCTACCTCGCGCTGCCCGCCTCCGGGAAGGGCCCCGGCGTGATCGTGATCCAGGAGTGGTGGGGCCTGGTGGACCACATCAAGGATGTGTGCGACCGCCTCGCCGACCTCGGCTTCGTCGCGCTCGCCCCCGACCTCTACGGAGGCTGGATCGCCCACGACGGCGACGAGGCCGGCGAGATGATGCAGAACCTGCCCGCCGAGGAGGGCGCCCGCCAGCTCGCCGGTGCCGTCGACTGGCTCCTGGCCCGGGACGAGGTGACCTCGCAGACCGTGGGCGCGATCGGCTTCTGCATGGGCGGCGGCTTCGTGCTCGCCCTCGCGGCCCAGCAGGGGGACAAGGTCTCCGCCGCCGTGCCCTTCTACGGCGTGGGCCAGGGCGTGCCCGGTGACTTCTCCGGCGTCACCGCCGCCGTCCAGGGCCACTACGCCGAGCAGGACGACTCCTTCCCCGTCGAGGACGCGCGGAGGCAGGAGCAGCAGATCCGCGAGGAGTCCGGGGCCGACGTCGAGTACTTCTATTACGACGCCCCGCACGCCTTCCACAACGACGAGAACCCCCAGGGCAACTACCGGCCCGAGGCCGCCGCCCTCGCCTGGGACCGCGCGGTCTCCTTCCTGAAGGAGAAGGTCCGCTGAGCGGCTCCCGTGGCGGCCGGGGCGGGAAGTCCCGCGCGAGCAGGGGCGGCCCCGCCCGGTCCACCCGCTCCGGCGGGCGTGGCGTGGCCAAGGGCGTGAAGCCCGCGGG
Organism: Micrococcus sp. KRD096; assembly: GCF_017168495.1. Lineage (NCBI taxonomy): Bacteria > Bacillati > Actinomycetota > Actinomycetes > Micrococcales > Micrococcaceae > Micrococcus > Micrococcus sp. KRD096. The sequence continues at coordinate 159,543 of NZ_JABFAY010000012.1, read as the reverse complement.
CCGCGCCGGGGGCGAGGGCCGGCGTCGTCCCGCGCCCGCGCCGCCGGCCGACCTGCCCGTCCCGCCGGAGACCCTCTTCCTGGCCACCATCCCCGGGGCCACGCCGTCCACGTGGGTGGAGCGGTTCACCACGCGCCAGCGCACGGTGCAGCTCGTCAACCACGACGACGCCGCCCAGCTGGCCCACCTCGCCCACGACGACGCCGGTCAGCCCCGCCACTTCCTGCCGCAGCTGGGCTATGTGCGGCGCCGACGCGACGTGTCCGCCGAGGAGTTCCTGCGCGCCGGCGGCGTCGACCCGGGCCACGTGCACCTCGTGGGCGTGTACTCCGAGCTGCCGGTGGTGTGCGTGGGCAAGGACCACCTGCTCGCCGCCTGGGACGTGGACGCGGACGGCCCCGTGCCGCCCGCCGAGCTCGACCCGGACGAGGAGCTGGACCCCGCCCGCTTCGCCCCGGCCCCCAGCGCGGAGCCGATGGACGCCGCCGAGCCGCCCGGCGCGGGCGAGCGGATGGCCCTGGAGATCGCCGCGGCTGGCGCCGGCCACGTCGTGCTGCCGATGTCCGTGGCCCGCATGTTCGGCCGCAAGGACGTGATCGTGCTGCCGCTGGCCTCCACCCTCGACGACACCGTGGGCCTGTCCCGCGCCGACCGCGAGGCCGCCGCCACGCGGTCCGCGCTCGCGGACGAGCAGGCGCGGGCCCAGGCCGAGGCGGGCGCCGCCGTCGTCGATGGGGCGGATCCCGCGGGTCAGGGCGACGACGACGCCCGCCACCCCGGCTGGGACGTCGCCCTGGCCTGGCTCAAGGCGGCCGACTCGGAGCTCGTGCAGGCGTTCGTGGGGGTGGCGCGCGGGCGGCGGGGCGCCAGCTCGCGCTGAGGGCGGGCGCGCCTATGCTCGGAATGAGCCGCATCACACTCAAGGAGGGCGCATGTCCGAGCATCAGCAGCACGTCGGCCGCCGGGACCCCCGGATCAGCGACGAGGCCATCGAGCGCGGCCGCCGCGCCCACGAGCTCGACCGCGCGCACGTGTTCCACTCGTGGAGCGCGCAGCGCGACCTCACACCCATGACCATCCTCGACGCCGAGGGGTCGTGGGTGTGGGACGGCGAGGGTCGGCCCATGGTCGACTTCAGCGGGCAGCTCGTCTTCACGAACGTCGGCCACCGCCACCCGAAGATCGTGGCCGCGATCCGGGAGCAGGCCGAGACGCTCGCCACCGTGGCCCCGCAGCACGTCAACGACGCCCGGTCCGAGGCGGCCCGGCTGATCACGGAGCGGCTGCCGGAGTCCATCAACCACGTGTTCTTCACGAACGCGGGCGCGGAGGCCAACGAGCACGCGGTGCGGATGGCACGCCTGCACACGGGCCGGCACAAGGTGCTCTCCGCGTACCTCTCGTACCACGGCGCCACGCGCCTGACGGCGAACCTGACCGGCTCCCTGCGGCGCGTGGGCTCGGACTCGGCCTCCGACGGCGTCGTGCACTTCCAGCCCGCGTACACGTACCGCTCCGCGTTCGGCTCGGAGAACGATGAGCAGGAGGCCGAGCGCGCGCTGGCCCACCTGCGCGACGTGATCGAGCTCGAGGGCCCCTCCACCGTGGCCGCCGTGGTCCTCGAGGCCGTCCCCGGCACCGCGGGCATCTTCCTGCCGCCGCCCGGTTACATGGCCGGCGTCAAGGAGCTGTGCCGCGAGCACGGGATCCTGCTGATCATCGACGAGGTCATGGTCGGCTTCGGCCGCGTGGGCGAGTGGTTCGGCCACCAGCTCACGGGCGTCACCCCGGACATCGTCACGTTCGCCAAGGGGGTCAACTCCGGGTATGTGCCGTTGGGCGGCGTCGCCATGAGCGACGACGTCTACGAGAGCTTCGCGACCACGCCCTACCCCGGCGGCCTGACCTACTCGGGCCACCCCCTCGCGTGCGCGGCCGCCGTCGCCGCGATCACCGCGATGGAGGAGGAGGGCATGGTCGCCCATGCGAAGCGCATCGGCGATCAGATCATCGGGCCGCGCCTGGCCGAGATCGCCGCGGCCCATCCGAGCGTGGGCGATGTGCGCGGCGCCGGCGCGTTCTGGGCCGTCGAGCTGGTGAAGGACCGGCAGACCCGGGAGCGGCTGGCCCCGCTCGGTCAGGTCGCGCCCGTGATGGGGCGGATGATGGCCGAGGCGAAGGACCGGGGGCTGCTGCTGTTCATGGCCGAGAACCGGTTCCACCTGTGCCCGCCGCTGAACATCTCGGACGAGGACCTGCGCTTCGGCCTCGACGTACTCGACCAGGTCCTCACCCTCGCCGACGAGGAGGTCGCGGCCGGCTGACGGGCACTGCCCCCAGCCC
>NZ_JABFAY010000012.1:155684-157100 GCF_017168495.1 Micrococcus sp. KRD096 | reverse complement strand
GCCCGCCCCCGCCCAGCGTTTTCGAACGTGAAAGGGGGGTTCTCAGCGCTTTCGGTCGTGAGATTGGCCCTATCTCACGACCGAAAGTGCGCGTGGCGCGGGATCGGGGTCAGCCGAGCCGGCCGGCCTCCGAGGCCTCGAACTCCTCCTCGTCCTCGGGCACCGGCTCGGTGCCGCGGGCGCGGGCGATCGCCGTCATGAGGTGGTACACCACCAGGGCGGCGACCGTGCCGAGCGTGATGCCGCCGAACACGAGCCCGCCGACCACGAGCTGGGGGTCGGCGATCGCGATGATCAGGCCCGCACCCGCCGTCATGAGGTTCACGGTGTTGGAGAAGTCCACGCGGTTCTGCACCCAGATGCGCACGCCCATCATGCCGATCATCCCGTAGAGGATGATGCCCGCGCCGCCGGCCACCCCGGCCGGGATGGTGGCGACGGCGGCCCCGAACTTCGGCAGGAACGCGAGGGCGATCGCGGTCAGGCCGGCCACCCAGTACGCCGCCGTCGAGTAGACGCGCGAGCTGGCCATCACGCCGATGTTCTCCGCATACGTGGTGGTGCCGACGCCGCCGCCCGCGCCGGAGAGCATGGTGGACAGGCCGTCCGCGATCAGGGCACGGCCGGTGAGCGGGTCCAGGTCGCGCTTGGTCATCAGCCCGACGGTCCTGACATGGCCGATGTTCTCCGCGACCAGCACGAGCACGACGGGCAGGAACAGGGGCAGCAGGTCCCAGCGCAGCTCCGGGCCGTGGAAGGGCGGCAGCCCGATCCAGGCGGCCTCCCCGACGGCGGCGAAGTCCACCTGGCCCTGCGCGAGGGCCAGCACGTAGCCCACCACGATGCCCACGAGGATGGACAGGCGGCCCAGGAGCCCCCGGAACGTCACGGCCGTGAGCACCACCGCCAGGGCCGTGCCGAACGTGGTGACCGGCACCTCCTGCATGGCCGTCGTCGTGGCGCCGGCGAGGTTGAGGCCGATCAGGGCCACGATCGTGCCCATCACCGCCGGCGGCATGAGCGCGTGGATCCACCCGGTGCCGGCGCGGTGCACGATCGCGCCGATCACCGTGAGCAGCAGGCCCGTCACCAGGATGCCGCCGAGCGCGGCCCCCGTGCCGCCGATCGCGGCGGCGGCCGTCAGGGGTGCGATGAACGCGAACGAGCTGCCCAGGTACGAGGGCAGGCGGTTGCCCGTGATGACCAGGAAGAGCAGGGTGCCCAGGCCGGAGAAGAGCAGCGCCGTCGTCGCGGGCATGCCGGTCAGGGCGGGCACGAGCACGGTGGCGCCGAACATGGCCATCACGTGCTGCACGCCGATGCCCACGGTCCGGGGCCAGCTCAGCCGCTCGTCCGGGGCGACGACGGTGCCCGGGGTGATGGTGCGGCCGTCGCCGTGGAGGCGCCAGCCGGGGC
>NZ_JABFAY010000012.1:142788-155584 GCF_017168495.1 Micrococcus sp. KRD096 | reverse complement strand
GTCGGGCGTTTCTCGGGGGCCTGGAAGCCTGAGCACAGCCCCGGTTCCGCGCCGGTGATTAGGGTACCGTGGGGCGCGTGGCTCAGTACTGTGGTGTGATCGGAGAGGCGCTCGTCGACGTCGTGGTCTCGGACACCGCGACCCCCCGCGTGCACGTCGGGGGCAGCCCCCTGAACGTGGCCGTGGGCCTGAGTCGGCTGGAGCGGCCCGTCCTGTTCGCCGGCCGCCTCGGCCGCGATGCGCACGGGGACATGATCGCCTCGCACCTGCGGGAGAACGGCGTGCGCTGCCTGCTCGAGCCGGATGCCGCCGCCACCTCCGTGGCCACCGCCCGCCTGGACCCCACGGGCGCCGCCAGCTATGAGTTCGAGCTGGACTGGACGCTGCCGCCCGCCGCCGCGCTCGCCCGGGACTTCGACGACGCCGCCGGCGGCCCGCTGCACCACATGCATGCCGGCTCCATCGCCACCATGCTCGCCCCCGGCGACGCCGAGGTGATGGCCCTGCTCGAGCGGATCTCCGCGGTCACGACCATCAGCTACGACCCCAACGTGCGGCCCACGATCGTGCCGGACCGGGCGTTCGCCCGCGCCCGCGCGGAGGAGTCCGTGCGGCTGGCGGACGTGGTGCACGCCTCGGACGAGGACATCGCGTGGCTGTACCCGGACCGCCCGCTGCGCGAGTCGCTGCAGGCGTGGCAGCAGATGGGCCCGGCGTTCGTGGTGATGACCCGCGGCGCCGAGGACATCGTGGCCGTCACCGCGCACGGCGTGGTGGAGCGCCCGATCGTGCCCGTGGACGTCGCGGACACCGTGGGCGCCGGCGACTCGTTCACCGCCGCCCTGCTCGCCGCCCTCGACGACCGCTCCCTGCTCGGCGCCGCGAACCGCGGCCGCCTGCACGCGATGGACCCGGCCGACGTCGAGTCGGTGCTGATCTACGCCTCCCGCGCGTCGGCGATCACGGCCTCCCGCCCGGGGGCGGACCCGCCCACGCGGGCCGAGCTGGCGGACTGACCCCACGCCCTCCCGTCCCCGCACGAATCTGTTGCGCATCCGACCCTTCCGGCGGGCGGGGACGCCCCCAGAAGGGTCAGAGACGCAGACGATCCCGGCCGCCTCAGAGCAGGCCCAGCCCTCGCACGGCGTCGCGCTCGGCCTCCAGCTCGGCGACGGTCGCGGCCAGCCGCCCGCCCTCACCCGGCAGCACGGACTCGTCCGGCTCCAGCCCCGGCACGATCCGCCACGCGGTGCCGCCGTCGGAGGTCACGGGGAACGAGCTGATCAGCCCCTCCGGCACCCCGTAGGAGCCGTCCGAGACCACCGCGGCCGACGTCCGGCGCGGCGCACCGTCCGCGTCCACACCGGTGCCGAGGGTCCAGTCGCGCATGTGATCGATCGCCGCGGACGCCGCCGACGCCGCCGAGCTCGCCCCGCGCACCTCGATGATCTCCGCGCCCCGCCTCGCCACGCGCGGCACGAACTCCTCGCTCGCCCACACCGGGTCCACCACCTCGAGCGCCGGCCGCCACGTCCCGTCCACCCGCACGCGGGCGTGGGTGAGGTCCGGGAACTGGGTGGCGGAGTGGTTGCCCCAGATCGTCACGCCGGACACGTCCGTCACCGCGACGCCGGCCCGCGCGGCCAACTGCGCCACGGCCCGGTTGTGGTCCAGCCGGGTCAGCGCCGTGAAGCGCGCGGCCGGCACGTCCGGGGCGTGGGCGGCGGCGATCAGCGCGTTGGTGTTGGCCGGGTTCCCGACGACGACGACCCGCACGTCCTGCGCCGCGTGGTCGTTGATCGCCCGGCCCTGAGGCCCGAAGATCCCGCCGTTCGCCTCGAGCAGGTCGCCGCGCTCCATGCCCTTCGTGCGCGGCCGCGCGCCGACGAGCAGCGCGTGCTGGACCCCGTCGAAGGCGCGGGCCGGGTCGTCCGTGACCTCCACGTCGGCCAGCAGCGGGAAGGCCGCGTCGGCGAGCTCCATGGCGGTGCCCTCCGCGGCGCCCAGGGCGGCCGGGATCTCGAGCAGGCGCAGCCGGACCGGGGTGTCCGGGCCGAGCATCCCGCCGGCGGCGATGCGGAAGAGCAGCGCGTAGCCGATGTTGCCGGCGGCGCCGGTGACGGTGACCGTGCGGGGCGTCGTCGACGCGGGGTCCGGGGCGGTGTCCTGTGCGGTGGTCTGCTGTGCGGTGTCCACGCCCCCATCGTGCCCCCGCTCGCCCGCGGAGGACCTGTCTCTTATCAGCCGCACGGCCCCGGCCTAGACTGAGCGCATGCCCGCCCTGCCCCTGCCCTCGCGCCGTCCGCGGATGATCGCGACGGACCTGGACGGCACCATCATCGGGTACCGGCACACGCGGTCGGGGCGCCTGAGCCCGCGCACCATCGCGGCGCTGCGGGACGCCCACGACGCCGGCGTCGAGGTGGTGTTCGTGACCGGCCGTCCCCTCCGCTGGCTCGGCCCGCTGAGCGCGCAGCTCGGCCCCGTCGGCCCGGTGATCTGCTCCAACGGCGCCGTCCTCGTGGACACCGCCACGGACGACGTCCTGATCGCCCACCCCATGCCCGTCGAGGCCGTGTGGACAGCCACGGACCGGCTGCGCGCCCTGGACCGCACCGTGTCCTTCGGCGCCGAGACCCTCGAGGGCTTCTTCTGGGAGCACGCGTTCTCCGAGCGCGCCGAGTTCCGGGCCGAGGTCCACGCGGCGGCCACGCTCGAGGCCGCGCTGCCGGGTCGGCTGGGCGTGGTGAAGCTGCTGGCCCGCTCGGACACCCTGGCCCCGGACGCCTTCCTCGCCGCGGCCCGCGCCGAGCTGGACGAGCTCGTGAGTGCCACGCACTCCGCGCCCGGCATCGCGCTCGTGGAGATGTCCGCCCCGGGCGTGCACAAGGCCGCGACCCTCGCCGAGTTCGCCGCGAGCCGGGGGGTCGCGCCGGTCGACGTCGTCGCGTTCGGGGACATGCCCAACGACCTGGAGATGCTCCAGTGGGCTGGTCTCGGCCTGGCCGTGGCCTCGGGCCATCCGTCGCTGCTGGCCGCGGCGGACGGCGTGGTCGGGGCGTGCGACGACGACGGGGTGGCCGCCACCGTCGAACGCCTGCTGGAGCTGCCCACGGACTGAGCCGCGGGCCGCCCCCGGCGGGTCAGAGGAACTCGTTCGGGTCGAACGCCTCGACGTCGATCACGCGCAGGCGCGGCAGGGACGAGTCGAACGCGCCCACCGCGTGCTCCAGGTCGAAGAACTCGACCCCGGGGATGCGGCGCAGCTCGTGGGAGAGGAACTCCTCGAAGCCCATGATCCCGGTGCGTCGGCCCGGCGTGGCCGCGAGGTCGGTGAGCTGGGGGGCGAAGTCGGCGTCGTGGCTGACGAGGATGACGTCGTCCTCCCGGCCCAGCAGCGCCTCCGCGGTGCGCTGGATGCCGATGTCCACGACCTTGCCCTCGCCCCGCAGCATGATCGGCTGGAAGCCGAGGGCGGTGAGCGCCTGGACGAACGGGATGGGGATCTCACCGTCGATGGCGAGGAAGAACAGGCCCTTGACCGGCTGGTCCCAGCGGTCCTCGAGGTAGCCGAGCAGGCGCTTCCAGCGTGGCCGCTCGTCGGGCTGGGGGCGCCGCTGCAGGATGGACGTGCCGAGGGTGGCGTCGATGTTCTCGCCGTCGATCAGCAGGTAGGTGGTTCGCTCGCTCACGCTCTCGAGGCTACCCGCTGGGGTGGACGTCGGTCAGCGCGCGCGGTCGAACGGGGCCGTCAGCAGGCGGACGACGCCCTCCAGCGGCCCCGCGCGGAACGGGCCGATACGCACGACGGCCCGCCACAGCAGCGGCAGCAGCAGCGCGCCGGCCACCAGCACGGCCAGGGTGAACCACGTGTCGTCCGCGCCGGTGGCGCTGCGCCACGGCCCGGGTCCGAGCCGCCGCACCCAGCCGAGGTACCACAGGTGCGCCACGTACACGGACAGCGTCATCGCGCCGGGCACGGCCAGCAGCCCGGCCCGCCGCGGCGCCAGGGCCGCGCACGCGCCGAGCACGATCAGCACGAGGCCCGTGTCCAGCAGGGCCTCCGCCGGGGTCGCCGTGTAGGGCACGGGGGCGGCGCCGGTCTGCGTCCGGGACAGGGCGAGCACGACGCCGGCCAGCGCGATCCCCCCGGCCGCCCAGGCGAGCCCCGTGAGCCGTGCGCGCCGGGCCGGGGCCGCCGTCGTCGTGCCGTGGACGGTGGCGACCAGCACCGCCCCCAGCAGCGCCCACGCGAGGAACAGGGGGAGACGGTACGGGCCGTCCGTGAGGAACGCGGAGACCCACGGGGTCAGCGTCGCGCGGCTCAGCCCGAGGGCCTGAGCGAGGGGGACGAGCCGGTCGACGACGTCGGCCGTCGGTGTGGCGGCGAGCAGGAGGCCGCCTCCGCCGGCCAGGACGGCGAGCACGAGGTGCGCGGCGAGGGGGAGGGCGGCCAGCAGCGCCATGATCACTGTGAGCACGGCCAGGTGTGCCAGCACGTTCACGACGGCTGCCCCGAAGTGCCCGGCCAGCCACACCGCCCCGCACAGGGCGGCCGCCCGCACGAGCGCGCGAGGCACGGCCCGGCCACGGCCCAGCCACTCCGCCTCGAGGCGCGCGCCCACGCCCACGAGCGCCGCGAACAGGGGCGCGGTGAGGTACTCGGAGAGGTGGAGCACCCCGCCCGGGCCGCCGGTGGGCGCCGTGTGGGCGACCATCATCGAGACCAGGGCCAGGCCGCGCGCGACGTCCACCCAGACCAGGCGGCTGCGTGCGGTGTGGGTGGCGGCGGGGACGTGGGACGAGCGGGCGGACACGGCGACCTCCGGGGTGGGGGACTCAGTCCAGGACGCGGGTCAGGTCGGCATCCTCGTAGCGGACCGGCTTCGAGCCGGTGACGAGCTTGTGGCCGAGCCACAGCGCGAGGAACAGGGGCAGGCCGATGTAGGCGCTGGCCACGGCCACGAGGTCTACGTCGCCCATGAACGCCTGGTAGTTCTGGCCGAGGATCACGACGGCGCACATGACCAGCGCGACGATCGGGCCCAGGGGGAACAGGAAGGCGCGGTAGGGCAGATCCTTCGGATCGTGGCCCTGCGCGACGTAGGCCTGCCGGAACCGGTAGTGGCTCCAGGCGATGCCCATCCACACGATGAACCCGGCCAGGCCCGAGGCGGAGACGAGCCACACGTAGGCGGCGCCGTCCCCGATGAACGTGGTCAGGAAGCACGCCGCGCCCACCGCGGTGGTGGCGTAGAGGGCGTTCATGGGCACGCCGCGCCGGTTCACCTTCGCCAGGAAGCGCGGGGCCTTCCCGGAGTCGGCCAGGGCCCAGAGCATGCGGGTGGAGGCGTACAGGCCCGAGTTGCCCGCGGAGAGGATGGCCGTGAGGATCACGGCGTTCATCACGGAGGCGGCGGCGAGCACGCCCGCGTTCTCGAAGACGAGCGTGAACGGGGAGATCGAGATGTCCTCGACGTCGCTGCCCAGCAGGTGGGGGCTGGTGTAGGGGATGAGGAAGCCGACGACGGTGATCGCACCGACGTAGAAGAGCAGGATGCGCACGAACACGGTGCGGATCGCCTTGGGCACGTTCTTCTCCGGGTCCTCGGCCTCGCCCGCGGCCACGCCGACCAGCTCGGTGCCCTGGAAGGAGAAGCCGGCCACCATGAAGATCGCCAGGATGCCGGCGCCGCCGCCCACGAAGGGGGCCTCGCCGTCGGTCCAGTTGTGGAAGCCGGGGGAGGAGCCGCCGAGGATGCCGACGATCATCAGGACGCCGAGCACCAGGAAGATCACCACGGTGGCGACCTTGATGAGCGAGAACCAGAACTCGCTCTCGCCGTAGGCGCGCGTGGAGAGGGCGTTGAGGCCGAAGAGCAGCGCGAGGAAGGTCGCGGACCAGATCCACGAGGGCACGTCCGGGAGCCAGTACCGCATGATCAGGGCCGCCGCGACGAGCTCGGCGGCCACCGTGATCGCCCAGTTGTACCAGTAGTTCCAGCCGATGGCGAAGCCGAACGAGGGGCTCACGAAGCGGGTCGAGTACTCCTCGAACGCGCCGGAGACCGGCAGGTACGTGGACATCTCACCGAGCGACTGCATCAGCAGGAACACCATGAAGCCGATGGCCACGTAGGCCGCAAGGGCGCCACCGGGGCCGGCGGTCGCGATGGTGTTGCCCGAGGCCACGAACAGGCCCGTGCCGATGGCGCCGCCCATCGCGATCATCGTCAGGTGCCGGGATTTGAGGGTGCGCCGCAGGGAGCCGCCCTCGGGGGTGATGTGGGCGGCGGAGGCGGGCGGCGTCGACGGGGACGTCCGGGGTGCGCTGTTGTCCACGGTGGCCTTTCGGTGGAGGAGCGGTCGGACGCGCGTCGAAGGCCGCGGCGTCCCACCCTGCTGCACGGTGGTAGAAGGGTATCCCGGCCGGGCGCGTCCGTCAGACGGCGGGGACGAGTTCGGCGCGCAGCGCCGCCGTGAACGCGTCCACGTCCTCCTCGGTCGTGTCGAAGCCGCACACCCAGCGCACCTCGCGGCGCGCCGCGTCCCAGTCGTAGAACCGGAAGCGGGCGCGCAGCCGGTCGGCCACGCCCTCGGGCAGGACGGCGAACACGGCGTTGGCGTCCGTGGCCTGCGTGAACTCGACGCCGGCCAGCGAGCCGTCGGCGACCCCCGCCTCGATGCCGGCGCGCAGCCGGGCGGCCATGGCGTTGGCGTGGCGGGCGGAGCGCAGGTACAGGTCGCCGTCGAACAGCGCGAGCAGCTGCGCCGAGACGAAGCGCATCTTCGAGGCCAGCTGCATCTGGTTCTTGCGCAGGTACACGAGGCCGTCCGCGGCGTCCGGGTCGAGCACGACGACGGCCTCGGCCAGCAGCGCCCCGTTCTTGGTGCCGCCGAGGGAGAGCACGTCCACGCCGACGTCGGTGGTGAAGGCGCGCAGCGGCAGGCCCAGGGAGGCCGCGGCATTGGCGATGCGGGCGCCGTCCATGTAGACGCGCATCCCGTGCTCGTGGGCGTAGTCCGTGATGGCCTTGACCTCGTCCGGGGTGTAGACCGTGCCGAGCTCGGTGGACTGGGTGAGGTAGACGACCAGGGGCTGGGCGCGGTGCTCGTCACCCCAGCCCCAGGCCTCGGCGGCGATCAGCTCGGGGGTGAGCTTGCCGTCGTCGGTGGCCACGGGCAGCAGCTTGATGCCGGCGGACTTCTCGGGCGCGCCGCCCTCGTCCACGTGGATGTGCGCGGTGTCCGCGCAGATCACCGCGCCCCAGCGGGGCAGCATGGCCTGGAGCCCGACGACGTTCGCCCCGGTGCCGTTGAACATCGGCCACACGGTGGCGTCCTCGCCGAAGTGCTGGGCCACGACCTCCTGGAGGCGGGCCGTGTACACGTCCTCGCCGTAGGCGACCTGGTGGCCCCCGTTGGCCTCGGCGATCGCCGCGAGCACCTCCGGGTGGACGCCGGAGTAGTTGTCCGAGGCGAAGCCCCGCTCCTGCGGATCGTGGATCCTCTGCATGTCAGTCCGTTCCCTTCTCCTGGAGCGTGAGGACGGCGTCGTTCAGCGCGCCCGCCTCAGCCTCCCACAGTCGCGTGTACTCCTCGGCCAGCCGTGCCTCGAGCCCGGCGAGGGAGGTCACGCGGAACACGACGGCCGCCGAGCGCAGCGGGGTCCCCGCGTCCCGGGCGGCCTTGGCCCAGCCCTGCGCGACCGCGCGGGTCCATGCCTCGCTCGCCGCCTTCACCGCGGCGTAGTTCGCGCCGCCGGCGAGCGGCCGGGTCACCGCCGGGGACGAGACGATCGCGAGGCGACCGGCGGACGAGGCCCGCAGGTCGTCGTCGAGGGCCCGGCTCACGTGCCGCAGCGCCGTGAACGAGGCCTCGAGGGCGCGGTAGTCCTCCTCGGACTGGCCGGCGAGGCCCCCGCCGCCGCGCCAGCCGCCCACCAGGTGGAGCAGGCCGTCGATCCGGGTGCCGCGGGCGTGCAGGTCCTCGACGAGGCCGCGGACGGCGGCCTCGTCCGTGAGGTCCAGGGCCGCGGTCTCGGCGCCGAGCGCGGCGAGGGGGGCGAGCTTCGCGGCGTCGCGCCCGGTCGCGACGACGTGCGCGCCGGCGTCGAGGAGCGTGCGGGCGGCGGCCCGGCCCGAGGCGCTCGTGGCGCCCGCGATCAGGACCGCGCGGTCGGTCAGGGCGGCCACGGGTCAGTCGCCCGTGCCGCGGATCCCGGCGGTGGACTCGATGACGCCGCGCATCTTCTTCTCAAGGGCCTCGAAGAACATGGACAGCGGGAACTCGTCGTCGAGCACGAGGTCGGTGTAGCCCTTGGGCGGGCCGGCGAGCACCTCGCGCGGCAGGCCCTGCGCCCAGACGGAGGCCGGGTGCGGGGTGACCACGGAGGCGACGAGCTCGTAGGCCTGGAGCCAGTGCACGGTCTTGGGGCGGTCGATGGACTCCCAGTAGAGCGTGTCGATGGCGTCGCCCAGCTCGACGACGGCGTTGGCGAGCCGGTCCCAGTCCACGCTGAGCTCGACGTCGCGCCACTGGATCACGTCCTTGCGGTGCAGCCAGGCGAAGAGCAGCTGGCCGCCGAGGCCGTCGTAGTTGCGGACGCGGGAGCCGGTGAGGGCGAAGCGGAAGACGCGGTCGAAGAGGACGGCGTGCTGCACGAGCCCGGCGTGGCGGCGGGTCTGCTCCTCGAGCGCGGTGAGCTGCTCACCGGCGGCGGCGCGCGCCGTGAGGCGGCGCTCGATCGCCACGCACTCGCGGAAGGCGGTCATGTCGCAGCGCATCTCCTCGAGCGTGTAGAGGAAGAAGGGCATGCGCTGCTTGATCATGAACGGGTCGAAGGGCAGATCGCCGCGCATGTGCGTGCGGTCGTGGATGAGGTCCCACATCACGAAGGTGCCCTCGGCGAGCTCCTGGCAGGAGAGCAGTTCGGCGAGCTCGGCCGGGAGCTCGAGCTGGGTGATCTCGGCGGCGGCGGTGACGACCCGGCGGAAGCGGGCGGCCTCGCGGTCCTGGAAGATGGCGCCCCACGTGAAGGTGGGGATCTCGCGCATGGCCACGGTCTCGGGGAAGAGGACGGCCGAGTTCGTGTCGTAGCCGGGGGTGAAGTCGATCAGGCGCAGGGAGACGAAGAGGCGGTTGCCGTAGTCGCCGGCCTCGAGCTCGGCGATGAACTCGGGCCAGATGGTCTCGACGACGAGGGCCTCCACGTGCCGGTCGGGGGAGCCGTTCTGCGTGTACATCGGGAAGACCACGAGGTGCCGGACGCCGTCGACGCGGTGCTCCTGCGGCTGGAAGGCGATGAGGGAGTCCAGGAAGTCGGGCTCGGCGAAGCCGCCGTCGGCCCAGCGGGCGAAGTCGCGGGGCAGGGCGGCGAGGTAGGCGGCGTCGTGCGGGAAGAGCGGGGCGAGCTCCTCGACGGCGGCGACGATGGTCTCCACGTGCTCGCGCGCGGCGGCGTGGTCCGCCGGGTCCGGGATGGAGCCGTCCTTGACCTGCAGGGGCTGCAGGGCGGTGGCGGCGGCCTTGAGGCGGAGCCAGGCCGGGTGGGTCTCGACGGTGCGCGCGTCGGACGGGGTCTCCGGGACGACGACGTCGGTCCGGGCGGGCTGCAGAGTGGTGGACATGAAACCCTCCTGAGGTCGAAGCGCCGGAAAGTATCCGGTGATATGGATCACTTGCCGGAAGGTTTCCATCAGCGCACGGGGCTGTCAACCCGGCGGCCGGGGCCGGCTGATAGCGTGCGGCGCATGGACGACCCTGTCGACGCGCGGCTCGCGGCCGCCGTCTCCCATGACCCGCGCGCCACGCTCGCCCAGCTCTCCGAGCGGGTCGGCCTCTCGACCTCCGCCGTGCAGGCGCGCCTGCGCCGGCTCGAGAGCACGGGCGTCATCACGGGCTACCGTGCGCTGCTCGACCCCGAGGCCGTGGGCAGGCCGCTCTCCGCGTTCATCGAGATCAGTCCGCTGGACCCGCGCCAGCCCGACGACGCCCCCGAGCTCCTCGAGTCCATCGCGGCGATCGAGGCGTGCCACTCCGTGGCCGGCGACGCCGCGTACATGCTCTTCGTGCGCGTGGGCTCGCCGCGCGAGCTCGAGGCCCTCGTGACGGAGATCCGCCAGACGGCGTCGGTGTCCACCCGGACCACCGTGGTGCTGCAGACCTTCTACGAGCACCGCCCCATGTTGGAGCTACCGGCGGAGGACTGAGGGCGGGGGCTTCGGCCCCTCCTGTCACGCGAGAGGTCGGAATGAGGGCGGATCTGACGCTCATTCCGACCTCTCGCGTTCCCGGCTGCGGCAGTGAGTACCCCGCCGCCCGTCCCCGCTACCGTGATCCCGTGCGTCCGACCTCGCCTACCTCACCGACTCCGTCCCCGCCCGTCGCGGCCACCCGCTGGGGTTCGCCCACCGGGGCGCCGCCGTCGACCGGGAGAACTCCCTGGCCGCGTTCATGGACGCCCACGCCGCCGGGTTCACCTACCTCGAGCTGGATGTGCGCACCACGGCGGACGGCGAGCTCGTCGTGTTCCACGACGAGACTCTGGACCGCGTCAGCACGGGCCGCGGCCGGCTGCGCGACCACACGTGGGAGCGGCTGGCGGACGTCACGGTCGGCGGGGAGCCGCTGCTGCGCTTCACCGAGCTGCTCACGGCGCTCCCCGAGGCGCGCCTCAACGTGGACCTCAAGGACCGTGCGTCGGCCCCGGCCCTGGCCCGCATCCTCGCCGAGCACGGCGCCTGGGACCGCGTGCTCGTCGCGTCGTTCCACGACTCGCGGCGCCGCCTCTTCCGACGCGCCCTCGCCCGCCTCGGCCACCCCGAGCGGGCGTACGGGCCGGAGCGGGTGGCGACGTCGGGCGGGGCGGCCGCCATCGCGGCGCTCGTGACGCTGGGCCCGCTGGGACTGACCCGCTGGCTGCGCCGGTACGCCCTCGACGTCGACTGCGTGCAGGTGCCCGTCCGGCACGGCCGCGTGCCCGTGGCCACCGCCGACTTCGTGCGCCGCTGCCACGCGGCGGGCCTGCCGGTGCACGTGTGGGTCGTGGACGAGCCCGCGGAGATCGAGCGCCTGCTCGACCTCGGCGTCGACGGCGTCATGACCGACCGCGCCGACGTCCTCGCTGAGGTCTACGCCCGACGCGGCTTCTGGCCGCAGCGCTGATCCCCGCCCCCTCAGAGCATCTTCGGCAGCAGCGCCCGCTTCATCCGCCCGTACGGCGGGTACGCGGTCTTGAGCGTGTCCACCTGGTCCGACTTCGTGATGGACGGGCGCAGGTGGGAGAACGTCTCGAACCCGTGGATGCCGTGGTACGCGCCCATCCCGGACGCGCCGATCCCGCCGAACGGCAGCGTCGCGATGCCGGCGTGCAGCAGGCCGACGTCGTAGCCGAGGCCGCCGGCCCGCACCTGGTCGTCGAAGGCCCGGTGATAGCTCGGCCGGTCCGTGAACAGGTACGCGGCCAGCGGGTGCGGGCGCTCCGCGATGAAGTCCAGGGCGTCCTGGAAGGTGTCCACGGTCAGCACGGGCAGGATCGGGCCGAACAGCTCCTCCTGCATGAGCGCGCCGTCCGGCTTGACGCCCGTCACCACGGTCGGCGCCATGTACCGTCCTGCCACATCCACGTCGCCGCCGACGAGCAGCTCGGCGCCGGCGTCGAGGTCCGTCTGGAGCATCTCCCGCAGCCGCTCCGCGTGCTCGGCGGAGATGAGCCGGCCGTAGTCCTTCGACGCGCGGGGGTCGTCGCCGTAGAACTCGCGCAGGGCGGCGGGGATCTCGGCGGTCACCTGGCGCAGCGCGGCCTCGCCGACGGCCAGCACGTAGTCCGGGGCCACGCACGTCTGGCCCGCGTTGGTGAACTTCGCCCATGCGATGCGGCGGGCCATCGCGCCCGTGTTCCGCGACGGCGTCACCACCGCCGGCGACTTGCCTCCCAGCTCGAGCGTCACGGGGGAGAGGGTCTTCGCCGCCGCCTCGTAGACGATCCGGCCCACGCGCTCCCCGCCGGTGTAGAGGATGTGGTCCCACGGCTCCGCCAGCAGCGCGGTGTTGCACTCCTTGCCGCCCGCCACCACGGAGACCAGCGCGGAGTCCAGGTACTGCGGCACCAGCTCCCGCAGCGCCGCCGCCGTGGCCGGGGCCTTCTCCGACGGGCTGAGCACCACCGTGTTGCCGGCCGCCAGCGCACCCACGACCGGGGCGAGCGCGAGCTGCACCGGGTAGTTCCACGCGCCGATGACCAGCACGAGACCCTTGGGCCGCGGCCGGACCTCCGCGCTCGCGGGCCGCAGGGCCAGCGGCAGCTTCACGGGCCGCGGCTCCATCCAGTCGGTCAGGTGCAGCAGCGCGTGGTCCACCTCGGAGCGCACCGAGACGATCTCCGTGATCAGGGCCTCGGTGGCCGGCTTGCCCAGGTCCGTGCCGAGCGCCGCGACGAACCGGTCCGCGTGCTCGGTCAGCATCCGCTTCAGGCCCTTGAGCTGGCGCACCCGCACCGCGCGCGGGTGGGCGGCGCGGGAGCGGGCGGCGGCGCGCAGCCGCTCGACGGCGGCCCGCGGCTCCTCGGGTCGGGGCCCGGCCGGCGCGATCGGCAGGGCCTCGGTGGGCAACGGCTCGCGGACCGGATCGTCGGCGGGGGAGTCGGGGGAGTCGGTGGTCAGACCGGGGGGCTGCGTGCTCATGCCGGCCACGCTACCGAGCGGCCCTGTGCGGCGGCAGGGCGGGGCGCCGTCGTCGTCCTCCGGCCGCTGGTGCCGCCCCGACGGGCGCCACGGCGTTTTCGTTCGAGAAACGG
>NZ_JABFAY010000012.1:100254-142688 GCF_017168495.1 Micrococcus sp. KRD096 | reverse complement strand
GGGGAGATGGGGCGGGGGTCAGCCGATGACCGCGTCCACCAGCCGCTGCGCCTCCGCCTGCACCTGCGTCAGGTGCTCGGGGCCGCGGAAGGACTCCGCGTAGATCTTGTAGACGTCCTCGGTGCCGGAGGGCCGCGCCGCGAACCACGCGTGCTGCGTGACCACCTTGAGCCCGCCGATCGGGGCGTCGTTGCCCGGGGCGTTGGTCAGCGTCGCGAGGATGGTCTCGCCGGCCAGCTCGGTCACGGGGACGTCGTCGGGGGAGAGGGTCTTCAGCTTCGCCTTCTGCTCGGCGGTCGCGGGGGCGTCGATGCGCGCGTACGCCGGGTCGCCGTGCAGGGCCACGAGGTCGCGGTACCGCTCGGACGGGGACTGGCCCGTCACGGCGATGATCTCCGCGGCCAGCAGGCACAGCAGCAGCCCATCCTTGTCCGTGGACCACGGGCTGCCGTCGAACTGCACGAAGGACGCGCCCGCGGACTCCTCGCCGCCGAACACACCGGTGCCCGTCAGCAGGCCCGGCACGAACCACTTGAAGCCCACCGGCACCTCCACGAGCTCGCGGCCCAGGTCCCCGGCCACGCGGTCGATCATCGAGGAGCTCACCAGGGTCTTGCCCACGCCCGCGCTCTGGGGCCACTGCTCGCGGTGGCGGTACAGGTAGTCGATGGCCACGGCGAGGTAGTGGTTCGGGTTCATCAGCCCGCCGTCGGGGGTGACGATCCCGTGCCGGTCCGCGTCGGCGTCGTTGCCGGTGGCGACGTCGAAGGGCGCCTGCCCGTCCGCGTCCGGGGTCATCCGCTCGATCAGCGAGGCCATCGCATTCGGCGACGAGCAGTCCATGCGGATCTTGCCGTCCCAGTCCAGGGTCATGAACCCGAACCGCGGGTCCACCTCCGGGTTCACCACGGTCAGATCCAGCCCGTGGCGGTCGGCGATCTCGCCCCAGTACGCCACGGACGCCCCGCCCATGGGGTCGGCGCCGATGCGCACGCCCGCCTCGCGGATCGCCTCCACGTCGATCACCTGCGGCAGATCGGACACGTACCGGTCCAGGAAGTCGAAGCCGCCCAGCTTCGCGTGGCCGGCGACGTCGGCGCTCGCCACCCGGTGCACGCCCGCCAGCCCGGCGGCGAGCAGCTCGTTGGCGCGGTCGGCGATCCACGTGGTCGCCTCGGTGTCCGCGGGGCCGCCGTGGGGTGGGTTGTACTTGAAGCCGCCGTCCGCGGGCGGGTTGTGCGAGGGGGTGATCACGAGGCCGTCCACGAGGCCGGCGTTGTCCCCGTCCACCGCGAAGCCCGACGGCGACAGCTCGCGCCCGGCGTTCAGGTGCAGGATCGCGTGGGAGACGGCGGGGGTGGGCGTGTAGCCGCCGCGGGAGTCGACGAGCACCTCGACGTCGTTGCCGAGCAGCACCTCGACGGCGGTGTCCTGCGCGGGCCCGGACAGGGCGTGCGTGTCCCTGCCGACGAGGACCGGCCCCGTGATCCCGTGGTGCGCGCGGTACTCGACCACGGCCTGCGTGATGGCGGCGATGTGGTCGTCGTTGAACGAGGTCGTGAACGCGGAGCCGCGGTGGCCGGAGGTGCCGAACACGACCTTCTGCGCCGGGTCCGTCACGTCCGGGTGACCGGTGCGGTACGCCTCCAGGAGGGCGTCGACGTCGATGAGGTCCTGCGGCAGGGCGGGGGTGCCGGGACGCTCGGCGGCGGGCAGGGCGGCGGTGTTCTCGGTCATGTGCCACACCTTGGCACGGGCGGGCGGACGGGGGAAGACGCGCGGCCCAGCGGGACGACGGCGGCGGTCACTCCCGGCAGCCGGCGCACAGCCCCCAGTAGTAGACCTCGGCCTCGTCGACCGCGAAGCCGTGGTCCTCGGGGGCGTCGAGGCACGGGGCGGAGCCGGTGCGGCACGGCACGTCCACGACCGTGCCGCAGCCGCGGCACACGAGGTGGTGGTGGTTGTCGCCCGTGCAGATCTCGTAGCGGGCCGGAGAGCCGGCGGGCTGCAGGGAGCGCACGAGCCCGGCCTCGGTGAGCGCGTGGAGGCAGTCGTAGACGGCCTGGTGCGAGGTGCCGGGCAGGGCCCGACGGACGGCGGCCAGCACGGTGGACGCGTCCGCGTGGGGGTGGTCGGCGAGGGCGGTCAGCACCGCGAGGCGGGGCCGGGTCACGCGCAGGCCGACGCCGCGCAGCAGCGTGCGCTCGTCCTCGTCCCGCGTCGTGGTCTCCATGCCAGTCGATCCCATCCGGTTCTCTGGAACATGTCAAGAAAGAGCGGGCCGCTTCGCCCCCGGCGCACCGGCCATTCCCCGCCGTCCCCGTGCTGACTACGGTGAATCCTCGACCCCGGGGCGCACCGGCCCGGGCGCCGTCGACGAGGAGGTCCCCACCCATGGCCCAGCCCGAGCCCGTCCGTCTCGTCCCGGGTGGAGCCGTGGACCGCCCGGCCGAGCAGGCCCTCCTCGCGGCCGCCGCGGCCTGCGGCGGCGACGTCGACGCGATGGTCGAGCTGCTCCGTGCGGCGTCCGGCGCCGCGTCCGACGACGACGCCGCCCCGCTCGACCTGCCGCTGACCGGCGCGGGGCGCACCCGGGAGCAGTGGGAGCTGCTCGCCTCCGTCGCCGCGCAGGACCTCTCGGCCGCCCGCGTGCTCGAGCCCCATCTGGACGCGCTCTCGATCCTGTCCCAGGCCGGCGTCCCCGCCCCGGCCGGGCTGCTCGGCGTCTACGCCTCCGAGTCTGGCGGCCGCACCCCGGCCCTGCGCCCTTCCTCGGACGGCCCCGACACCGCCTGGCTGCTCGACGGGGAGAAGCCGTGGTGCTCGCTCGCGGACCGGTGCGCGGCCGCTGTCGTGACCGGCCGGGAGGCGGACGGCACCCGCCGCGCCGTGCTCGTGGACCTGTCCCACCCCGGCGTCGCCGAGACCGACTCGGCCTGGCCCGCGCTCGGCCTCGCCCCGATCCGCACGGTGGGCCTGGCCTTCGACGCCGTCCCCGGCATCGCCGTCGGCGGCGCCGAGTGGTACCTGCGCCGACCCGGCTTCGCGTGGGGCGGCATCGGCGTGGCGGCGGTGTGGTTCGGCGGCGCCGTCGGCATCGCCCGCACCCTGCGGAACGCCACCGCCGCCCGCGCGGCCGCCGAGGCCGAGGGCCGCGGACCGGGCCCGGACCAGATCGGCCAGGCGGCGCTCGGCCGCGTCGACCGGCTGCTCCATGCGATGGCCGCCCTGCTCGCCCGTGCCGCCGACGACGTGGACGCCGGCCGCCTGGACCACGGCCGCGGCCTGGTCGAGGCCGACCGGATCCGCGGCACCGTGGCGCAGCTGTGCACCGAGGTGATGGACGTCGTCGGGCAGGCCACCGGCCCCGGCCCGCTCACCGGCAGCGCCGCGCACGCCCGCGCCGTCGCCGACCTGCAGGTCTACCTGCGCCAGCACCACGGACACCGCGACGACGCCCGGCTGGGCGCCGCGCTCCTGACCGGCGAGACCGACGGCGGCTGGACGTGGTGAGCTTCTCCCACACCGACGACGGCACGTCCGAGGCGGCCTGGGCCGAGGGCGGCGTCGGCGAGCTGCCGGAGCTGCGCCTGCCCGTCTGGGACGCGCAGACGCTGCTGCTCGTGGCCGTGGCGCACCCGGACGACGAGACCCTCGCCGCCACCGGCCTGATCCGCTCCGCCCTGCGCGGCGGGGCACGCGTGCACGTGCTGGTCGCCACCGCCGGCGAGGCCTCCCACCCGCACTCGCCCACGCACACGCCCGCGGACCTGGTCCGGCTGCGCCGGGACGAGATGGAGCACGCCCTCGACGCCCTCGCCGCCGGCCTGCCCGCCTCCGCAGGCCCCGGCTCTCCGGCGCGGGACCGGCTGACGTGGGCGTCCCTGGCCCTGCCCGACTCCGGCGTGGCCGAGCACGAGGACGCCGTGCGCGACGCCGTCGCCGCGGCCCTCGACGCCCACCCCGGCCCCGCCGTGCTCGCCTCCCACGACCCGGGCGACGGCCACGCGGACCACGAGGCCGTGGGCCGGGCCGTCGGCGCGGTCGCGGGCGAGTGCGACCTGCCGCTCTACGCCTTCCCCATCTGGTTCTGGCACTGGGCCGACCCGGCCGACCTGCCCGCCCGCCGCTACCGACGGCTGCCGCTCACCGACGACGACCGTGCCGCCCGCCGTGCCGCCCTCGACGCGCACGCCTCCCAGGTCCGGCCCCTCTCCGCCGCGCCCGGCGACGAGGCGATCCTCGGCCCCGCCGTGCTCGCCCACCACGAGCGCCCGTTCGAGGCCCACCGCGTCTCCGGCCCCGACGACGCCGACGCCCACCGGGCCGCCGCCGTCTTCGACCGGCTCTACCGGGCCCAGGAGGACCCGTGGCGCTACCTCAGCTCGTCGTACGAGGCCCGCAAGCGGGCGCTCACCCTCGCCGCCCTGCCCCGGCCCCGCTACGGGACCGTGGTGGAGGCGGGCGCGTCCATCGGCGTGCTCACCGCGGACGTGGCCGCGCGCGCGGACCGCGTGGTCGGCCTCGAGGCGTCCTCCACCGCCGTCGAGCGCGCCGCCGCCCGGCTGGCCGGCGCGCCGCACGCCGAGGTGCGCCGAGCCGTGCTGCCCGCGGACTGGCCGGCCGACGTCGCCGGCGCGGACCTCGTGATCGCCTCCGAGATCGGCTACTTCCTGCAGCCCGAGGAGCTCGACGCGCTGATCG
This sequence comes from Micrococcus sp. KRD096, assembly GCF_017168495.1. NCBI lineage: Bacteria > Bacillati > Actinomycetota > Actinomycetes > Micrococcales > Micrococcaceae > Micrococcus > Micrococcus sp. KRD096. Next base: position 137,984 of record NZ_JABFAY010000012.1, on the reverse strand, counting down.
ACGACGCCGACGCCGCGCTCGCCCCCGGCGGCGAGCTGCTGCTGTGCCACTGGCGCCACCCCATCGAGGGCTGGCCGCTGGACGGGGACGCCGTGCACGCGCGCGTCGCAGCCGACCCGCGCTGGCGGCTGCGCACCGAGCTCGTGGAGGACGACTTCCGGCTCAGCCTCCACGTGCGGGCCGCCGCCGCGACCCATGCCGTCGTCGTGGTGCCCGCCAAGGACGAACAGGAGCGGCTGCCGGCCGCGCTCGCGGCCCTCACCGCCGCCCTGGACCGCTGGGAGGAGCATCACGCGCAGGGCACGGCCGCGGTCGTGGTCGCCGCGGACCGCTGCGACGACGCCACGGTGGCCGCCGCCCTCGAGGCCCGCGCCGCCGACCCGCGCATCCACGTCCTCGAACTGGGGGAGCCGATCGCCGGGCAGGCCGGCGTCGGGCGGGCCCGCCTCGAGGGCGCCCGCCGGGCCCGCGCGCTGTTCCCCGACGTGCCCGCCGAGCGCCTCTGGCTCGCCTCCACCGACGCGGACAGCCGCGTCCCCGCCGACTGGCTGCTGGCGCAGACCGTGGCCGCCGGCCACGACGAGGTGCTCGTGCTGGGCACGGTGGACGTGCGCCAGGGGCCGCTGCGGCAGGCCTGGCTCCGCGGCTACCGGCACGAGGAGGGGCACGCGCACGTGCACGGGGCGAATCTGGGGCTGCCGTGGTCGCTGTATGAGGCCGTGGGCGGGTTCCCGCCGGTGGCCGAGCACGAGGACGTCGGTCTGGCCGAGGCCGTGCGGGCCCTGGCGGGGGAGCGCGACGGCGGTGACGGCCGCCGGGTGCGCGTGATCGCCACCGACACCACCCGCGTGCTCACCTCATCTCGCCTGGAGGGGCGGACCCCCGGCGGGTTCTCCGGGTACCTCAAGGCGGTGGGCCGGCCCGGGTGAGGCCGGCCGTGGAGCAGGGGTGCGGGGCCGGGCCGGGTCCGGGGGCACCGCCTAGACTCGGCACCGGACCGCGACGCCCCGAACCGGAAGGACCGTCATGACCGACCCCCACGCCTCCCACGACCCGCGCCGCGAAGGCACCAGGCCGGATTGGTACGGGTCCGAGGCCGGTGCGGGCTCCTCCGGCACCGGCTCCTCCGCCGCCGGCTGGCCCGACGCCCCGGCCGGCGACGCCGACCGCGCCGCCTGGGACCGGGCCCCCTCGTACGCCGAGCAGGAGGGGCAGACCCGCCCCGCCTACGGGCAGCCGTACGGCTACGGCCAGGACGCGAACACCGTCCCCGCCTACGGCTACGGGCAGGGCACGCCCGGCCACGGCTTCGGAGCCCCGCTGCAGCCCGGCCAGACCGACGGCGTCGGCCGCTCGGTGGCGTCCATGATCCTCGGCATCATCTCCGTGGTGGGCGGGTTCACGTTCCTCCTCCCGCCGATCGTGGGCGTGGTCCTCGGCCACATCGGCCTCAAGCGCGAGCCCCACGGCCGCGGCATGGCGATCGCCGGCCTCGTGATGAACTACGTGTCCCTCGCCCTGCTGCTGCTCGCCGTCGTGTTCCTCGTGATCCTGGTGATCGCCGGGATCTCCCTGGGCGACTACACCTCGACCTGACCGGCCGGCTCAGCCGGCCAGCAGCAGCTCGAGATGTGCGGCCAGGGCGAGCAGGGGCGCGGACGTGCCGGGCCGACCGATGAGCTGGACGGACCAGTTCAGGCCCCGCTCGTCCCGGAGCACGGGCACCGCGACCGCGGGCAGGCCGAGCACGTTGACCATCGAGGTGTAGGGCGTGAACGCGCACTGCGCCTCGTAGTTGGCCTCGGGCTCCATCGCCAGGAAGTGGCCGACCGGCGGGGGCGCGGTGGCCAGCACCGGGGTCATCACCACGTCGACGGCGGCGAACTGCGCCCGCACCCCGCGCGCCCACTCCTCGAGCCGGTGGGCGGCGTCGTCGAGCTCGGCGCGCCCTGCGGCCCGGGCCGTGCGCAGGAAGTGCGCGGCCACCGCGCCCACGTGGGCCTCGGCGTCCTCCGGCAGCGGCGCCCGGAGCAGTCCTGCGGTCCACACCGTGCGGAAGTCCCGGTGGTAGTCCTCGCCGTAGTAGGGGGAGAGGTCCTCGACCGCGTGGCCGCCCGCGTCCAGGGCGGCGGCGGCCTTCGTCAGGGCGGTGAGGGCGGGCCGGGCCAGGGAGATCTCGAGGTCGGAGGTGAAGGGCGAGGCCGTGGTGACGCCGATCCGGCGGACGTCGACGGCGCCCCCGGCCCGCGCGGTCTCCACGGTGCGGCGCAGGTCCGGCAGCACCCGGCCGGGCAGGCCCTCGGGGGAGAGCAGCACGTCGTAGAGCAGGGCGGCGTCCTCGACCGTGTGGGCCAGCGGGCCCGACACCGTGAGGTTGCGGACCGTGTCCGCGTGCTCGTCCATCGGCAGCTCCCCGCGGCCGGGCTTGAGGCCCACGAGCCCGCACGCGGCGGCGGGGATGCGGATGGACCCGCCCCCGTCCGAGCCCGGGGCGAACGGCAGGATCCCCGCGGCGACGGCGGCCGCGGCCCCGCCCGAGGAGCCACCCGCGGTGCGGGCGGGGTCCAGGGGGTTGCGGGCCGGCGCCGTGACGAGGTTCTCCGAGTAGGAGTCCAGGCCGAACTCGGGCACGGTCGTCTTGCCGAGGGTGACCGTGCCGGCCGCGCGCAGGCGGAGCGCGAGCGGGTCGTCCTGCGCGGCCGGCGGCGCATCGGCCAGCAGGGCGGAGCCGAACCGCGTGGGCATCCCGCGCACGTCGATCAGGTCCTTGTACGCCAGCGGAAGGCGTCCAGGAGCCGGGCCGGGCCGGGGGCGGAGGGGGTGCGGTCGTCGTCGGCGGCGGGTGCGGCGTCGGAGGTCTGCATGCGGCCGAGCCTAACGGGCGTGGGCCGGGTCATGGACGGCGGGGCCTTCCTGGGACGTCCGGGCGGGTGGCTACGCTGAAGCCATGAGCGCCTTCGAGACCGTCGATGTGAACGAGATCCCCGCCGATGCGGCCATCCTGGACGTCCGCGAGGACGACGAGTGGGCCCTGGGCCGCGCCGCCGGCGCCCAGCACATCCCGCTGGGCCAGCTGCCGGACCGGCTCGAGGAGCTGGACCCGGACACGGACTACTACCTGATCTGCCGCACCGGCGGCCGCTCCGCCCGCGCCGCCGAGTTCATGACCGGGCGCGGCTACTCGGCCATCAACGTGGCCGGCGGCTCCGGCGCGTGGCTCGAGGCCGGCAAGCCGATGGAGGCCGACGGCGACGCCGAGCCCACCGTCAAGTGACGGGGACGGACTCCGCTGACGCGACGCCGCCGCGCCTGCGCTACGCCTTCCTCGGCCCGGCCGGCACCTTCACCGAGGCCGCCCTGCGGAAGGTGGCGGACCCGGCCGAGGCCGAGTTCGTGTCGGCGGGCTCCGTGCTGAGCGCCGTGGCGGCGCTGCGCAGGGGGGAGGTGGACCGCGCCGTCGTGCCCATCGAGAACTCGGTGGAGGGCGGCGTCTCCGCCACCGTGGACGAGATCGCCCTCGGGGAGACGCTGCAGATCCTCGCGGAGGTGCACGTGGCCATCAGCTTCGTGCTCGTGGGTCGGCCCGGCGTCGCGATGGAGGACGTGCGGCGCGTGACCACGCACCCCCACGCCTGGGCGCAGGTGCGCGGCTGGGCCGAGACGGCGCTGCCGGGAGTGGAGTTCACGCCCGCCCCGTCGACGGCGGCCGGGGCCGGCCTCGTGGCCCAGGGCGACTTCGACGCCGCCGTGTGCGCCCCGCTCGTGGCCGAGCAGACCGGGCTGCCGGTGCTCGCCGAGCGGATCGAGGACGTGCCGGGCGCCGTGACGCGCTTCGTGCTGCTCTCCCGGCCGACGGCCCTGCCCGCGCCCACGGGGGCGGACAAGACCACGCTCGTGGTGCCGCTGCCGGAGGACCGGCCCGGCGCCCTCGGGCAGATCCTGGCCGAGTTCACCACGCGCGGGGTGAACCTCTCCCGCATCGAGTCCCGGCCGACCGGCGAGGGCATCGGGCGGTACTTCTTCTCCCTCGACCTCGAGGGGCACCTGGCGGAGGCCCGCGTGGGTGATGCGCTCGCGGCCCTGTACCGGGAGTACCCCGACCTGCGGTTCCTGGGCTCCTACGCCCAGGCCGAGCCCGTGCCCACGAGGGTGCCGGCCGAGTTCACCGACGCCGCGTATCGCTCCGGCCGCGCCTGGGTGGAGTCCCTCCGCTCCCGCTGAGGCGGTGCAGCACTTTCGTTCGGGAAACGGCGGCCTCGAGAGACTTTCGTTGACGAAACGGGAGGTTCCTAGGCCCCTTTCGTGGCCGAAACGGGACAATCACCACGACGACGGGCCGTCGTCGTGCTTCCCGTCCGCGCGTCGCCCCGGCGCCCGTTTCCCGAACGAAAGTGGTGGTGAGGCGTCCGTTTCCCGAACGAAAACGGTGGGGAAGCCGCCGTTTCCCGAACGAAAGCGGGGACGGGGGGTCAGATGTGCGGGGCCGGTTCCGGGACGGGGGCGGCGGCGGAGACGCCGTCGTCGCGGACGGAGGCGTCGTCCTCGGCCACGAGCATCACGACGAGCGAGTCCGGCTGCACGCGGGCGTCGAGGGCGGTGATGACCCCGGTGGCGTCGCCGTCGAGCTGGGAGGGCATCGGCTCGGCGAACTCGACCTTCACGCGCTGGGCCTGCTCCGTGTGCATCGCGGGGACGGAGCTGCGGTGCCGGGTCACGGTCTTCACGGCGATCCGCGCCCAGTCGAGCGCGTGCCGGGGCGAGAGGACCATGACGTCGAGGAGGCCGTCGTCGAGCTTGGCCTGGGGCAGCAGCTCGACGCCGCCCGTGAGCATCCCGCAGTTGGCCACCATCACGGTGCGCACCTTGAACCGGCGGGGCTGACCGCCGTCGAGGGCCACGGTCACCTCGTGCCGCTTGCCGCGCAGGTGCCGCATGCCGGCCTCGCTGTAGGCCAGCCAGCCGGCCAGGCTCTTCAGCTCGTCCTTGGTGTCGCCCATGATGTCCGCGTCGTAGCCGGCGCCACCGATCACGGTGAAGGTCTGCCGGGTGACGCGCCCGTCCTCGTGCGTGAAGCGGACGTCCACGGTGTCGATGCGTCGCTGCCGGCCCCCCACGGCGATCCGCAGGCATTGCTCGACGTCGTTGATCGGCAGGTCCAGGTTGCGGGCCAGCAGGTTCCCGGTGCCCAGCGGCACCACGCCGAGGGCGACGTCGGTGCCGGCCAGCTGCTCGGCCACGGTGCGGACCGTGCCGTCGCCGCCCGCGGCGATCACGAGCCGGGCACCGGCGTCGAGGGCCTGCCGCGCCATGGCGGTGCCGGGGTCGTCCTCCTGCGTCTCGAGCACGAGCACCTCGCCGAGGCCCTCCGCCGCCGCGAGCCGCTCGAGCTCGCGCCGCACCCGGTCCGCGTGCGTCTTGATGGGGTTCAGCACCAGCGCGACCTCGTGCCGGCCCGTGCCGATGCCGGGCACCTTTTCCAGCCGGCGCTGCACGCCGCCCACCCGCGCGTCGAGGGCGTCCACCAGGAGACGCGTCCGCTCGTGCTGCACGCCGAGGCGGACCTGGCGCACCGCCAGCACCACCACGACGACGGCCAGCACGGCCAGGAGCACCAGGGCGGCCAGCGCCATCCACCACTCGGGAGTCATGCCCCGAGTCTAGGCGTCGGCCCCGCCCGCTAGGCTGGCGCACGTGATCGACGTCAAGGACCTCATCGAGCAGCCCGAGAAGTACCGCGCCTCCCAGGAGGCCCGCGGGGAGGACGCGTCCCTCGTGGACCGCGTGGTCGAGGCGGACGCGTCCCGCCGTTCGTCCATCGCGGGCTTCGAGCAGCTGCGCGCGGAGCAGAAGGCCTTCGGCAAGCGCGTCGCCCAGGCGAAGGGCGAGGAGAAGCAGGCCCTGCTGGCCGAGGTGAAGGACCTGGCCGCGCGCGTGAAGGAGGCCGAGTCGGCCGCCGGCGCGGCCGAGGCCCGCCTCGCGGAGCTGCAGCGCGCCTTCCCGAACCTGATCGTCGACGGCGTCCCGGCCGGCGGCGAGGACGACTTCGTGGTCCTCAAGGAGGTCGGCACCCCGCGCGACTTCGCCGCCGAGGGTTTCGAACCGCGCGACCACCTCGAGCTCGGCGAGCTGCTCGGGGCGATCGACATGGAGCGCGGCGCGAAGGTGTCCGGCGCCCGGTTCAGCTTCCTCAAGGGCGTGGGCGCGCGTCTCGAGCTCGCCCTGATGCAGCTGGGCCTGGACCTGGCCCTGGAGAACGGCTTCGTGCCGGTCATCCCGCCCACCCTGGTGCGCCCGGAGACCATGCAGGGCACCGGCTTCGACGTCGAGCACGACGACGAGATCTACCGTCTGGAGCGCGACGACCTGTATCTCGTGGGCACCTCCGAGGTGGCCCTGGCCGGCTACCACGCGGACGAGATCATGGACGTGAGCGCCCCCGTCCGGTACGCGGGCTGGTCCACGTGCTACCGGCGTGAGGCGGGCTCGGCGGGCAAGGACACCCGCGGCATCATCCGCGTGCACCAGTTCAACAAGCTGGAGATGTTCATCTACGCCGCACAGGAGGACGCGGAGGCGGAGCACGAGCGCCTGCTGGCGTGGGAGGAGCGGATGCTGGGCGCCATCGAGGTGCCGTACCGCGTGATCGACATCGCCGCCGGCGACCTCGGCCTCTCCGCCGCCCGCAAGTTCGACTGCGAGGCCTGGGTCCCCACGCAGGGCACCTATCGCGAGCTGACGTCCACCTCGAACTGCACCACGTTCCAGGCCCGCCGCCTCAACATCCGCGAGCGGGTCCGCACGGAGGACGGCTCCAAGGGCGGGACCCGCATGGTGGCCACGCTCAACGGCACCCTGGCCACCACCCGCTGGATCGTGGCGATCCTGGAGAACCACCAGAACGCGGACGGCTCGGTCACCGTGCCCGCCGCGCTGCGCCCCTACCTCGGCGGGATGGAGCGCTTCGAGCTGGTCTGAGCGGACGACGTCGTCCCCCGGCGGCGTCGGCCGCCTCGCCCGCCTGCCCCGCGGCGCCCCTGCGGCGCCCCCGCCGTTCACCCGCGCGTCGCCGTCGTGTCCGGGCCGTGTGGTTGGGTGGGGGCCATGACGAAGAAGCTCGTGTGCCTGGACGTGGACGGAACGATCGTGGACCATGACGGCCATCTGCATGAGCCCGTGCGCGCGGCCGTGCGGGCCGTGCTGGACGCCGGGCACCACGTGGTCATCGCGACGGGCCGCTCCCGCGGGGCCACCCTGCCCGTGGCCCGCTCCCTGGGGATCGGCGCCGGCTTCATGGTGTGCTCCAACGGCGGCGTCACGCTGCGCCTGGACCCCGAGCTGGAGGAGGGCTACGAGGTCACGGACCTGCGCACCTTCGACCCGCGCTCGGTCCTGACCCAGCTGCGCCACCGCCTGCCCAGCGCCAAGTACGCGCTCGAGCTGCCGGACGGCACCTTCCGCTCCACCGAGCGGTTCCAGGACATGTCCTTCGGCGTGGCCGCGGAGGGCGTCACGTTCGAGGAGCTCATGGACACCACGGCCGTGCGCCTCGTGGTGTTCTCCACGGACTCCTCCGCCGAGGAGTTCGGCCGCGCGGTGGAGGGCATCGGCCTGTCCGGCGTGACCTACTCCGTGGGCTGGACGGCGTGGCTTGACGTCGCCGCGGCGGGCGTGACCAAGGCCTCCGGGCTCGAGGCGCTGCGCACCGTGCTGAAGGTGGCCCCCGAGGACACCGTGGCCGTGGGCGACGGCCGCAACGACATCGAGATGCTGCGCTGGGCCGGCCGCGGCGTGGCCATGGGCCAGGCCGTGGAGGAGGTCGTGGCAGCCGCGGACGAGGTCACCGGGCACGTGGACGAGCACGGGCTCGCCACGGTGCTGCGCTCGCTCCTCGAGGAGCCGGCCGCGGCCTGAGCGGCGCGACCGGCCCGGGCCGCCGGGTCAGCCCCCCGCCAGCGTGAGCAGCCGCGCGGCGGCGGGGCGGCAGGCGTGCTCCTCGTTCCAGTAGGAGCGCTGCACCGCCTGCGAGACGGCCTGCGCCGTGATCCCGAGCGCGGCGGCCGCCGGCTTCTGCTGGCCGCGCACCCCGGGCACCAGCAGGTCCAGCACCGCCCACTCGGCGTCGGTCCGGGACCACACGAGCTGCCCGACGAGTCGCAGCACGGCCTCGGCCTCGGCGGCCGCCTCCTCGTCCCGGCCGCGCACGGCCAACGGGATCCGCGCGGTGGACACGGCCGCCGCCTCCACGGCCCGCCGCGCCGCCGCGAGACCGGGCCCGCCGGCGTCGTGCAGGTCCCCGGAGGTGGGCGCGCCCGCCGCACCGTCCGCGTGCGTCACCGTCCCGACGCCGACCCCCACGTTCCAGCGGCGCTGCCGCAGGGCGCGCAGCGCCACGTCCACGGCGACGCGCGGGTCCTCGACGGCGCCGATCAGCTCGTCGCCCACGGCGCGCTGGAACGGGAGCACGACGGCGTCGCCGAGCCCCGGCACGTCCTGGAGGGCGCGCAGGAACGTGTCCACGCGGTCGCCGGCGTCGAGGGTGTCCCGCTGGTTGATGGTGAGCACGAACATGGTCGTCGATTCTGCCAGCCCGCAGACGACGCCGGCCGCCCACCCCGAGGGGTGAGCGGCCGGCGTCGCGCGCGTGGGCGGTGCGGGGATCAGCGGCCCTGGGGCTCGTCCGTCGCCTCGCCCTCCTCGGTGGCCGGCTGCGCCTCCTCGGTGTCCACCGCGCGGCCCTGGGGCTCGTCGGTCGGGGACTCCTCGCCCTCGGCGTTGAAGCGCTGGATGGAGGCCTCGAGCTCGGCCTCGGCCGCCGCGCGGCCCTCCCAGCCCTCGGCCTTGACCCACTTGCCCGGCTCCAGGTCCTTGTAGCGGGTGAAGAAGTGCTCGATCTCCTGCTTGAGCGACTCCTCCACGTGCTCGAGCTCGGTGATGTGGTCGTAGCGCTTGTCCGCCGGGACGCACAGCAGCTTGGCGTCGCCGCCGCCGTCGTCGGTCATGTTGAACACGCCGATCGGGCGGGCCTCGACGACGCAGCCCGGCACCAGGTCGAAGCCCGGCAGGTACACGAGGGCGTCCAGCGGGTCGCCGTCCTCGCCGAGGGTGTTCTCGAAGTAGCCGTAGTGCGTGGGGTACTGCATGGAGGTGAAGAGCACACGGTCCAGGCGCAGGCGGCCGGTCTCGTGGTCGAACTCGTACTTCACGCGGGAGCCCGCGGGGATCTCGATGGTGACGTCGTGCGCCATGACTCTCCTTCGCACAGAGGGTGGGGTGTCCGGGCGGCGCGGCGCCGACCGGCGGTGCTGCCGTCAGCCTACCGGGGGCGTCCGTCATGATGGACGCATGGGACAGGTGGACACGGGGCGCGCTGGGCGTCGGGATCGACGCACGGAACGCCCCCGGAGCCGCTCGCTCCCCGCCGTCCTCCTGGCCGCGCTCGCGGCCGTCCTGGTCGCCTGCGGTCCCGTGACCGCGCCGACGGCCCCGTCGAGCGCGTCCGCCTCGACTTCGACCGCCGCGCCGACGTCATCGTCCCCGTCCGCCGGCCCCACCGCGGCCGAGGTGGCGGCCGCCGTCGAGCCGGGGCTGGAGACGTCCCCGGGCACGGTCTCCGCCGAGTTCCGCGACCTGGCCACCGGCGAGGTGCTGTACGCGCGGGACGCGGACGAGCCCGTGGCCCCCGCGTCCTCGCTCAAGGTGCTCGCCGCCGCGGCCATCGTCTCCGCCCTGGGTCCTGAGACGACCCTGCAGACCACCGTGGTGGCCCAGCCCACCGCGGACGGCGCGGCCACCGAGCTGGTGCTCGTGGGCGGCGGCGACGTGCTGCTGGGCACGGGCGCCTCGGACTCGAAGGCCGTCTCCGGACGCGCGGGCCTGCGCACCCTCGCGCAGCGGACCGTGGCAGGGCTGGTCGAGGACGGCGTCACCGGGCAGGTGGTGGTCAGCACGGACCTGCGCCTCTTCACGGACAGCACGGCCCTGAACCCGCGCTGGACGTCGGACATCCCGGAGAGCGGCAACATCGCGCCGGTGCAGCCGTTGGCCACCTACGGCGGCCGTGAGGCCCCCGGCACCGGGGAGGACCGCATCGAGGCCCCGGCGCAGTTCGCCGCCCTCACCTTCCAGGCCGCGCTCGACGACGCGGTGGCCGCCTCCGACGCCGACCTCGAGGTGGGCCTGCGGGACACGATCCCGGCCACCGAGGTGCCGCGCGCCACGGTCCTCGCCGCCGCCCCCGTCGCGGCCGTGGAGTCCGCACCCGTGGGCCAGCAGGTCGCGTACCTGCTGGCCCACTCGGAGAACCAGGTGGTCGAGGCCCTGGCCCACACGGCCGCGCCCGCCACGGACCTGCCGGCCACCCACGAGGGCGCCACGCGGCTGCTGACGGCCACCGCCGAGGACCTCGGCGTGGACACCGCCGGGATGGCGCTCGTGGACTCCTCGGGCCTGTCCCCGGACAACCGCGTCAGCGCGGGCCAGCTGGCCGGCGTCGTGGCCGGGGTGGCCCGCACGCCCGCCCTGGGCACCGTGCTGGAGGGCCTGCCGCGGCCCGGCGAGGACTCCACCCTCGGCGACCGGTTCCCGGATGCCCCTGCGCGGCAGGCCGTGGCCGCGAAGACCGGCACGCTCGACCAGACGGTCTCCCTCACCGGCACCGTCACCACGACGTCCGGGCGGGTCCTCGCGTTCAGCATCATCTGCTCGGATCTGCAGTGGAAGCTGGAGCCCGCGCGCGCGGCGGTCGACGAGGCCGTCAGCGCCGTCGCCGGGCTCTGATCCGAGGTTCGGGGCCTGTGATCTGATGGAGCCCATGAGCGACGACCACGCGACCGACCGCCCCCGCGCCGCCGCGGACGCCGAGCCGGGCGCCCCCGCCGAGCCGGGCCCCGCCGTCGCCCACCCGGTGGACTGGGCCTTCGCAGCACGGACCGCCCGGTCCCTCGCCGCCGCCGGGCCCCGGTTCACGCCGCGCGAGGCGACGCGCGAGGCGGAGGGCCTGCGCGCCGCCGCGGAGGCCGCCGTGCCGCACGTCCACCGCCTGACCGGGCTCGAGGCGGCACGGGACCTGCGCGACTCGCAGGTGCTCGTGGTGGACCGCCCCACCTGGTCGCGCGCCGCCACCCAGTCCTTCGCCACGCTGCTGGACCCCACGTTCGCGCATCTGCGGGACACCCGGCCCCGCGAGCACGCCGCTGCCACCACCCGCGTCACCCGGCATGCCACCGCCCTGGAGATGGGCGGGATCCTCGCCTGGATGTCCGGGAGGATCCTCGGCCAGTACGACCCGTTCATCGCGCTGCCCGGCCCCGGGGGGACGGCGGGCGACCCCGCCGGCGGACGCCTGCTGCTCGTGGCCCCGAACGTCGCGCAGGTGCGCGCGGAGATCAACGTGGACCCGGCGGACTTCCGCCTCTGGGTGTGCCTGCATGAGCAGACCCACCGCGTGCAGTTCGCGGCCGCGCCCTGGCTGCGCGAGCACCTGCGGGCCGAGATCACGGCGCTCACCGTCGGCCTGTTCGACAAGGCCGAGTCCCTGCCCGAGCGCCTGCGCACCGCGCTCGCGGCGGCGAACCCGCTGGGTCGGGAGGCCGACGCCGGCCGGACTGGGGCGCGGGACGGACACGACGCGCAGGACGTGGCCCCGGCCCGACCCACGCCGGGCCTGCTCGGTGCGATCCAGGACGAGGAGGACCGGGAGCGCCTGTCCCGGCTGACGGCCGTGATGTCCCTGCTCGAGGGGCACGCGAACGTGGTGATGGACGGCGTCGACTCCTCCGTCGTGTCCTCCGTCAAGACCATCCGCCGCCGCTTCGACGAGCGCGGCGACCGCCGCTCGCCCCTGGACCGCATGCTCCGCCGCCTGCTGGGCATGGACGCCAAGATGGCCCAGTATCGCGACGGTCAGAGGTTCGTGGCCGCCGCCGTGGCCGAGCTCGGCATGGCCGGGTTCAACGTGGTCTGGGACGCCCCCGAGCTGCTGCCGAGCGAGGCCGAGCTCCACGCCCCCGAGACGTGGGTGGCGCGCATCCGTGCCCAGGCCTGAGGCGCGGGACCCGGGGCCGACGCCGGTGGGCGGGGCCGGCGGCGTGCCCGCGGTCGGCGCGTGGCCGCCGCGCACCCGCTGGCCCGAGCCCCTGCACCGGGCCGTCGCGGCGGTGCGGGAGGCCCTGGCGGGCGACGGGACCCGTCGCGCGGATGCCGTGCCGGGCCGGGCGGGGGGTCGCCCCCGCGGCCTCGTCGCCCTCTCCGGCGGCGCCGACTCCCTCGCGCTCGCCGTGGCCTGCGCCGTCCTCGTGGGCACCCGGGACGGTGCGCGGCTCGGCCCGATCGGCGCGGCCTTGGTGGACCACGGGCTGCAGTCGGGCAGCGACACCGTGGCGGCGGCCGCCGCCGACGTCGCCCGCATCCTCGGTCTGACCCCGGTCACCGTCACGCGGGTCGAGGTGGCCCGCACCGGCGACGGCCCCGAGGCCGACGCCCGGCGTGCCCGCCGGGAGGCCCTCGCCGCCGCCGCCCGGGACGCGGGGCAGGGGGGCGCCGCCGTCGTCCTCACCGCCCACACCGCCGACGACCAGGCGGAGCAGGTCCTCCTCGGGCTCGCACGCGGCTCCGGCACGCGGTCCCTCGCGGGGATCCCGGCGCGCGGGACGCTGCCGGGCGGGGCCGCCGTCGTCCGCCCCCTGCTGGGCCTGACCCGAGCGGACACCGAGACGATCTGCCGCTGGGCCGGGCTGACCTGGTTCGAGGACCCGCACAACCGCGATCCCGCGCTGCTGCGCTCGCGGGTCCGCACCCGTGTGCTGCCCGCGCTCGAGGACCCCGAGGCCGGCCTCGGCCCCGGCGTGCGGGCCGGGCTGGTGCGCACCGCGGCCATCGCGGCCGAGGACGCCGCGGCCCTCGACGTATGGGCCGGCGACGAGGTCACCCGGCTGCGCGTCGACCCGCCCGCCGGGGACCCGCGCGTCGTCTCCCTGGACCTGGACGCCCTGGCCGCGCTGCCCGCCGCCGTGCGCCACCGCGTGATCGCGCGCGCCGCCCGCGCCGCGGGAGGGCAGGCCCCGCCCCGCGAACGGATCCTCGCGGTGGACGCCCTCGTGACGGGCGCCCGCGCGGGGGGCACGTCGGCCGGTCCGGTGGAGCTGCCTGGCGGGGTGGCCGCGCATCGGGCGTGTGCCAGACTGGACCTCATCCCCTGCCTTCCCGGTCCCTGACTGCGGCCCGGCCCGGCATTCCCGCACGAGCACTCACCAGGAGCGGCGCATGGACGCACAGGATGTCCAGAACGACCTCAGCCACGTCCTCATGTCCCGCGAGGACGTGCAGGACACGATCACGGACCTGGCCCGCCAGATCGACCGCGACTACGCGGACAAGGACCTGCTCATCGTCACCGTGCTCAAGGGCGCCGTGATGGTGGTCGCCGACCTCACCCGCGCCCTGCACTCCCACGTGGAGCTGGACTTCATGGCGGTCTCCTCCTACGGCTCCGGCACCAAGTCCTCCGGCGTGGTGCGCATCCTCAAGGACCTCGACGCGGACCTCACGGGCCGGCACGTCCTGATCGTCGAGGACATCATCGACTCCGGCCTGACCCTGTCCTGGCTCAAGGCCAACCTGGAGTCCCGCGGCCCGGCCTCGGTCGAGATCTGCACCCTGCTGCGCAAGCCGGAGGCCATGAAGGTGGACATCGACGTGAAGTACGTCGGGCGGGACATCCCCAACGAGTTCGTGGTGGGCTACGGCCTGGACTACGCGGAGAAGTACCGCAACCTGGACTTCGTGGGCACCCTCGCCCCGCACGTGTACAGCTGACCGGGGGCCCGGCCCGGCGTGGCCGCCGCAGCAGCGACCTGTCACGTGAGCGGTCGCTCTGAGGTGCCATTCACGCCCCATTCCGACTCCTTGCGTGACAGGTCGCCGGCGTCCCCGAGGTGACGGCGCACCTCCACGATCACGCGCGTGAATCCGCGGCGAGCGTCGGAGGAGGACACGGTGATGTTCCGGTAGCCCCGTCGCTCGAAGGCCGCGTTGCGCTGCACGTCACGGTCGATCTGGCGATCCGCGCCGTGGTGGCCGCCGTCGTAGTGCAGGGCCACTCTCGCCTGCCGATAGCCCAGGTCCGCCGTCGCGGGGTGGTGCAGGGAGAACTCCGGGTCCCAGACCTCGAGCTGCAGTGCGGGCTCGGGGAGCCCGGCGGCCCTCAGCGCGAGCCGGAGCCGCGTCTCCTTCGGCGAGTGCGCCCCCACCCGGACCAGTGTGGCGGCGGTGCGGAGCCGTCGTCGTCGGTTGTGCGCGGACGGGCTCGCTTCGGCCGCCTGGGCCAGGGCCGCCCGGGTCCGCTCGGCGGCGTCCGGGCCGCCGGACAGCTGCGCCCGGCGGACGAGATGGTCGCCGAGGATGACGAGCTCGTCGTCGTCGAGCAGGGCCGAGAGGTCGACCCAGAGACGGGGCGGGGCGGTGACGTACCAGGCCAGGCCGCCGATCCGCACGCGCTCCACGTCCGCGGGCGGGAGCGCTGTTCGGTGGGAGGTGACGCCGGGGAGGGAGAGCTGGCCACGGTCTCGCGGGCGGCTCACGTGGACGTCGTCCCCCGCGTCCAGTCGCTCCGGCAGCCAGATCTCCCGGGCGCGGGCCGCGGTCTGGTGCGACACCACCGTGGTGGCGCGGTGCCGGGCGAGTCGCAGCAGCAGCTCGTGTTGGGTGGCCGAGAGCGGGGTGCTCCACCGGTAGGGGGAGGAGCCGGCCACGGGGCGCTCGACGGCGGCCGGGGCGGCCTCACGCCGGCGGTAGAGGCCCCGGGCGAGGCGTTCGACGTCGGAGCGACGCAGCCGGTTGCGGTCGATGCCGGCGGCCCTCGCCTGCGCGGCGGTGAAGGGACCGTCAGGCAAGGCCGCGGGAAGCGGGGCGGGGCGACGCATGGTGCCAGCCTGGCGTGGTGGGGCGGGCGGCGTCCTGGGCCGCCGTCGGCCTGGGGAGGGATGCGGGTGCACGGGGGCCTGTGCAGGCGGGGACGCAGGGCGCGGCCGCAGCGCCGGCGACCTGTCACGCGAGCGGTCGCTCCGAGGTGCGATCCACGCGCCATTCCGACCCCCCGCATTCCCGGTGGGCGTCAGGACGGCGCTGGCCGACGTCGTCGCCGGCCGACCGCCCGCGCCCTGTCCACCTGACGCGAACAGTCAGCGGACACCCGGGCCGGGCCGGTACCGTGGGGGCTTGACCCGGGCGCGACGTCGGCCCTGCGCCGGCCCCGGCCGCACGGCGGCCGCCCCGGGCAGCCCGGCCCCCGCGGCAGACCAGGAGACACTCGGACCGTGAAGAAGCTGTTCAACAAGCCCTACGTCTGGATCCTGCTGGGCCTGCTGGTCCTCGCCGTCGCGATCCCGCTGACCACGTCACAGAGCGGCCGCACCATGGTGGACACCAACGTGGGCATGGCCCTGCTGAAGGACGACAAGGCCGCGCAGGCCCGCGTGGTGGACGGGGACCAGCGCGTGGACCTCACCCTGCGTGAGCCCTACAAGCAGGACGACCGGGACCTCGGCAAGGAGGTCTACTTCTACTTCGCCAGCGCGCGCGCCACGGACGTGGTCACCGCGGTGGACGACTCGGCCCTGGACGGCTACACGGACGAGCCGGTGCGGAGCAACTGGTTCCTCTCGCTGCTCGGCTTCATGGTCCCGTTCCTGCTCATCGCACTGCTGTTCTGGTTCCTGATGTCCCGCATGCAGGGCGGCGGCGGCAAGGTCATGCAGTTCGGCAAGTCCCGCGCCAAGCTGATCAACAAGGACAACCCGGACGTGCTGTTCAAGGACGTCGCGGGCGCGGACGAGGCCGTGGAGGAGCTCCAGGAGATCAAGGAGTTCCTCACCGTGCCGGACCGCTTCCGCGCGGTGGGCGCCAAGATCCCCAAGGGCGTGCTGCTCTACGGCCCGCCCGGCACGGGCAAGACCCTCCTGGCCAAGGCCGTGGCCGGTGAGGCCGGCGTGCCGTTCTACTCGATCTCCGGCTCGGACTTCGTGGAGATGTTCGTGGGTGTCGGCGCCTCGCGCGTGCGCGACCTCTTCGAGCAGGCCAAGTCCAACGCGCCCGCCATCATCTTCGTGGACGAGATCGACGCCGTCGGCCGGCACCGCGGCGCAGGCATCGGCGGCGGCAACGACGAGCGCGAGCAGACCCTGAACCAGATGCTCGTGGAGATGGACGGCTTCGACGCCTCCACGAACGTCATCATGATCGCCGCGACCAACCGCCCGGACGTCCTGGACCCGGCGCTGCTGCGCCCGGGCCGCTTCGACCGCCAGATCCCCGTGGACGCCCCGGACCTCGAGGGCCGTGCCAGGATCCTCGAGGTGCACGCGCAGGGCAAGCCGATCGCCCTGGACGTGGACCTGCGCTCCCTGGCCAAGCGCACCCCCGGCTACACGGGTGCGGACCTGGCCAACGTGATCAACGAGGCCGCGCTGCTCACGGCGCGCTCGAACAACAACGTGATCGACAACCACGCCCTGGACGAGGCCGTGGACCGCGTGATGGCCGGCCCGCAGAAGCGCACCCGCCTGATGAACGAGCACGAGCGCAAGGTCACCGCCTACCACGAGGGCGGCCACGCGCTCGTGGCGGCCGGCCTGCGCAACTCCGCCCCGGTCACCAAGATCACGATCCTGCCCCGCGGCCGCGCCCTGGGCTACACGATGGTGGTCCCGGAGGACGACAAGTACTCCGTCACCCGCAACGAGCTCCTGGACCAGCTCGCGTACGCGATGGGCGGGCGCGTGGCGGAGGAGATCGTGTTCAAGGACCCGTCCACGGGCGCCGCGAACGACATCCAGAAGGCCACGGACACGGCCCGCAAGATGGTCACCGAGTACGGCATGTCCGCCAAGGTGGGCGCCGTCAAGCTCGGCGGCGGCAGCTCCGAGCCCTTCGTGGGCGGTGCCCCCGGCGGCTCCTCCCGCGAGTACTCCGAGGAGCTCGCGTACCTGGTGGACGCCGAGGTCCGCACCCTGCTGGACCAGGCCCACGCCGAGGCCCACTGGGTGCTCACGGAGAACCGGGACGTCCTGGACCGGCTGGCCTACGAGCTGCTGGAGAAGGAGACGCTGACCCAGGAGGCCATCGCCGCCATCTTCGCGGACGTCCGCAAGCGGCCCGAGCGCGGCGTGTGGCTGGCCTCGGACGACCGGCTCCCGCAGGACATCCCGCCCGTCCTCTCCCCCTCCGAGCGCCGCTCGCGCCACGACGGCGGGGAGCAGACCCCCGTCGGCGTCGAGGGCACCACGGTGCCGGTGCGTCCGGAGGGTGCGCCGCCGTCGTCGCTGGGCGGGGACGCGGCCGGCCCCGGCCTGCCGCCGCACGGCGGTCCGAGCAACACGCCGGGCCCCGGCGAGGGACCGACCTTTTGACCGCGCAGGAGGCCCGCATGACAGCCCACACCCCCAACGACGCCGTCCCCGGCACGTTCGACCCGGACTCGACCGCGGTGGACCGGCCGCGCATCGAGGCGGCGGTGCGGGAGATCCTGCTGGCGATCGGTGAGGACCCGGACCGCGAGGGCCTGGCGGACACCCCGGCGCGGGTGGCCAAGGCGTACGCGGAGTTCTTCGCGGGCCTGCACCAGAGCCCGGACCAGGTGCTCGGCACCACGTTCGACATCGCGCACGAGGAGCTCGTGCTGGTGAAGGACATCCCGTTCTACTCGACCTGCGAGCACCACCTGGTGCCGTTCCACGGCACCGCGCACATCGGCTACATCCCCTCCGCCGAGGGCCGCGTGACGGGGCTGTCCAAGCTGGCCCGCCTCGTGGAGCTGTACGCGCGGCGTCCGCAGGTGCAGGAGCGGCTGACCACGCAGGTGGTGGAGGCGCTCATGGAGCACCTGGCCCCGCGCGGGGCGATCGTGGTGGTGGAGGCCGAGCACATGTGCATGTCCATGCGCGGCGTGCGCAAGCCGGGCGCGAAGACCGTCACCTCGGCGGTGCGCGGCCAGCTGCGGGATCCGTCCACACGCTCGGAGGCGATGAGCCTCATCATGCACGGCTGAGGACCACCGACGGCGGAGGAAGACACGTGGACGAGAGCATCGACGCGGCGGCGCGGGAGGCGAACCGCGCCCTGCTGGGGCGGCTGCCCGCGGACCGGACCCTGGTCATGGGCATCCTCAATGTCACCCCTGACTCGTTCTCGGACGGCGGGGAGCACGCCACCGTCCGCGCGGCCGTCGAGCACGCCCGACGCATGGTCGCGGACGGCGCGGACATCGTGGACGTGGGTGGCGAGTCCACCCGCCCCGGGGCCCGCGCCGTGCCGCCGGCCGAGGAGCAGGAGCGCATCCTGCCCGTGATCGAGGCGCTGCTGGCCGAGGACGTCGTCGTCTCCGTGGACACGCGCCACACCGCCACCGCCCGGGCCGCCCTGGCGCTGGGGCCGGTGATCGTCAACGACGTCTCCGGCCTCGCCCACGAGCCGGAGATGCCGGCGCTGATCGCCGCGTCGGGCGCGCCCTACATCCTCATGCACAACCGCGGGAACCCGCAGACCATGGACGGTCTGGCCGTCTACGAGGACACCGTCCCGGACGTCGTGTGCGAGCTGCGGGACGTGGCCGGCCGCTTCCTCGCCGCGGGCGTCGAGCCCGCGCAGCTGATCGTCGACCCGGGCCTGGGCTTCGCGAAGGCCGGCGAGCAGAACTGGGAGCTGCTGCGCGGCCTCGAGTGGCTCCGCGCCATGGGCCACCCGGTGCTCGTCGCCGCCTCGCGCAAGCGGTTCCTGGGCACGCTGCTGGCGGACGACGACGGCACCCCGGCCCCGCCCGCCGCGCGCGACGCCGCCACCGCGGCCATCTCCGCCCTCGCCGCCGCCCAGGGCGCGTGGGGCGTGCGCGTGCACGACGTGCGCGCCAGCGCCGACGCCGTCCGCACCGCCGCGGCCTGGGCCGGGGCGCATGCCCCGGGTGAGCCCGTCTCCGAGGACGTGCTGCCGTGAGCGCCCGGGACCGCATCCGCCTGGCCGGGCTGTCCGCCGTCGGGCACCACGGGGTCTTCGACCACGAGCGCCGGGACGGGCAGCCGTTCGTCACGGACGTCGTCCTCCACCTCGACGCCGGCCCCGCCGCGGCCGGCGACGACCTCGCCCGCACCGCCAACTACGCCGAGGTCGCGGACACGGTGGTCCGCCTGGTCACCGGGGAGCCGGTAGACCTGATCGAGACCCTCGCCGACCGGATCGCCCGCGCCGTCCTCGCCGAGCAGCCCGTGGTGACCGCCGTCGAGGTCACCGTGCACAAGCCGCAGGCGCCCATCCCGCACGACTTCGCGGACGCCGCCGTCACCGTGCACCGCACCCGGGAGGACCTCGCGTGAGCACCGTCGACTGGTCGCACCCGGCCGAGGGCCCCGCGCCCGTCCCCGAGCTGGGCGCCCGCCCGGACGCGCCCGTCGCGGCCGTGCTGGCCCTCGGCGCCAACCTGCGCGAGCCGGCGCAGACGCTCGACGCCGCCGTCGCCGCCCTGTCCGCGCTGCCGCACATCACGGACGTCCGGGCCTCGCCCCGGGCCGTCACCGCGCCCGTGGGCGGGCCGCCGGGGCAGCCCGACTACCTCAACCAGGTGGTCACCCTGCGCACGGACCTCGCGCCGTGGGAGCTGCTCGCGGTGGCGCACCGGCTCGAGCAGGACCACCATCGGCGGCGTGAGGTCCGCTGGGGCGCGCGCACCCTGGACGTGGACGTGATCGCCTACGGGGACGTGCGCAGCGACCACCCAGACCTCACCCTGCCGCACCCCCGCGCGGCCGAGCGGGCCTTCGTGCTGCTGCCGTGGCTGTGGCTCGACGCGGACGCCACGCTCGCCGGCACGCCCGTCGCCGACCTCGCCGCCGTCGCCGCAGACGCCCCCGGGGTGCGCCGCCAGGAGCCCGAGCGGCACCGGCTGCTGGCCGGCTCCGACGACGTCGTCCCGCTCCGCCCGGCGCGCCCGGACGCCCTCGGGAGGGAGGCCACGTGATCGCGCTGCGCTCCGGGTGGACCCTGCTCGTGGTGCTGGTGGCCGCCGTGCTCGGCTGGCTGGCCGGGCTCGCCGCGCCGTCCCTGGGCTGGCCGGCGCCCGTGGTGGGCCGCAGCGGCCTGATCACCGTGGCCGCGGTCTCCGTGCTGTGCCTCGCGCTGGGCTGGCGGGTGCGCCGCGACCGGGAGAAGCCCGCCGCCGCGCGGATGGACCCGCTCGCCGCGGCCCGCACCCTCGTGCTCGGCCAGGCCTCCGGCTTCGCGGGAGCGGCCCTCGGCGGCTGGCACGCCGGGGTGGCGGTGCAGGTGCTGCTGCGGGCCGGCGTGGAGGCACCGACCGTGCGGGAGGCCGCCCTGCAGGCCGTCGGCGGTCTCGTCCTGCTGGTGGTGGGGCTGATCGTCGAACGGTGGTGCCGGATCCCGCCTGAGGAGGATGCGCCCGAGGGCGGTCGTGGGCAGGATGGGTCCCCGGGCCGACCGGCCCGTCCCGAGACGGAAGGAGGGTATGCCCGTGCCCGGCATTGACCTGAGCGGCGTGGCCTTCACGCCGGCCTCGCCGCGGCTGGCGACGGTGAAGCTCATCGCCACGACCATCGGCCACCTGATCTGGCTCGCCGCGTTCTCCGTGCCGCTGATCCTCAAGCTCACCGGCCCGTGGGCGGGGATGGCCGCGTGGGTCGCGTGGGTCGCGTGGGGGCTGCCGGCCGTCGTCGTCGTGTCCTGGATCGTGGACCTGATCCTGATCCCGCGGCGCGTGCGCGCGATGGGCTGGGCCGAGCGCGAGGACGACGTCCTGTGGCGCGAGGGCATCCTGTTCCGCAGCGTGCATGCGGTGCCGTACGGCCGCCTGCAGTACGTGGACGTGTCGGACGGTCCGCTGCTGCGCCGGGTCGGGCTGCAGACCCTCACCCTGAAGACCGCCGCCGCGGGCGGGGACGTCACCCTGGAGGGCGTGCCCCGCGAGAGGGCCGAGGAGCTGCGCGAGGTCCTCATGGCGCGCGGCCAGGCGCGGCTGGCGGGCCTGTGAGCGCGGCCGCCCCGCCCCCCGCCGACGACGCCGGCTGGGTCCGCGTCCACCCCGCCTCGCCCTGGGTGCGGGGCTGGACCTTCCTGCTGCTGATCCTGTTCTTCGCGGGCCGCAACGCGGTGGAGGACTTCGCGGCGGGCCGGCTCAGCGGGGAGGACGCCCCGGGCGGCGGCGACGGCAGCCTGCTCGTGGCCGGCGGCATCCTGCTGGGGGTCACCCTGCTGATCAGCCTCGTGTTCTTCTTCTCCTGGTGGTTCACCCGGTTCCGCTGCGGGGAGGACCGGATCGAGCTGCGCCAGGGCTGGCTCTTCCGCAGCCGCCGGCAGATGCGCTACGACCGCATCCAGGCGGTGGACCTGCAGCACCCCCTCGTGGCTCGGCTGCTCGGGCTGGCCACAGTGAAGGTCGAGGCGGCCGACGGCGGCGAGTCCGCGCTCGAGCTGTCCTTCCTGCGCCGCGCCGAGGCCGAAGCGGTGCGCCGGGAGATCCTGGACCGCGCGTCGGGGATGCTCGGGGGAGCCGGGGCGGACGCGTCCGCGCCGGAGCGGGCGGCCGAGCCCGGCCTCCCCGACGCCGACGCCGCGGACGCCGGCGAACTCATGCTGCAGGTGCCCGCGGGGCGGCTCCTCGGCTCCGTCCTGCTCTCCGGAGGCGTGCTGGGGGTGCTGGCCGGGTCCCTGATCTGGCTGGGCGGCCTCGCCCTCGTGGTCGCGCTGCTGCCCGAGGCGGTGCTGGACGAGGGGGAGACCCTGACCGGGATCGGCGCGGCCGCGGCCCTGCCCGCCCTGTTCTCCGTGGCCGGCGTCGCGTGGTCCCGGCTGAACGCCGGCTGGGGTTTCCAGGTGCGCCGCTCCACCGACGGGCTGCGACTGCGGCACGGGCTCACCGAGACCACCCACCAGACCGTCCCGCCGGGGCGGGTGCAGGGGGTGACCGTCTCCCAGCCCCTGTTCTGGCGGCCCTTCGGCTGGTATCGGGTGAACATGGCGGTGGCCGGGTACCTGCAGGAGTCCGACGGCGCCCGGGACGTCGCGCTGCCCGTCGGCCCGTGGGAGGACGTGCTCCGCGTCCTCACGGTCGTGGCCCCGGACCCGGGCCTGGAGGATGATCCGCGCGCCGCGCAGGGGCTGACGCCCGCCGGGCTCATGCACCTGGGCGTGCACGGCTCCGGCACGGAGGGGGGCTTCCAGCACGTGCCGCGGCGCGGCAGGTGGTGGTTCAACTGGTTCGCCTGGCGGCGGATCGGCTTCACGACGACGCGGTCCCTGCTGGTGGTGCGCAGCGGCTGGTTGAACCGCCGGCTGCAGACCCTCCAGCACGAGCGCGTGCAGGCGGCCGAGCTGGTGCAGGGGCCGGTGCAGCGGCGCCTGGGCCTGGCCACGGTGCGCGTGTGGGTCGCGGGGGCGAAGGCCGTGGTCCGCGACCTCGACGAGGACGTGGCCGTGGACCTGTACGCCCGGGAGGCACGGCACGCGGCCGTCTCACGTCGCCTCGCCGACCGCGACCAGTGGATGCGCCCGGAGGAGCTGGCCCGCTTCGAGCAGCGCACGCGCGAGGTCGCGGCCACCGAGGTGGGCCGCCGCGAACTGGCGCGGGCCGGCGTCGGCGGCGGCGTCGTCGTCGGGGAGGAGAGCGGGGCAGACGTCCCCGCCGTGCGCGGCGAGGAGGAGCGATGACCGGCGGACTCGACCTGAGCCTGGACCCGCATGACCCGGCGCAGCGGCCCGGGCGGCTGGGCGTCGGCGTGGTGAGCGCGGGTCGAGTGGGGGCCGTGCTGGGCTCGGCGCTGCGGGCTGCGGGCCACACGATCACGGGCGTGCACGCCGTCTCCGAGGCCTCGCGGGACCGCGCGGAGATGCTCCTGCCGGGCGTGCCCGTCCTGGAGATCCCCGAGATCCTGCGCCGCTCCGAGATGGTCGTCTTCGCCGTCCCGGACGACGCGCTGGGCGAGCTCGTGGCCGGCCTGGCCGCCGCGGGCCACGTGCAGACCGGCCACCTGCTCGTGCACACCTCCGGCCGCTACGGGGTGGGGGTGATGGAGCCGGTGCGCGCGCACGGGGCGATCCCCCTGGCGATCCACCCGGCCATGACGTTCACGGGGCTGAGCCTCGACGTCGCCCGGCTGCAGGACTGCGTGTTCGGCGTGACCGCGGACCCCGTGGTGCTGCCCGTGGCCCAGGCGCTCGTGGTGGAGATGGGCGGCGAGCCCGTGGTCGTGAAGGAGGCCGACCGGGCGGCCTACCACCTGGCGCTGTCCCACGGGTCGAACCACCTGGTGACGCTGACGGCGCAGGCCCGTCAGATCCTCGAGACGATCGGGGTGGCCGACCCGGAGCGGGTGCTGCGCTCGCTCATGACCGCCGCGCTGGAGAACGCGCTCACCGACGGCGACGGCGCCCTCACCGGCCCCGTGGCCCGCGGCGACGTCGACACGCTGCGGACCCACCGTGAGACCCTCGGCGAGCTCGAGGCCGGGGGACTGTCGGCGGACGTGCGGGCCGTGTGGGAGACCCTCGCCCGCGCGACGACCGACCGCGCCGAGACCCGCGGCGCCCTGCGCGCGGACACGGCGGCGCGGCTGCGCGAGGTCCTCGACGGCTCCGACGACCCCCACGACGACTGACCGACCCCCCCGCCGCCCCCGCTTTCGTTCGGGAAACGGCGGGTCCCAGACCGTTTTCGTTCGAGAAACGGCCGCTTCCGGCGGCGTTCGCGTGGCGGGGACGGGACCCCGGGACCGCGCCCCGGCCGTCAGAGGCGCCCGTCGCGGATCGCGGCGACGACGCCGTCTGCCGCGTCCTCGATCTGCCGGTACATCTCCTCGAACTGCGGCCGCGGATACCCGTACGGATCGGGGACCTCGCGCACCCCGGCGCTGTCCGCATCCGACGCGAACTCGCCCATCAGGTGGATCCGGTCCCGCTGCTCGTCCGTGGTCGCGAGCCGCCGCGCGTCGGCGAGGTTGGCCTCGTCCATCACCAGGATCAGGTCGGCCTCGTCCACGAGGTCGGCGGACAGCTGCACCCCCACCGTCGGGAACTCGTACCCCAGTTCCCCGCCGACCTCGCGGGTGAGGTGATGCGGCCGGGCGCCCACGTGCTCGTCGGACGTGCCGGCGGAGGTGACCTCGACGTCGTGGAGACCGGCCTCCGCGAGCTTGCGGTTCAGCACGGCCTCGGCGGCGGGCGAGCGGCAGATGTTCCCCAGGCAGACGGTCATGATGCGCATGGGGCCAGTGTCTCAAGTCCGGTCGGGGGCGGCGGACGACGACGGCCCGCACGCTCGCCTCGTCGCTGGCGGCACGACATCGGGCGCGTCCACGAGTGCTCCCGCTGGGGGATCGCAGGCCTCCGGCGGTGTGTCCCCCCGGTTCCTCGCCGTTTCTCGAACGAAAGCGCTGCGACACGCCGCCGTTTCTCGAACGAAAGCGCGGCCGGCGCCGCCCGTTCCGGCGACGGCGGCGCCCGACGCGCCTGGCAGGATGGAGGCCATGACCGACCAGCCCGAGATGAGCCCCCTGACCGAGCCCGAGCGGGAGTGGGTGCGCGTCCGTCGCGACTTCGCCGCGCAGGAGGGCGTGGACCACCTGGACCTGGACGCGGTCGCCGCGTACTACGACGCCGTGCTGGCCCGCTCGCAGGCGGAGGCCGACGAGCTGGACCCCGAGGAGCTGGCGGTGCTGCTGGACGTCGTCGCGGTGCTGCTCGGCGAGCACCTGGGCGCGCGCCACGGCATGCAGTGGGTGACGGTCGCGGATGAGGAGGGGCCCGCCCTCGCGCTGCGGGACACCCTCTCGGACGCCGTCGTCTTCCCGCAGCCGGTGGTCGGCCAGAGCTGGAACCATCAGGCCACGGGGGAGTGGATGGGCGAGTACGTCGACTGGCTCGGCGAGCAGCTCCAGCAGATCCGGGCCGACGCCGGCACGCGGCCCGGCGCCTGAGGCGCGGCGGGCACCGGGGCGGCCCGCCGTCAAGGCCGCCACCCCGCCGTCCTCCGTGTTGCCCGGATCACGTGCGGGCCGATAGAAACGAACGCATGACCTCCACCCCGCCTTCACCGCGCTGCCGCGCGTCGCCGGTCTCACCCTCAGCCCGGACGGCGCCCGCCTGGTGACCACCGTCGCCACCCGGGACGCAAAGGGCACCGGCTACGCCACCGCCCTCTGGGAGGTCGACCCCGCGGGCAAGCGCCCCGCCCACCGCCTGACCCGCTCCCGCGAGGGCGAGGCCGGCGCACAGTTCGCCGCGGACGGCACCCTCTTCTTCACCTCCGCCCGTCCCGACCCCGCCGACGCCGAGGCCGAGAAGCGCAGCGCCCTGTGGGCCCTGCCGGCCCGGGGCGGCGAGGCGCGCGTGGTGCTCTCCCGCCCGGGCGGCGTCGCCGCGGTCACGTGCGCCTCCGCGGCGGACCGCGTCGTCGTCACGGCGGACCGGCTGCTCGGCGCCACCACCGAGGCGGCTACCCCATCCGCTTCTGGGACCACGACCTTGGCCCCGCCCGCCCCGAGCTCTTCGTCCTCGAGCCCGCCCCGGACGCCGACGCCGCCGAGCCCGCCACGGACGCCGACGCCGCCGAACCCGGCCCCGCCGCCTCCGGCCTGGCCCCCGAGGCCGACGACGTGGCGCACCACCTGCGCCACGTCTCCGGATTCCCGCGCTCCCACGCGTTCGGGATCGGCGCGCAGGTGGCCCCGGACGGCTCGTTCCTGCTCACCACGGCCGCCACCGCCGAGGCCCGCGGCAACGTGCGGGAGGGCACGGTGGTGCGCGTGGACCTGGCCACGGGCGAGCACCGCGTCCTGCACGACGTCCCCGGTGAGGACGTGGCCGTCGGCCCCGTCAGCCATGACGGCACGCGCGCCGTCGTCGTCCGCACCCCCGACTCCACCCCGCACTCCGCCGTGCGCCCGCGCCTGTACGTGATGGACACGGCCACGGGCCAGACCACGCCCCTGGCCCACGGCTGGGACCGCTGGGCCGACGTCGTCGCGTGGCTGCCGGACGACTCCGCGGTGATCGCGCTCGCGGACTCGGAGGGTCGCCGCCCGGTGTTCCGCATCGAGGTGGCCACCGGCGCCGTCGCGCAGGTGACCCGGGAGGACGAGGCGTGGACCGACGTCGTGCTCTCCCCGGACGGGGCCACGGCCTACGGCGTCCGCTCCTCCTACCTGTTCCCGCCGGAGGTGGCGCGGATCGACCTGGCCACGGGTGAGACCACGCGCCTGCCGAACCCCGTGGAGCGCCCCGCGATCCCGGGCACGCTCGAGGACGTGGAGACCGTCGCCGAGGACGGCACGCGCGTGCGCGGCTGGCTCGTGCTCCCCGAGGGGGAGGCGCCGGCCGGCGGCCACCCGCTGCTGCTGTGGATCCACGGCGGGCCGCTGGGCTCGTGGAACGCGTGGAGCTGGCGCTGGACCCCGTGGATCATGGCGGCGCGCGGCTACGCGGTGCTGCTGCCGGACCCGGCGCTGTCCACGGGCTA
Source organism: Micrococcus sp. KRD096 (assembly GCF_017168495.1). NCBI lineage: Bacteria > Bacillati > Actinomycetota > Actinomycetes > Micrococcales > Micrococcaceae > Micrococcus > Micrococcus sp. KRD096. The sequence continues at coordinate 111,478 of NZ_JABFAY010000012.1, read as the reverse complement.
CGGCCAGGACTTCATCGAACGCGGCTGGGGTCGCTGGGGTCAGGCGCCCTACACGGACCTGATGGCGCTCACGGACGCCGTCGTGGCGCGTGAGGACGTCGACGGCGACCGCACCGCCGCCATGGGCGGCTCGTTCGGCGGCTACATGGCGAACTGGGTGGCCGGGCACACCGATCGGTTCCGGTGCGTGGTCACGCACGCCTCGCTGTGGGCGCTGGACGGCTTCGGCCCGACGACGGACGCCGCGTTCTACTGGGCCCGCGAGATGGACGAGCAGATGCAGCAGGAGAACTCTCCGCACCGGTTCGTGGGGGAGATCGTCTCTCCGATGCTCGTCATCCACGGCGACAAGGACTACCGCGTGCCGATCGGCGAGGGGCTGCGCCTGTGGTCGGACCTGCTGGCGAAGTCCGGGCGGCCGGCCGCCGCGGACGGCACCACCGACCACCGGTTCCTCTACTTCCCGCACGAGAACCACTGGATCCTCGCCCCGCAGCACGCGAAGGTCTGGTACGAGGTCGTCCTCGGCTTCCTGGGCGAGCACGTCCTCGGCGACGGCACCCCGTCGGCCCCGGAGACGCTGGGACTGACGCGGCCGTCGCCGACGGCGGGCTGAGCCGCCGGGCCCGGCGCCGCGCATCGTGACGGGCGGCTGAACCTCTCCGATCAGCCGCCCGTCACCGGCTGTTCACCGGACGGGCCGGCTGTGGCCGGAGGGGGGCCACCCGGCCGACACCCGGATCTGGCCCACTGGAGCGGTCATCCCCCTCCCGGAAAGGACCGTTCCATGACCTCCGTCCGTCGTCACGCCGCCCGCGGCCTCGTGGCCCTCGCCGCCGCCGTCGCCGTCAGCGCCCCGCTGGCCGCCCCGGCCGTCGCCGCCCCCGCCGCAACGGAGACCCCGGCCGCCGCGCAGTCCGTCACGGGCAAGCCCGTAGTGCGTCCCGACGTCGTGGGTCATCGTGGTGCCTCCGGCTACCGCCCCGAGCACACCCTGGCCGCCTACGAGCTGGCCGCCGCCCAGGGCGCGGATGTGATCGAGCCGGACCTGGTCTCCACCAAGGACGGCGTGCTCGTGGTCCGCCACGAGAACCTGATCGACGGCACCACGGACGTCGCCCAGCGACCCGAGTTCGCGGACCGCAAGACCACCAAGGTCGTCGACGGCGTGGCCCTCACCGGCTGGTTCACCGAGGACTTCACCCTCGCCGAGCTCAAGACGCTGCGCGCCAAGGAGCGCCTGCCGCAGGTCCGCCCCGAGTCCGCGTCCTACGACGGCCGGTACCAGGTGCCCACCTTCGAGGAGGTGCTCGAGCTGCGGGAGCGCCTCTCGGCCCGGCACGGCCGCGAGATCAACGTCATCCCCGAGATCAAGCACCCCACCTACTTCGACTCCATCGGCCTGTCCATGGAGGAGCGCGTCGTCGAGCTGCTCGACGAGCACGGCCTGAACAAGCGCAACGCCCCCGCCACCGTGCAGTCCTTCGAGCTCGCCAACCTGCGCGATCTCAACGAGAACCTCGGCCTCAGGGCCGAGACGGTGTTCCTCTCCAGCGTCACCGGCGCACCCTATGACTCCGTGGCCGCCGGCGACGAACTCCGCGACTACGACTTCTACGAGACCGCCGCGGGCATGCGCGAGGTCCGCGCGGCCGGCGTCGACACGCTCGGCCCGGCCTTCGCGCAGATCATCACCAAGGAGAAGGACGGCTCGATGGGCGAGGAGACCGCGTTCGTCTCCCTCGCCCACCGCGCGGGCCTCGAGGTGGTGCCGTACACCTTCCGCGCCGAGAACCAGTTCCTCTACACGGAGTTCCGCTCCTCCACGGACCGGAACGCGCAGGGCGACATGGTCGGCATGATCCAGCCGTTCCTCGACGCCGGCATCGACGGCTTCTTCACCGACCACCCCGACCTCGGCGTGCAGGCCGTGGACACCTGGATGCAGGGCAAGAAGGAGCACCCGGGCCGGGGCGTCGGCAAGACCGCCCAGCGGGGCCTGAAGGTGCGCTGACCCCGTCCCGACCGGAGACGACGCCGTCGCGCCGCCCGGCCCGGTGGGGGGCGCGGCGGCACGCGTGTTGCGTCGACCGATCCCGGCGGACCCGAGGTCTTCCGGCAGGGTCCCTGCGGTGCTTACCTTGGCACTCAAGACCGGTGGACCCGGTGACGTGGACGGCCAGAAGGGCCGGCCATGAGGGACGCCGACCCGGACGAAGGAAGGCACAGCATGACGACGAACACGCCGAAGAACGCCCACGGCTCCTCAGCCGAGGGCCGTGACGCCAAGGACCAGGCGAAGGGCAAGGCCCAGCAGGCCGCGGGCGAGGCCCAGGGCCAGGCGAAGGCCGTGGCCCACGACGCCAAGGACAAGGCCCAGGACCTCGCGGCCACCGCCAAGCACGAGGCCGGCCAGGTGAAGGACGAGGCCGCTGACCAGGTGCAGTCGCTGGTCGGCTCCGCCCAGGAGCAGGTCGGCGCGCAGGTGCAGACCCAGCAGGAGCGGCTCGCGGGCCAGGTGCGCAGCTACACCGACGACCTGCACCGCGTGGTCTCCGGTGAGCAGCCGCAGACCGATTTGGTGCGCCAGGGCGTCGCCTCGGTGGCGGACCGTGCCGAGGCCCTGACCCAGCGCCTGGAGACCGCTTCCCCGCAGGACCTGCTGCAGGACGTGCGCGGCTTCGCCGCTCGCCGTCCGGGCACGTTCCTGGCCCTCGCCCTGGGCGCCGGGCTGGTGGCCGGTCGACTGACGCGCGGCATCCGCGACGCCGCCCAGCCCGACTCCACCGCCTCCACCTCGCCGCGCCGTCACGAGACCCGTCCGGACGCGGTGCACGCGGACGTGACTCCGCACCACCTGGACTCGCAGGCCCCGGCCTACTCGAGCGATTCGCTCTCCCAGGCCGACGGCCGCGTCGCGGACGGCGCCGGGCCCCGCCGCGCGGCCGGCGTCGGGGACGTCCCGTACGGCACGCAGGCACCGGTCCAGCAGGGCCTGACCGCCGAGCGGCCGTTCGACCAGACCCGGCCCGGGGGTGACGCATGAGCACCGCCCACGAGCCGTTCCGCGACGCGACGCCGCACTCCGGCGCGCACACCCCGCCGCCCACGCAGGCGGAGTTCCGCGCCGAGCACGAGAGCCTCGGCGAGATGTTCCAGAGCCTGTCGGCCAAGCTGGCGACGCTGGTCAGCCAGGAGATCGCCCTGGCCAAGGCCGAGGCCACCGAGTCCGCGAAGAAGGCCGGCAAGGGGGCGGGGCTGCTGGCCGGCGCCGCCGTCGGCGGCTTCTTCCTGCTGATGTTCCTGTCCCTCGCCCTGATGCACCTGCTCGACGTGTTCCTGCCGATCGGCTGGGCCGCGCTGATCGTGGCCGTGCTGTGGGGCGTCGTGGCGGCCGTGCTGGCCGTGCAGGGCAAGAAGGACATCGAGAAGATCAAGGGTCTGCCGCAGACCCAGGAGACGCTTCAGGAGATCCCCGAGACCCTGAACCCCGCGAAGGAGACGCGATGACCACGAGCAACAACCCCGATGAGATCCGCGCCGACATCGAGCGTACGCGCCGCGAGCTCGGCCAGGACGTGGACGCCCTCGCCGAGAAGGTGAGCCCCACGAAGGCCGTGTCCCGGCAGACCAACCGCATCAAGGACGGCTTCATCCACGCGAAGGAGAACATCATGGGCTCCCCGGAGCAGCACCGCCACGAGCCCTCGCTGGGCGATCGCGCCCACGGGGTGATCGACGACGCCCGGGCCTCCGCGTACGACGCTGCCGGCCAGGCCCAGGACCGCCTGGGTGATGCCGGCGACCGCGTGTCCGAGTGGGCCGACGACGCCCAGCTCGCCCTGCAGCAGGCCCCGGCTCAGCTGCGCGGCCGCACCGCGGGCAACCCGCTGGCCGCCGGGCTGATCGCCTTCGGCGCCGGCCTGCTGCTCAGCTCGCTGATCCCCGCCTCACGCGTGGAGCAGCGCGCCGCGGAGGGCCTCAAGGAGCAGGCCGCCCCGCTGGTGGACGAGGCCAAGCAGGCCGCCCAGCAGCTGCGCGAGGACCTCGAGCCCGCCGCCCGCGAGGCCGCCGGGAGCGTGAAGGAGTCGGCTGCCGAGGCCGCTTCCCACCTCAAGGAGCAGGGCACGGACACGGCGCAGGACCTCAAGGCGGAGTCCCAGGACGCCGCCCGCCAGGTGAAGGACACCGCGAAGGACGCCTGAGCCCGACCCGAGCACGACGCCGGCCGGTCCCGTTGACGGGACTGGCCGGCGTCGCGCGTGGTGGGGCCGAATCCGGCCCGCGGCTCAGGCCTTGGACCAGATGCGCGTGGTGAGGCGGAAGTCCTCCCCGAGGCCCCGTGCCTAGACTCGGAGGGTGACCCCTCTCGACCGCGTCCCCGACCAGCGCCCCGTCCCCGCCGGCACCGGCCTGACCCTCGAGGACGCCCTCCCCGCTCCCGTGACGGCCGAGGCCGACGGCGTCTCCGCGCGCCCGCGTCTGGCCCGGACCGTCGCCGAGATGCGCTCCGCTCTCCGTGAGCTCGTCGCCCACGCCACGGACGACGGCGACGCCGAGCCCGTCACCGTCGGCCTGATCCCCACGATGGGCGCCCTCCACGGCGGCCACGCGGCCCTGGTGCGGCGGGCCCGCGCCGAGAACGACGTCGTCGCGGTCAGCATCTTCGTGAACCCGCTCCAGTTCGGCGATCCGGCCGACCTGGAGCACTACCCGCGCACCCTCGACGCGGACCTGGACCTGCTGGCGGCGGCGGGCGCCGACGTCGTGTTCGCCCCGGACGTGCAGGAGATGTACCCGGGTTACCCGGACGCGCCGATCGTCACCGTCTCCGCCGGCCGCATGGGGGAGGTCCTCGAGGGCGCCTCCCGCCCGGGCCACTTCGACGGCGTGGCCACCGTCGTGGCGAAGCTGTGGAACATCGTGCGCCCGGCGGCGCCGGTCCTGCGCAGCTACTTCGGCCAGAAGGACGCGCAGCAGCTCACCGTCCTGCGCCGCCTGGCCACGGACCTCGACATCGACGTCGACGTCCGCGCCGTGCCCATCGTCCGCTCGCCCGAGGGCCTCGCGCTCTCCAGCCGCAACACCCGCCTGGACGCCGCGGGCCTGGAGCACGCGCTCGTCCTCAGCCGCGCCCTGCGCTCCCTGGCCGACGCCGCGGCGTCCGGTGAACCCGTCGACGTCCAGGCCGCGCGCCGGATGGTCGAGGACGAGCCGGGCGTCGAGCTGGACCACCTCGTGGTGGTGGACCGGGACACCTTCGCTGAGCTCGGTCCGGAGCTGCTGTGCCAGCCGCTGCGCCGCGAGGCCCTCGCCCTCGTGGCCGCGCACGTGCCGCCCGTCCGGCTGATCGACACCATGGTGCTGCCCGCCGCGGGGCCGCTGCCGTGACCCCGGAGCGTCTCGCCGCCGCCTTCGACAGCCCCTCGCCCACGCTCGCCGCGACGCTGCTGGGGTGCCGGCTGACCGTCATCGCCCCGGACGGCGCCGTCACCGTGCGGCTGACCGAGACCGAGGCGTACGGGAACGCGGGCGCGGACCCCGGCGCCCACTCGTTCCGCGGTCGCACCGAGCGCAATGCCGCGCTGTTCGGGCCGCCGCGGCGCACGTACGTGTACCTGAACTACGGCATCCACCGCTGCCTGAACCTGGTCGGCCACCCCGAGGGGGAGGCCGGCGGTGTGCTGCTGCGTGCGGCCGAGGTGCTCGCGGGAGGGGACCTCGCGGTGGCCCGCCGTGGCCGGGACACCGGCCTCAAGCTGCTCTCCGGCCCGGGCAACCTCGGCCAGGGCCTCGGCATCACCCTGGAGATGGGGCACCTGCCCGTGGAGATCGTCGCCGCGCCGCCGGAGGTGGCCGACGACGGTGGCACCTCGGCCCGCCTCGCCGCGCCGGCCGCGCCCGCCCGCTTCCTCCTGGCCCCGCCCGCGCCCCGCGATCCGGCCGAGCCGCCGATCGAGGTCGTGACGGGCCCGCGCGTCGGCGTCTCGGGGGAGGGCGGCTCCGTGCGCTTCCCGTGGCGGTTCAGCGTGGCCGACCACCGCAGCGTGTCCGCGTTCCGGCGTGGCCGCAACGTGCCGGACTGACCCCCAGACCTTGTCCGCCGCCCCGGCCCCGTGCCTAGGTTGATCCCATGACCGAGATGAACAAGACCGCCCACGGCGAGACCCAGCAGACCGTCACCCGGACCATCGACGCATCCGCCAAGGACGTGTTCGACTTCCTGACCCTGCCCGCGAACCACGCGAAGTTCGACGGCTCGGGCATGGTGCAGTCCGACGACAAGACTCAGCGCATCCAGAAGGTCGGCGACGTGTTCACCATGAACATGCACGCGGAGCACATGGGTGGCGACTACCAGACCGACAATCACGTGGTCGCCTACGACCCGAACAAGCTGGTCGGCTGGAAGACCGCCCCCGCCGGCACCGAGCCCAAGGGTTGGCAGTGGGTCTACCGGCTCGAGGACAACGGCTCCGGCAGCACGGTCGTGTCCCTCACCTACGACTGGACCGCCGTGACCGACCCGGAGCTGCTGGCGAAGAACCTCTTCCCGATGGTGTCCGAGGAGCAGATGGAGGAGTCGCTCGCGAAGCTGGCCGCCGAGGTCGGCTGACCCCCGCCTCCCGACGGCGGCCTCCGGGCTGGCCGTCCCCTCGACGACGGGCACACACCCGGCCAGGGTGCGGTGCCCGTCGTCGTGTCCGGTGTCACGGCTAGAGTGCCGTGCGAGACCGTTCCACCCCCCACGTCCAGGAGGATCCGCCGTGACCGCCACCGCCGAGCCCGAAGTCCCGTCGCCGCGCGAGGACCTGTACCGCCACGTCAACGCCGGGTGGTTGGACACCCACGAGATCCCCGCGGACCAGGGCGCCTACGGCGCGTTCCTCGAGCTGCGGGACGCGGCCGAGCTCGCCGTCCGGCACCTGTGCGAGGACGCCGTGCGCGAGGTCGGCACGGGCTTCGACCCCGCCCAGGCGCGCGTGCAGGCCACGGCCGCGGCCGGCGCGCACCGGGACGTCCCGCTCGCCCCGCTGGACGAGGAGGACGCGGAGGGCACGGAGCATCCGGAGCTCAAGCGCCGGATCGCCGCGCTGTACGCCTCGTTCATGGACGACGAGACCGTGGAGGCCCGCGGCCTCGAGCCGATCGCCTCGGACCTGGCGGCGGTGGCCACCGTGTCCACCCCCGCGGAGCTGCTCGCCCTGTCCGGGCGACTGCAGCGCCAGGGCGTCTCCGGCCTCATCAACACCGGCGCCCTCAACGACGCCGGGAACCCGGACCGCATGCTCCTGCACCTGCTCCAGGGCGGCCTGGGCCTGCCGGACGAGTCCTACTACCGGGACGAGGCCTACGCCGAGATCCTCGAGCAGTACACCGAGCACACCGGCCGTCTGCTGGCGCTGGCCGGGATCGGCGCGGACCGGGACGAGGCCGCCGCGCTGGGCGCCCGGGTGGTGGAGCTGGAGAAGCGCATCGCCGCCCTGCACTGGGACGTGGTCCGCACCCGGGACGCCGTGGCCCGCTACAACCTCATGACCCACGACCGGCTGACGGAGCTCTTCCCCCTGGCCGACGCCTGGCTCGAGGGCGTGGACGCCGCCGGCGAGCGCGCCGCGGAGGTCGTGGTGTGGCAGCCGGACTTCCTCTCCGGTGTGCAGGGGCTGCTCGAGGGACCCGAGGCCGCCGACCTCGAGGACTGGCGTCACTGGCTGATCCTGCAGGTGCTGCGCTCCTTCGCCGGCTTCCTGCCGGACGCGTTCGTGCAGGAGAACTTCTCCTTCTACGGCCGCCGCCTGGCCGGCACCGAGGAGGTCCGCCCCCGCTGGAAGCGCGCGGTCGCGTTCGTCAACGGGGCGGCCGGCGAGGACGTGGCGCAGCTCTACGTGGCCCGCCACTTCCCGCAGGGCCACGTGGCCGCGATGGACGAGCTCGTGGGCCTGCTCCAGGAGGCCTACCGCCGGTCCATCGAGGAGCTCGAGTGGATGGGGGAGGAGACCCGTCAGCGGGCGCTCGAGAAGCTGGCGATGTTCCGCCCCATGGTGGGCTACCCCTCGAAGTGGCTGGACTACTCCGCCCTCGAGGTCCATGCCGGCGACCTGCTGGGCAACGCCCGCTCCTCCTCGGAGCTCGAGTGGGAGCGGGACCTGCGCAAGATCGCGGACGGGCCGGACCCGGAGGAGTGGCACATCACGCCGCAGACGGTGAACGCGTACTACTCGCCGCTCGAGAACGCGATCGTCTTCCCGGCCGCCATCCTGCAGCCCCCGTTCTTCGACCCCGAGGCCTCGATGGCCGCGAACCTGGGGGCGATCGGCGCCGTGATCGGCCACGAGATCGGCCACGGCTTCGACGACCAGGGCTCGCGGTACGACGGCGCCGGCCGGCTCGAGGACTGGTGGACCGAGGAGGACCGCACGGCGTTCACCGAGCGCACCTCCCGGCTGGTGGCCCAGTACAACGCGCTCTCCCCGGCCGAGGCCCCGGACCACCGCGTCAACGGCGAGTTCACCCTCGGGGAGAACATCGGCGACCTCGGCGGCCTGGGCATCGCCCACCGCGCCTTGGAGATCTGGCGGGACGAGGGCGACGGCGCCTCCCTCGACGCCGCGGCGGGGGACCGCGAGTTCTTCACCGCCTGGGCCACCGTGTGGCGTCAGCTCACGCGACCGGAGGCCATGGTCACCCGCATCGCCTCGGACCCGCACTCGCCCAACGAGTTCCGCTGCAACCAGGTGGTCAAGAACATCGACGCCTTCCACGAGGCGTTCGGCACGCGCGAGGGCGACCCCATGTGGCTGGCCCCGGAGGAGCGCGTCACCATCTGGTGATCCCGCACGCCGGCCGGGCCCCGCGGGTCCGGCCGGCGGCTCACTCGGATTCGGCGGGGTCCTGCATCCGGGTCTGACGCTCGGCGGCCAGCCGGTCCAACAGGCGCGTCAGCGTCCGGATGTCCTCGCGGTCCCAGCGCGCCAGGTCGTCGCGCAGCCCGCGACCCGCCGGGCCGCCGCGCACCGCGTCGAGGCGGGCGAGCCCCTCGGGGCTGGCGCTCAGGAGGGCGGAGCGGCGGTCCCGCGGGTCCGGCTCTCGGGTGATCAGCCCGGCGGCCTCGAGGTCGCGGACCATGCGGGAGACCTGGGCGCGGTCCACCAGCAGGCCCTCGGCCACGGCCGAGGGCGTCATGGTCCCCTCGTTGGCCAGCATCATGAACGCCTTCATCGCCCCGACGGACAGGGCCGGGCTGAGGGCCGCCGCGTAGCGGACCATCACCTGGCGGTGCTGCAGGACCAGACGCGAGAACGCCTGCTCGAGCCCCTGGACGGCGGCCTCGAAGCCCGCGTCGTCGCCGCCTCCGCCCGGGTCCGGGGCGCCGTCAGCCACGGCGGGCCCGGACCAGCGCGGTGACGACGGCCGCCAGCAGGGCCGTCCCCGCCACGGCCAGCGCCGCGGGGACGACGGGCCGGTCGGCCACCGCCGTCGCCGGGCGCTCGGCCGACACCGACCGGGACTCCTCCGGGTCCTCGGCCGGATGCTGCCCCTGCGCCGCGGTCACCACGGGGATCGGGCCGGTCGCGGGCAGCGTCTGCATGGCCTCGGCCGTGGCATGGGTGGCCAGGTCGGCGCGGGTGGCGTGGAGGCGCTCGGAGGTGGTCATGCGGCCCAGTGGGAGGTTCGGCAGGAACAGGATCGCGATCAACGCGACGATCGCGAGCGGCACGGCCACGAGGAAGGCGAGGGCGATGCCCTGCGCGTAGACGTCCTCGAAGATCACCCGCAGCGAGTCGGGCATCTCTGCCACGCGTGGCAGGGTGCTGGACTGCAGGCTCTCGGACCACTCGGCGGCGTCCGGGCCCAGGCTGCGCAGGGCCGCGGCGAGGTCCGCGCGGCGCTCCTCGATGCGGTCCGGGACCACGTTGGAGACCACGGCGCCCATCACGGCGACACCGATGCTGCCGCCCAGGGTGCGGAAGAAGGTGACGCCGGAGCTGGCGACGCCCATCTGCCGCGGGTCGGTGGTGTTCTGCACCACGAGCACGAGGTTCTGCATGGTCATGCCGACGCCGGCACCGAGCAGGAACATGTAGAGGGACACCAGCCAGAAGGAGGTGTCGTAGTGCAGGGTGCCGAGCAGGGCGGTGCCGGCGATCAGCAGGACGGCGCCGATCACGAGCCAGCGCTTCCACACGCCGGTGCGGGTGATGAGGCCGCCGATCACCGTGGAGGACACGAGCAGGCCGAGGATCATCGGGATGGTCATGAGGCCGGCCTGGGTCGGCGTCGCGCCGCGGGCCAGCTGCATGTACTGGGCCAGGTAGACGGAGGAGCCGAACATGGCCAGGCCCGTGGCGATCGAGGCGATCGTCGCGAGGGTGAAGGTGCGGTCGCGGAAGAGGGTGAGCGGGATGAGCGGCTCGGCGACGCGCAGCTCGGTCACGACGAACAGGACGGTGGCGACGGCGGCGCCGCCGAGCATCCACGCGGTGGTGGTGCTGGCCCAGTCGAAGTCGCGACCGGCGCTGGTGACCCAGACCAGCAGCAGCGCGGTGGCCGCGGTCAGGAACACGATGCCGAGGTAGTCGATGGACACCTTCTGGCGCTCGCGGTGCGGAAGGTGGAGGGTGCGCTGCACCATCACCAGGGCGACGACAGCGAAGGGCACCGCCACGAAGAAGTTCCAGCGCCAGCCCCACAGGTCGGTGATCACGCCGCCGGCGAGCGGGCCGCCCACCGTGGCCACGGCCATCACGGCGCCGAACAGGCCCATGTAGCGGCCGCGCTCACGCGGGCTGATGATGTCCGCCATGATCACCTGGCTGAGCGCGACGAGGCCGCCGCCGCCCAGGCCCTGCACGGTGCGGCAGACGATCAGGAAGGTCGGATCGTGGGTGAACCCGGCCGCCGCGGAGGCGGCGACGAAGATCGCCAGGGCGACCTGGAAGAGGACCTTGCGGTTGACGAGGTCGGCCAGCTTGCCCCAGATCGGGGTGGCGATGGCCGTGGCGAGCAGGGCCGAGGTGATGACCCAGGTGTAGGCGGTCTGGTCGCCGCCGATGTCGTGGATGATCACCGGCATCGAGGTCGAGACCACCGTGTTGGCGATCATCGAGACGAACATGCCCAGCAGGAGGCCGGTCAGGGCCTGGAGCACGGAGCGGTGGCGCGCGGCGTCGGCGGCGGCGCGCTCGAGCGAGGGGGCGCCGGCCGGCGCGACGGCCTCGGGGGC
>NZ_JABFAY010000012.1:92276-100154 GCF_017168495.1 Micrococcus sp. KRD096 | reverse complement strand
CTCCCCGCCCCGATCCGAGAGTGAGGCCCCGCCGTGACCCCCCGTTTCCTGCTCATGACCCGCCTCCCTGAGCCCGGGCTCGGGATGCTGCGCGAGGCCGGAGAGGTGGTGGACGGCGCCGACGTCGGAGGGGACGCCGCGCTCGCGCGGCTGGTGGCCTCGGGGGACTACGACGTCGTCGTCGCGGCCCTGGACCAGAAGTTCACCGCCGACGTGCTCGCCGACGCGCGGATCAGGGGCATCGCCAACTACGCGGTCGGCTACAACAACGTGGACGTGGCCGCCGCGACGCGGCGGGGGATCGCCGTCGGCAACACCCCGGACGTGCTCACGGACGCCACCGCGGACATCGCGATGCTCCTGATCCTCGGGGTGACCCGCCGTGCCCCCGAGGGCGAGCGGATGGTGCGCGAGGGGCGCTTCCACGGCTGGGCGCCGGACCTGCTCGTGGGCCGGGACGTGCGCGGCGCGACCCTGGGCCTGGCCGGTTTCGGGCGGATCGGCAAGGCGGTGGCCGAGCGCGCGCTCGCCTTCGGCATGGACGTCGTGTTCGCGCCGCGGCCTCCCGCGCACCGGGAGGTGGCGGCCGAGGAGCTCGGCGACCTCGCCGGCCGCGTCCGTCAGGTCCGCTGGGAGGAGCTCGTCGAGGTCGCGGACGTCCTCTCCCTCCACGTGCCCCTGACGGACGACACCCACCACCTCGTGGATGCGGAGGTGATCGCGAAGATGAAGGACGACGCCGTCCTCGTCAACACGGCCCGCGGGCCCGTGGTGGACGAGGTGGCCCTCGTCACAGCCCTGCGCGAGGGACGGCTCTTCGGCGCCGGCCTGGACGTCTACGAGGACGAGCCCGCCCTGGCCCCGGGCCTGGCCGAGCTGGAGAACGTGATGCTCCTGCCGCACCTGGGCTCCGCCACCCGGGACACCCGCGCCGCAATGGCCGAGCTGGCCGCGCGCAACGCGATCGCCATGGCCACGGGCGCGGAGGTCCCGGCCCTCGTCAACCCCGGGGTGCGCGGCTGACCGGCGGGGCGCCGTCGGTAGACTCGGGGACCGTGACCACCCAGAACTCCGCCTCCGCCGCCGTCGACCACCACGATCAGCAGGCCGTCCGCGCCGCCAAGCGTGAGCAGCTGCTCGCCTCGGGCCGCGAGGCCTACCCCGTGCAGGTGCCGCGCACCCACGCGCTGGCCGAGGTGCGTGAGCGGTTCGACGGCCACGAGCCTGACTGGGCCTCGGGCGAGACCGTGTCGGTGACCGGGCGCGTCGTCTTCCTCCGCAACACCGGCAAGCTCTGCTTCGCCACCCTGCAGGAGTCCGGCGCGGACGGGGAGGCCGTCCGCCTCCAGGTCATGGTGTCCCTGGCCGCCGTCGGTGAGGAGTCCCTGGCCGACTGGAAGAAGGTCGTGGACCTGGGCGACTTCCTCTCCGTCACCGGCGAGGTGATCGTCTCGCGCCGCGGCGAGCTGTCCATCATGGCCTCGGCATGGGAGATGGCCTCCAAGGCGCTGCGCCCCCTGCCCGTGCTGCACGCGGACCTGAACGAGGAGACCCGCGTCCGCCAGCGCTACGCGGACCTGATCGTGCGCGAGGAGGCCCGCCGCATGGTCTACACCCGCGCCAAGGTCACCTCGGCGGTGCGGCGCACCCTCGAGGGCCACGGCTACGTGGAGGTGGAGACCCCGATGCTCCAGCTCGTCCACGGCGGCGCCCTCGCGCGTCCCTTCGAGACGCACCTCAACGCGTTCGACCAGCCGATGACCCTGCGCATCGCCACCGAGCTGTACCTCAAGCGCGCCGTCGTCGGCGGCATCGACCGCGTGTTCGAGATCGGCCGCGTGTTCCGCAACGAGGGCGTGGACTCGACCCACTCGCCCGAGTTCACCACCCTCGAGTCCTATGAGGCGTGGGCGGACATGCACGTCATGGCCGAGCGCATGCAGGAGATCATCCTCAACGCCGCGGACGCGGTGGGCGCCGGGCGTCGGCTCGAGACCGCGAAGGGCGTCATCGACCTCGACGGCGAGTGGGCCTGGGTCGCCGTGTACCCGGGGCTGTCCGAGGCCGTGGGCCGCGAGATCACCCCGGAGACGGACGCCGAGACGCTGCGGGCGATCGCCGCGGAGCACGAGGTCAAGGTGGACCCCGCGTGGGACGCGGAGAAGCTCGTGATCGAGCTGTTCGGCGAGATCGTGGAGCCCACCCTGATGAACCCCACGTTCGTGTACGACTACCCGCCGGCCGCCCAGCCGCTCGCGCGCCCGCACCGCTCGGACGACCGGGTCATCGAGGCCTGGGACCTGATCATCGGCGGCATGGAGCGCGGCACCGCGTTCTCCGAGCTGATCGACCCCGTCATCCAGCGCGAGCGCCTGACCGCCCAGTCGGCGATGGCGGCCGCCGGCGACGACGAGGCGATGCAGCTGGACGAGGACTTCCTGCGCGCCCTCGAGTACGGCGCCCCGCCCATGGGCGGCATCGGCCTGGGCATCGACCGCCTGGTGATGCTGTTCACGGACGCCGGCATCCGCGAGACCATCCTCTTCCCGCTGCTCAAGCCGGAGGCCTGACATGGCCGCCTTCTGGGACTACTTCTCCGTCCTCGCCCCCTCGATCGGCCTCGGGCTCATCTTCTGGCTGGTGATGCGCTCCCTGCTGCGTTCGGACACGGGCGAGCGCGAGAGTCAGGCCCGCCGGCTCTCGGGCGCGGACGCGCGGGCGGCCCGCGAGGAGGCCGAGGCCCGTGAGTGGGCGGCCCGACGCCGAGCCGAGGGAGGGCCGGGGGCTGATCCGGAGGACCGCGCCCGGTGAGATTCCTTCCCCGGCGTTGAAGAATCCTTCTGCCCGGCTTTGTTGCGGTATTCTTGAATCACCACAAGTGCACGGCCGGAATCGTGAGCACGCGGGAAAGAACCCCGAGAGCGAAGACCGGAACCCAGGGACACGCGCACGAGAGAAGAAAGTGGGAATCACCGTTGGCACAGAAGGTAGAAGTGGTCCTCGTGGATGATCTTGACGGTTCGCCTGCAGATGAGACCGTGAACTTTGCATTGGACGGTCGCAATTACGAGATCGACCTGTCGAAGGAGCACGCTGCGGAACTCCGTGAGTTCCTGAAGCCCTACATGAAGAAGGGCCGCGCCGTGGCGCCGCCGTCGCCCAAGGTCGAGGCCGCCCAGATCCGCAAGTGGGCGGCCGAGAACGGCTACGAGGTCTCGAGCCGGGGCCGTCTGCACCGCGACGTGGTGGAGGCCTACCGCAACGCGAAGCGCAAGTGAGCGCCCCGCCCGGGTGCGTCGAGGGATCGGCGTCCCCGGGCCTCGTTCCGGCCCCTCCCGACGACGGCCGGGCCGCTTCTCCCGCTGGCGAACAGTCGCGCGGCACGCGGCCCGGGTGCGTAGTCTCGACCACGACCGTACGCAAGGAGTGTGCCCATGTTCGAGAGATTCACCGACCGCGCCCGGCGGGTGGTCGTGCTCGCCCAGGAAGAGGCGCGCATGCTCAACCACAGCTACATCGGTACCGAGCACATCCTGCTCGGTCTGATCCACGAGGGTGAGGGCGTCGCAGCCAAGGCACTGGAGTCCATGGACATCTCCCTGGGCGCCGTGCGAGAGAAGGTGCAGGAGGACATCGGCCAGGGTCAGCAGAACCCGCCCGGCCACATCCCCTTCACGCCGCGCGCCAAGAAGGTGCTCGAGCTGTCCCTGCGCGAGGCGCTGCAGCTCGGCCACAACTACATCGGCACCGAGCACATCCTGCTCGGCCTGATCCGCGAGGGCGAGGGCGTGGCCGCCCAGGTGCTCGTGCAGCTCGGCGCGGACCTGAACCGCGTCCGTCAGACGGTCATCCAGCTGCTCTCCGGCTACCAGGGCGGCGCCCAGGGTGGCAAGGAGACCGCCGGCGCCGGGGTGGGCCAGGGCGGCGAGGCCGGCCAGAACGCCGGCTCCGTGGTGCTGGACCAGTTCGGACGCAACCTCACCGCGGCCGCGCACGACGGCAAGCTGGATCCCGTCATCGGGCGTGCGGGCGAGATGGAGCGCGTCATGCAGGTGCTCTCCCGCCGCACCAAGAACAACCCCGTGCTCATCGGCGAGCCCGGCGTCGGCAAGACCGCCGTCGTCGAGGGCCTGGCCCAGGCGATCGACCGCGGCGACGTCCCGGAGACGCTCAGGGACAAGCAGCTCTACTCGCTGGACCTCGGCTCCCTCGTGGCCGGCTCCCGCTACCGCGGCGACTTCGAGGAGCGCCTGAAGAAGGTGCTCAAGGAGATCCGCACGCGCGGGGACATCATCCTGTTCATCGACGAGATCCACACCCTCGTCGGGGCGGGTGCGGCCGAGGGCGCGATCGACGCCGCCAGCATCCTCAAGCCGATGCTGGCCCGCGGTGAGCTGCAGACCATCGGCGCCACCACGCTGGACGAGTACCGCAAGCACATCGAGAAGGACGCCGCGCTCGAGCGCCGCTTCCAGCCGATCCAGGTCGCCGAGCCGTCCGTCGAGGACGCCACGGAGATCCTGCGCGGCCTGCGGGACCGCTACGAGGCGCACCACAAGGTCTCCATCACCGACGGCGCGCTCAAGGCCGCCGCCGGCCTGGCGGACCGCTACGTCTCCGACCGGCACCTGCCGGACAAGGCCATCGACCTGATCGACGAGGCCGGCGCGCGTCTGCGCATCCGTCGCATGACCGTGCCGCCGGAGATCAAGGCCTACGAGTCCCGGATCGCGGAGGTGCGCACCCAGAAGGAGGCCGCCATCGACGGCCAGGACTTCGAGGGCGCCGCCCGCCTGCGGGACCAGGAGCAGCAGCTCGGGGACGAGCGCCGCGAGAAGGAGCAGGCGTGGCGCACCGGCGCGGACGCCGACGTCGCCACGGTGGACGAGGACCTCATCGCCGAGGTGCTCTCCAAGTCCACCGGCATCCCGGTGTTCAAGCTCACCGAGGAGGAGACGGACCGCCTGCGCAACATGGAGGACGAGCTCCACCGCCGCGTGATCGGCCAGGACGAGGCCATCAAGTCCCTGTCCCGCGCCATCCGCCGCACCCGCGCGGGCCTGAAGGACCCGAACCGCCCCTCGGGGTCGTTCATCTTCGCCGGCCCCACCGGCGTCGGCAAGACGGAGCTGGCCAAGTCCCTCGCGGAGTTCCTCTTCGGGGACGAGGACGCGCTCATCACGCTGGACATGTCCGAGTTCCAGGAGAAGCACACCGTCTCGCGTCTGTTCGGCGCCCCTCCCGGCTACGTGGGCTACGAGGAGGGCGGCCAGCTCACCGAGAAGGTCCGCCGCCGTCCGTTCTCCGTGGTGCTGTTCGACGAGGTGGAGAAGGCCCATCAGGACCTGTTCAACTCCCTGCTGCAGATCCTCGAGGACGGTCGCCTGACCGACTCGCAGGGCCGTGTGGTGGACTTCAAGAACACCGTGATCATCATGACCACGAACCTCGGCACCCGGGACATCTCCAAGGGCGTCATGACCGGCTTCCAGTCGGCCACGGACACCACCACCGGGTACGAGCGGATGAAGGGCAAGGTCAAGGAGGAGCTGCGCCAGCACTTCCGCCCCGAGTTCCTCAACCGTGTGGACGACGTGATCGTGTTCCCGCAGCTGCAGAAGCACGAGATCGTGGAGATCGTGGACCTGTTCGTCTCCCGCCTCGGCAAGCGCCTGGCGGAGCAGGATCTGTCCATCGAGCTCACCCAGTCCGCCAAGGATCTGCTCGCGGACCGCGGCTACGATCCGGCCATGGGCGCCCGCCCGCTGCGCCGCACCATCCAGCAGATGGTGGAGGACCAGCTCTCGGAGAAGATCCTCTTCGGTGAGATCCCGGCCGGCTCCCTCATCACCGTGGACGCCACGGGCGAGGGGGAGGGCGCCGAGCTGACGTTCACGTTCTCCGGCGGCCGGGAGGCCCTGGAGGGTGCGGACCTGGCCGAGCTCGAGCCCGGTGCCGGCGATCCGGTGGACGCCGACCGCTCCGCGTGACCCGCGGGGCCTGACCCACGACGCCGGACCGCGCGTCCGGTGGCCACGGCCCGTCGCCCCTCCCCCTCGGGAGGAGGCGGCGGGCCGTCGTCGTGCCCCCGCGGGGACGTCGGGGCCGAGGTCCGCGACACCGCCGCCGGCATCAAGGACGGCCTCGCGAAGGACCGCTGAACCGGCCCGCCTCCCCGCAGACGCGAGAGGGGTTCCCTCGCGGCGGGATCGGTGCCACTGTGGTCTGTGACCGCTCGACGGTGGTCCTGTCTCCGCTTCGGCCCGGCACTCGCCGGGACGGCCGCGGAGCAGCCCCGAGAAGAAGGAGGCCGCCCATGGGTATCGGTGACCTGAACAACCTCGCAAACCAGCACTCGGACAAGATCGACGAGGCCGTGGACAACGCTCAGGAGCAGCACGGCGACAAGCTCGGCGAGCACGGCGACACCGTGAACAAGGGTGTCGACGGCGCGCAGGAGAAGTTCCTGTCCGGGGACGAGGGCGAGCAGCAGGCCTGAGCCTGCCGTCGACGCCGCGGGAGCCCCCGCCCGGTCCGCCGGGACGGGGGCTCCCGTCTGTCCGGGGTCGGGATGTCCGTGCCTAGACTGGACCCCATGCCTGCCGACCGCCCCCTCACCCTCCGCTCGGCGCGGACCCAGGACGTGCCGGTCATCCAGGCGCTCGTGGAGCCGCTGGCGCAAGAGCGCGTGCTGCTCCAGAAGGAGGCTGTGGCCTACTACGAGGCCATCCAGGAGTTCGTGGTCGCCGAGGAGGCGGACGGGACCCTGGCCGGCTTCGGCGCCCTCCACGTGATGTGGCAGGACATCGCCGAGGTCCGCACCCTCGCCGTCTCGGAGGCCCACCGGGGGGCCGGCGTCGGGCACCTGGTCATCGAGGAGCTGCTGGACCGTGCGCGGGCCGTGGGCGTCGAGCGGGTCTTCTGCCTGACCTTCGAGGTCGAGTTCTTCCGCCGGCACGGTTTCGAGGTGATGGCGGACCAGTCCGTCGTGGACCCGGAGGTCTACGCGGAACTGCTGCGCTCCACGGACGAGGGTGTCGCCGAGTTCCTGGACCTCGCCCGGGTCAAGCCGAACACGCTCGGCAACACGCGGATGATCCGCCGCCTCTGATCCGCCGCACCGCGGGCCGCCCCGTGCCCCGGCGAGGTCAGTCCGGGAAGGTGAGGCCGCCGTCGTCGTCCCGGGCCAGCAGCCCGTCCGACACGAGCCCGGCGACGCACCGCGCCCACTGCGCGTCGTCGGGGCGGTGCGACCCGAGCCGCCCCCCGGCCACGACGACGGCGGGCACCTCCGCCTCGGCCACGCGCCCGTGCTCGCGGACGGCGGCCATCACGGCCCCGCGCACCTGACGGTCCGTGCCGGCCCAGGCCTGGCCGCGCGGCACCTCCACCGGCGGCGGGGAGCCCGCTGCGACCCACGCGCACGTCTCCGCCAGCGGGCAGCGGTCGCAGGCGGGGGAGCGGGCGGTGCAGACGAGGGCCCCGAGTTCCATGACGGCCGCGTTCCACGCGTTGGCGCGGGCGGGGTCCTCGGGCATGAGGGCCTGGGCGCGGCGCATCTCGGCGCGGGTCAGCGACCTGCCGGGCAGGGCCTCACCCGCGACCGCGCGCGCGATCACCCGGCGCACGTTGGTGTCCACGACGGTCTCGGGGATGCCGAACGCGAAGCTCGCGACCGCCGCGGCCGTGTACTCGCCGATGCCGGGCAGGGCGCGCAGGGCGGCGGGGTCGGCCGGCACCCGGCCGTCGTGGCGCTCGACGACGGCCCGGGCGGCCTCCTGGAGGCGCAGGGCCCGGCGCGGGTAGCCGAGCCGGTCCCAGGCCGTGAGCACGTCTGCGGTGGGGGCGGAGGCCAGGTCCGCGGGGGTGGGCCAGCGC
>NZ_JABFAY010000012.1:69502-92176 GCF_017168495.1 Micrococcus sp. KRD096 | reverse complement strand
GGGGTGGGCCAGCGCTCCAGCCACTCCCGCCAGCGGGGCAGCACCCTCACGACCGGCGTCTGCTGGAGCATGATCTCCGAGACGAGCACGCCCCACGGGGAGCAGTCCGGGCTGCGCCAGGGCAGGTCCCGGGCGTGGACGGCGAACCACCCCAGCACCGCGTCGTGCAGGCGCGGCACGTCCACCGTGGGCGGGACGAGGGGGGCGGGCGCGGGCATGGCGTCCACTGTAGGGCGCGCCGCCGCCTACCCTGGATCGCATGCCGTTTCTTCCGACTTCCCTCGGGTCGAAGCCGTCCCCCGCCGTCTACCGCCGCCGGCGGCTCGTGGCCGCCCTGCTCGCCCTCGTGCTCCTGCTCCTGGTGGGGTGGGCCGTCGTGTCGCTCGTCCGCGCCGGGATCGACGCCTTCTCCTCCGAGGACGCCGACCCCTCCGCCGCCCCGACGCCGGTGCACTCCCCGTCGCCCGCCCCGGCGACGGACGCCGAGTCCGGCTCCGCCTCGCCCACCGTGGCCCTCGAGGACGCGGCCGAGTGCCAGCCCTCGGACCTGCGGATCGCCGCCTCCGCGGACCGGTCCGAGTACCAGCGGGGCGAGGAGGCCGAGCTGCGCCTGGGCATCACGAACCTCTCCTCGACCCCGTGCCGTAAGGATGTGGGCACGGCCCGGCAGGAGTTCACGATCCGCACGGCCGAGGGCGACGACGTCTTCTCCACCCGCATCTGCCAGGCGGACCCCGCGGAGGCCCCGCGGGTGCTGTACCCGCACGAGGAGCTCACCGCCGTGTACCGCTGGTCCGGCCGCGCCTCGAGCCAGGACTGCGGCCGCCCCGGCGCTCTCGCGGAGCCCGGGCCCCATCTGCTGACGGTCAGCCTCGGCGACGTCACCTCCCGCCCCGTCGCGCTGAAGATCCTCGAGGAGCTCGCCCCGGGGGCCCAGGACGGCGGCTCCTCGGCCACCCCCTCCTCGAGCGGCAGCGCCTCCCCGTCGGGGTCCGCCTCCGACCCGGCGTCGGCCTCAGCTCCGGCGTCCGCCTCGCCCTCCCCGGTGTCGGCCTCGCCCTCCGCGGCGCCCGCCACGACCACCGACCCGTCGCCGTCGCCGTCCCGCTGAGCCGGGCGCGTCGTCAGCGGCCGGGGCCAGCCTCCGGACGCGCGGCCGGGCCGCCGCCGGTCCACGTGGGGATCGTGGCGAGGGCCTCGCCGATCGAGCCGACCTCCGCCACCGTGAAGCCCGCCGGGACGTCCCCGAGCGGCTCGGGGGAGCGGGGGACCAGCGCGCGGGTGAAGCCCAGCCGCGCGGCCTCGCGCACCCGTCGCCCGATGCCGGGCACCGGGCGCACCTCCCCGGCCAGCCCGAGCTCGCCGACCGCGATCATCCCCTGCGGGACGGGGGCCGAGAGCTTCGCCGAGGCCACGGCGACGGCCACGGCCAGGTCCGAGGCGGGCTCCGAGAGTCGCACGCCGCCCACGGTGGCCACGTAGCAGTCGTCCTGGGCGAGGGCGAAACGGGCCCGGCGCTGGAGCACGGCCAGGAGCATGTTCACGCGCGCCGCGTCCACGCCGGAGACGGTGCGGCGCGGGCTGCCGCCGGCGGACGGGGTGAGCAGGGACTGCACCTCGGCCACGAGCGGGCGCCGGCCCTCGAGCGTCACCGTCACGCACGTGCCCTCGACCGGCTCCGAGACGCCCGAGAGGAACAGACCGGAGGGGTCGTCCAGGGACTCGATGCCGTCCTCCCGCAGATCGAAGCAGCCGACCTCGTCCGTGGGCCCGAAGCGGTTCTTCACCGCACGCACCAGGCGCAGCCGTGAGTGGCGGTCCCCCTCGAACTGGCAGACCACGTCCACGAGGTGCTCGAGCAGCCGCGGACCCGCGATGGTCCCGTCCTTCGTCACGTGGCCCACCAGGACCGTGGTGATCCCCTTCTCCTTGGCCGTGCGGATGAGGCTGGCCGCCACCTCGCGCACCTGGCTGACGCCCCCGGCGATCCCGTCCACCTCGGTGGACTGCAGGGTCTGCACGGAGTCCACGATCACCAGCTCCGGGTCCGTCCGCTCGATCTGCCCCAGCGCCCGACCCAGGTCCGTCTCCGCCGTCAAGCGCAGGGTGTCCGCGATCGCCCCGATCCGGTCTGCGCGGGAGCGCACCTGCGCCGCCGACTCCTCACCCGTCAGGTACAGCACCGAGCGCGGACCGCCGCCGCCCGCGCCGCGGGCCGTCTGGGCGGCCACGTCCAGCAGCAGCGTGGACTTGCCGATGCCCGGCTCGCCGGCCAGCAGGATCACCGCGCCCGGCACGAGGCCGCCGCCGAGCACACGGTCCAGCTCGCGCACCCCCGTGGAGCGGAACGAGGCCAGCGTGGCGTCCACGTCCGCGATGCGCGGCGCGACCTCCGCGACCGTGGCCGCGCGCGTGCGGCCGGTGGTGGACGTCAGGCCGATCTCCTCGACCGTGCCCCACGACTGGCACTCCCCGCAGCGGCCGACCCACTTCACGGTGGTCCAGCCGCATTCGGTGCAGCGGTATCCGGGGGCGCGCTTCGGGGCGGTCTTGGTGGCCATGCGCCCACTCTAGGATCCGGGGCGGACGCGTTAACCGGCCCGCAGGCGGCCCCGACGTCGACCGCCGGGGCCGCGCGCCGCCGTCGGGCTCAGACGCGGGGCAGGTAGGCCCGCGCCTCGTCGTGCTCGGCGCCCGTGGCCTCGATGAGGTCCACCATCATGGGCCGCAGCAGCATCACGAGCGCCTCGCCGTGCACGGATCCGCCGCCCAGCTGGTGCGGGTCCAACGCGGACGCGGACGCCCCCAGGGCGTCCCGCGCCACGGACAGCGAGCGATGGCGGCCCTCGGCCTGCGGCTCCACGAGGGAGCGGTGCAGGATCTCGACGGCGTCCGCGGCGTCGTCGAACCAGGCTGCCAGGCGCTCGCGGTCGTCGTCGTCGAACACGCCCTCGTCCAGGACCGAGACCACCCGCCGGGCCACGATCCGCAGGGAGCGCACCGCCAGGTCCGAGCGGTCCGCCGCGTTCACCGCGTCGTCCACGAAGGAGCGCGAGGAGCGGTGCAGCGGGTTGAACACGGTCTGCTCATGCGTGACGCGCAGCTCCTTGCGCAGCGCCTCCAGCGTGGTGTGCGTGCCGCGGCTGGCCACGAGCGCCATCCAGGCGGTGCGGGAGTCGTCCTCCCGCAGGGCCCGGGAGAGGTCGCGCAGCACCGTGGCGATCGAGTCGTAGAGCCCACCCAGCTGACGCACCGCGGGACGGCGCACGTCCTGGGGCGAGAGGAACGTGACGAGCAGGGCCAGGACGCCGCCCACGATCGCGTCCTGGCTGCGGACGAACGGCCCTCCCGTGCCGATGGGCAGGAGGACCACGAGGACGGACTGCAGGGACATCTGCATCGTGAACGTGGCGCCGGAGTCCAGGAACCGGGCCACCATCACGGACACGAACAGGACCACCGAGGCCTGCCACAGGCCGCGGCCGAGCCCGACCATGAGCAGGTCCCCGATCAGGATGCCCACGGTGCAGCCGACGGCGACCTCGGCCACCTTGCGCAGCTTCGGCTCCCGTTGGAAGCCGAGGGCGATCAGCAGGGCGGTGGAGGCGAACAGGGGCTGCTGGTGGCCCAGGACGGCCTCCGCGAACCAATAGGCGCCCACCGCGCAGACCGCGACGAGGGCGGCCTGGCCCACGGAGGAGCGGACGCGGGACCAACCCGCACGGGCGCGCCGACGCAGGAAGCGGCCGAGGCGCTCCCCGCGGGTCTGGGGGTCGACCATCGGCACCGTGCCCGTGGCGGTGGCGAAGCGGTCCGTCATGCGGCCAGCCTAGTCCGACGCCGCGGAGCCCCCGCCGTGCGAGGCTCAACCAAGCATTGTGACCCACGGCACAGCTCATTCCTGCGAATGCCGCTCCCGTTCACCATCTGTTCACCCCGGCCGAGCACTCGATTCACCTCTGGACCGTACGGTCGAGTGCGGTGCAGAACCGGGCCAGCCGGACGCTCTGCCCTCACCGTCGTCATCCGATTGAAAGAGGCTCTTCGTGAAGGCTCTCCGCTTCGGCCGCTCCGCCGCCCTCCTGTCCGTGGCCGCCATCGCCCTGACCGCCTGCTCCTCCGCGGACAGCGGCAACGGCGGCTCCGATGCCTCCGGCTCCGCCGGCGGCGAGCAGGGCACCACCTCCGAGGTCCAGGGCAACCTGGTCGGCGCCGGCGCCTCCTCGCAGGAGGCGGCCATGACCGCCTGGACCCAGGGTGTCACCGAGACCGCTCCGAACCTGACCGTGCAGTACTCCCCGGACGGCTCCGGTGCCGGTCGTGAGAAGTTCCTCGCCGGTGCCACCTCCTTCGCCGGCTCCGACGCCGCCCTCAAGGAGGAGGAGGCTGAGTCCGCCAAGGAGAACTGCGGCGACGAGGGCGCGTTCCACGTGCCGGCCTACATCTCCCCGATCGCCGTGGCCTACAACCTGCCGGGCGTCGATGACGTCAAGATGGACGCCGAGACCATCGCCAAGGTGTTCTCCGGCGAGATCAAGAACTGGAACGACGAGGCCATCGCCGCGCAGAACGAGGGCGTCGAGCTGCCCGACACCCCGATCACCGTCGTGCACCGTTCCGACGACTCGGGCACCACCGAGAACTTCACCGCCTACCTCACCGAGGCCGCCGGCGATGCCTGGTCCTACGACGAGGTCGAGACCTGGCCGTCCGACATCACCGCCGAGTCCGCCCAGGGCACCAAGGGTGTCGTGGGCCTGGCCTCCCAGACCGAAGGCGCCATCACCTACGCCGACGCCTCCGCCGTGGGCGAGCTGGGCACCGTGTCCGTGAAGGTCGGCGAGGAGTACGTGAAGTACTCCGCCGAGGCCGCGGCCGCGACCGTCGAGAAGTCCGAGGCCAAGGAGGACGGCTCGATCGAGCTCGACCGCGCCACCGACGAGTCCGGCGTGTACCCCGTCGTGCTGGTCTCCTACCACATCTACTGCAACCAGTACGAGTCGCAGGAGACCGTGGACCAGGTCAAGGCCTTCGCCGAGTACGTCGTGTCCGAGGACGGTCAGAAGACCGCCGAGGAGTCCGCGGGCAACGCCCCGATCTCCGAGGACACCCGCAAGAAGGCCATGGAGCGCATCGAGGCCATCTCGGTCAAGGGCTGATGTCGCTTCTTGTCGGCTGACCCACCGCCGCTTCGGCCGCCGGGCCCCACGGGCCCGGCGGCTGAAGCCGCGTCAGGGCGCTCGTTCGTCGCGGCCCGTCCATCACCATGCACGTCGATCTGAGGGAAGGCACTGTGTCCTCAACCACCAACGAGGCGGCACCGAAGTCGTCCAGCCTGCGCGGCCCCCGCCGCGGAGCCGCCGGAGACAAGCTCCTCTCCGGCGGGGCCCTGGCGGCCGCCGTCCTGATCCTGCTCGTGCTCGCCTTCGTGGCGGTCTTCCTCCTGACGGAGGCGTGGCCTGCCCTGCAGCCGGGCGCGGAGCTCGTGTCTGCGGACTCCTTCTTCCAGTACGTGTGGCCGCTCATGGCCGGCACCGTGATGGTGTCGATCATCGCTCTGCTCATCGCCACCCCGGTCGCGATCGGTGTCGCCCTGTTCATCTCGCACTATGCGCCCCCGCGCATCGCGCAGTCGGTGGGCTTCGTGATCGATCTGCTGGCCGCGATCCCCTCCGTGGTCTACGGCGTGTGGGGCTGGCTGACGCTCGCTCCGCTGATGGTGCCGATCTACGGCTGGCTCAACGAGAACCTGGGCTTCATCCCGTTCTTCGGCGGCTCGGCCACCACCACGGGCCGCACCCTGCTGACCTCGGGCGTCGTGCTGGCCGTGATGGTCCTGCCGATCATCACCGCGCTCTGCCGTGAGATCTTCACCCAGACCCCGAAGCTCCACGAGGAGGCCGCGCTCGGCCTCGGCGCCACGCGCTGGGAGATGATCAAGATGACCGTGTTCCCGTTCGCCCGGGCCGGCATCGTCTCCTCGATCATGCTCGGCCTCGGCCGCGCGCTCGGCGAGACCATGGCGGTCACCATGGTGCTCTCCGGCGGCGTCTTCTCCTGGTCGCTCGTGGAGTCCGGCAGGAACCAGACGATCCCGTCGGAGATCGCGCTCAACTTCCCCGAGGCGTTCAACATGCGCCTGCACGAGCTGATCGCTGCCGGTCTCATGCTCTTCATCATCACCCTGGCGGTGAACATGATCGCCCGCGCGATCGTGAACAAGCACAAGGAATTCTCGGGAGCCAACTGACATGAGCACTGTCTCGACTTCTCCCCGGGCCACCGAGGACAACGTGACGCCGCGGCGTCACTCCCTGACCGAGGGTCAGAAGCCCGGCTGGACCTGGATGGCCGTCGCAGCTGCCGCGGCCGTCGTCGCCGCCGGCCTGACCGTGCTGCTCAGCGGCGCCTTCAACGTCGTCGGTTTCGTGATCATCGCCGCCATCCTCTACATCGCGGGGCTCTACGTGGCCACCCGCGTGATGGAGAACCGGCGCCGCGCCGCAGACGGCCTGTGCCGCAACCTCGTGTGGCTGGCGTTCCTCGTGGCCCTGGTGCCGCTGGTCTCCGTGCTGTGGTCGGTCCTCTCCGCCGGTCTGCCGACCCTGATCGCCAACCCGCAGATCATGGCGTACGACATGAAGGGCATCACCGGCATCGACGACTCGGCGTGGGTGGAGGACGGCAAGCCCGCCGGCGGGCTCGCGGGCGGTTTCGGCCACGCCCTGATCGGCACCGTCGTGATCACGATCATCGCGACCCTGATCTCCGTGCCGATCGGCATGCTCACCTCCATCTACCTGGTGGAGTACAGCCGCGGCGGCTGGTTCTCCCGCGCCATCGTGTTCTTCGTGGACGTCATGACCGGCATCCCCTCGATCGTGGCCGGCCTCTTCGCCTACGCCGCGATCACGTGGGTCCTGACCCTGGTCACCGGCAGCAAGTCCACCGCACTGCAGTCCGTGCAGATGGGTCTCACGGCCGCGATCGCCCTCTCCGTGCTGATGATCCCCGTGGTCGTCCGTTCCACGGAGGAGATGCTCCG
Source organism: Micrococcus sp. KRD096 (assembly GCF_017168495.1). Classification (NCBI taxonomy): domain Bacteria; kingdom Bacillati; phylum Actinomycetota; class Actinomycetes; order Micrococcales; family Micrococcaceae; genus Micrococcus; species Micrococcus sp. KRD096. The sequence goes on along the minus strand of NZ_JABFAY010000012.1, from coordinate 85,131 downwards.
TGTGGTGCCCAACGAGCTGCGCGAGGGCGCCTACGCCCTCGGCGTCCGCAAGTGGCAGACCATCGCCAAGGTGGTCCTGCCCACCGCGATCTCCGGCATCGCCTCCGGCGTCACCCTGGCCATCGCCCGCGTGGCGGGCGAGACCGCGCCGATCCTCGTGACGGCCGGCTTCGCCACCAGCATCAACTGGAACCCGTTCGACAACTGGATGACCGCGCTGCCGGTGTACATCTACCGCCAGCTGGTCGCCCCGACCTCGCCCACAGCGGCGGACCCCTCGACCGCCCGCGCCTGGGCAGCCGCCCTGCTGCTCGTGACCATCGTCATGCTGCTCAACCTGGCGGCACGGTTCATCGCCAAGGCGTTCGCCCCCAAGAAGGGCCGGTGAGGCCCGGCCGCCCGGAATCCCCCGGGCGGCCGGCCCCGACCCCGTCGCACCCCCCAGAGACTTCCACGAAGGAACAGAACCACTCATGTCCAAGCGCATCCAGGCCATCGACGTCGATGTCTTCTACGGCAAGTTCAAGGCCGTCGAGGGCGTCAACATCGACATCGCCCCCCGCTCCGTCACCGCCTTCATCGGCCCCTCCGGCTGCGGCAAGACCACCTTCCTGCGCAGCATCAACCGCATGCACGAGGTGCTCCCCGGCGCCACCGTGGACGGCCAGCTCCTGCTCGACGGCGAGGACATCTACGGGCCCGGTGTGGACCCGGTCCGCGTCCGTTCCCAGATCGGCATGGTCTTCCAGCGCCCGAACCCGTTCCCCACGATGTCCATCCGGGACAACGTGCTGGCCGGCTACAAGCTCAACGGCACCCGCCTGAACAAGTCCCGTGCGGACGAGCTCGTGGAGAAGTCCCTGCGCGGCGCCAACCTGTGGAACGAGGTCAAGGACCGCCTCGACAAGCCCGGCTCCGGCCTCTCCGGCGGTCAGCAGCAGCGTCTGTGCATCGCCCGCTCCATCGCGGTGCAGCCCGACGTGATCCTCATGGACGAGCCCTGCTCCGCGCTCGACCCGATCTCCACCCTCGCCGTCGAGGACCTGATCAACGAGCTCAAGGAGGAGTACACGGTCATCATCGTCACGCACAACATGCAGCAGGCCGCGCGCGTGGCGGACAAGACCGCGTTCTTCAACATCCAGGGCGTCGGCAAGCCCGGCAAGCTGATCGAGTACGACGACACCAACGTCATCTTCAACAACCCCTCGAGCCAGCAGACCGAGGACTACGTCTCCGGCCGCTTCGGCTGAGCCGCCCCGCGCTCCGTCCCCGACCCCGGCCGGCTGCACGCCGGGCGGGGTCGCGGCGTCTGCGGGGCCGGGCGTCGTCGGGCGCGGCCTCAGGCCAGCGGGACGAGGGCCAGCGTGCCGAGGAGGCCGAGGAGCGCGCAGGCCACCGGCGTGAGCACCCACCAGCCGACCACGCGCAGCACGGTGGGCCAGCGCACGGACGCGTAGGTCTGCGTCTGGCCGGCGCCCACGATGGCCGCCGTCGCCGTGTGGGTGGAGGACAGGGGCAGGTGGAACACCAGGGATCCGACGAACAGCAGGCCCGCGGGGATGACGGCGGCCACGGACGCCCGCAGGGGGTCGAGGCGCACGAGACGCTCGGTGAGGGTCCAGGCGATCCGCCAGGCGCCGCCCAGCGTGCCGAGCCCGACCGCGAGGGCGAACAGGAACGCGCCCCCCACGAACTCGGCCGTCAGGGCGTCCGGCGCCAGGACGGACCCGGACCCCACCAGCACGGCGGCCCACAGCACCCCCATGCGCTGACCGGCCTGCAGGCCGTGGCCCATGGCCATGGCGCTGGCGGAGATGCCCAACGCGACGCGGGCCCGGTGCTGGACGTTGACCGTGGTGCCGCGGGTGGCGAGCCGCATGGCGGGCGCGGTGAGCAGGCGGGCGAGCGCCCACGCGATCAGGGGCGAGAGCAGCAGGCTGAGCAGCACCTCGGCGCGGACGAGGTCGAAGATGGTGTGGGCGACGTCGATGTGCAGGCTCAGGCGCACGGCGAGGTGGCTGCCCGCCAGCGCGGAGATCAGCGCGTGCGTGCTGGAGCCGGGCAGGCGCCGCCACCACAGCAGCAGACCCCACACGAGGGTCACCGCGCAGGACACGCCCACGGCCAGGGGGCCGATCTCGCTGCGCACCGCGGGCGAGGTGAAGTAGTGCACGCTCAGCGTGATGAGCCCGATGCCCAGCAGGGCGCCCACGGTGTTGACCGCTCCGGTCAGGAGGAGGGCTCCGCGCGGGGTCAGCGCCCGGTACCGGACAGGCAGCGCCGCGGCGTTGGGGGCGTCACGGAACCCCATCAGCGCGCCGACGGCGCACAGCAGCACGAGGACGACGGCGAGCCCCGCGGTCACGGCGCCTCCACCGGCTCAGGACTCACGGACGAGCACCATGCCCAGGTCCATGTTCACGCGGGAGAGGGCCTCGAGCGCCGCGTGCAGCGCCCAGGCGACCTCGCGCTGGCGGTTGTAGTCGCGCTGCAGCAGGTCCATGCCGAGATCGGCGAGCCACTCGACCATGATCCGCTCCGTGCGGCGGGAGGCGCGCAGCAGCTGCATCCACGTGGCCTCCAGGGCGTCGAGGTCGCGCATCTCGGCGGCGCCGCGGGCGAGCAGCTCGGCCTGCCGGCCCACGGTCTCCAGGACGTCGAGGGCATGCGTCGGCAGCTCCTCGAGGTCGGCCCGCTGGATCAGCACGCCCGCCGACACGACGCGCCGGGTGGTCGCGTGCACGCCGCTGGCCAGCCGGTAGAGGTCCTGACGGGGCAGCGGAGTCACGTAGGCGCTGCGCAGCGCGGTGAGGAAGGCCATGAGGGTGGCGCTCGAGGACGAGTCGAGCTCCTCGAGCTCACGGGCGGCACGGTCCGCCTCGGGTCCGCGGGTCCCCGCGACCTGGGCCACCAGATGCACGGACCGGTGCAGGGCCTCGGCGAGGTCCGCCATGTGGCGCAGCGCCGGGGTGTCGCGCGTGACGAGCCAGGGCATGCGGGGGGACATGGGCAGCGGTCGCTCTCTCGTCGACGGGTGGCGAAGGGGTCGACGACGACGCCGGACCGGGAACGCCTCTCGGCGGAAGGCCGCTCGCAGCGGCTATGTGTTGGAGCCCGGGGTTACCAGCGGCCCGGCGCCGTCCCCTTCAGTCTAGCGATCCGTCCCGAAACGCTCGACCCGCCGCCTCCAGGGCGTCGGCGGTGCTGACCAGGCGCGCGGCCCGGCGGGTGAGGGCGGCGGCGCGGTCCGGGGCGGCGGCCTCGGAGCCCTCGGCGTGCTCGACCTGGCCCAGGGCCACGACGCGGGCGTAGGCCGCGGCGCGCTCGAACGCGACGTCGATCTCGGAGCGGTAGGCGCCCGTGAGGATCGTGTCCGTGAGGCGGCGCAGCTCGGCCGGCCCCGGCGGCTCGACGGCGCCCGCCACGACGCGCGAGGCGTAGGCGGCATGCCCGGCGCGGTACCAGGCGGCCCAGCGCTCGCCGTCGCGGGTCGTCGCCTCCTGGAGCGCGTACAGGCGCCACAGGGCGCCGGCGAGCGAGACGGGCGGGGCGTCCGCCCACAGCTCGGCGAGCGTCTCGACACCGAGCTCGCGGACCAGCCCGACCAGCCGCTCGACGACGGCCGGGTCCTCCTCCGCGCGGCCGCCGGCCACGAGGGCGTGGGCCAGGCGCGAGGCCGCCGCGGCCACTTCCTGCGGGTCTTCGCCGCCGGCGAAGTGCGTGAGCTCCTGCGGTTCCGAGAGGCGGGGCCGGTGGGGGCGCAGCACGCCCGAGGCGCTCGAGCTGGCGCCGCGGCCGGCGGGCAGGCGGTGACGTGCCATGGGCGGGCTCCCTTCGAGGGCGCATCGGGGTGGGGATGTGGTCGCCGGAGGCGGCGGCCCCGTCCACGGTAGTGCCCCGGACGCCTGGGCTACCATCGGAGGGCACCCGCGAGGGTCGCCGTCGTCGGCCGCGCGCCGTCGTCGTCGGCCGCGGGTGGGGGCCTTTAGCTCAGCTGGCAGAGCATCGGACTTTTAATCCGCCGGTCGCGGGTTCGATCCCCGCAGGGCCCACCGGAAAGCGGCCCCTGACCAGGCATGACGCCCGGTCAGGGGCCTCTCCCTAGGATGGAGCCATGAGCCCCACGCCCCCACCAGTCACCGAGACGATCAGTTCCGGCCACAGCGTGGTGTGGTCGCGCCCGCCGGCGGAGCGCGCGGGCACGGACCTGGTGCTCGTGTTCCACGGCTACGGCTCCAACGAGGTCCGCGCGGCGCGCCGCCACTTCCCGATGCTCCCGGAGCGGTGCACCGGCCTGGCGGTGCGCGGCGGCTTCGAGATCGACGAGACGGCGTCCGAAGGCCCGGGCGACCCCGGCGCGCACGGCTGGTTCCTGCTCGACCTGCTGCTGCAGTCCGACTTCGCCCAGGTGCTCGCCGCCGCCCACCGCGTGTTCGACGTGCTCTCCGCCGAGGAGGTCGTGGCGGCCGGCTTCCGCACGGTCTCGGTGCTCGGCTTCTCCCAGGGCATGGCCATGGCGACGACGGTCCTGCGTCTGCGCCCCGAGGCGTTCACCTGCGGTGTGGGCCTGAGCGGCTTCGCCGTCGACAACGAGCTGCTGGCCATGCTCGACTCCCCGGCCGAGGGACCGGGCCCGCGCCCGTTCTTCTGGGGCCGGGACGCCGAGGATCCCGTGATCCATCCGGACGCCGTCGCCCACACCCGCGCGTGGGCCGAGGAGCACACCCGCCTGACCGTGCGCACCTACCCCGGGATCCTGCACGGGACCGGCCCCGACGAGGTCCGTGACGTGCGCATCTTCCTCGAGCACTCCCTGCGCGCGGCGACGCCCGGGTCCTGACCGCGGGGGTCGCGCGCCGATACTGTGGCGCGCATGGCAAAGAACTCGACGATCGGCCGGTACGCGTCCGGGAAGGTGAAGGACTTCGGGCTGAAGTCGGCACTCGATGAGAACGGCGAGCCCACGGAGGGCTTCGAGAAGGCCCTCTCCACGGTGTTGGCGGTCCAGCGCCCCCTGGTCCTGAAGAACATCCAGCGCATGGCGGCGAAGCACCCGGGGGAGAGCCCGGAGCGTCTCGCCGAGCGGCTCGGGCAGCAGTACCTGACCACCGTCACGGGGGCCGGTGCCGCCGTGGGCGGCACCGCGATCGTCCCGGGCATCGGCACCGTGGCCGCGCTCGGCCTGTCCGGTGCCGCGGTCGCCGGCTTCATGGAGGCCACCGCCCTCTACGCGCAGTCCCTCGCCGAGCTGCACGGCATCACCACGCAGGACCCGCAGCGCGCCCAGGCCCTCGTCATGGGCCTCATGCTCGGCGACGACGCCAAGGAGCTGCTCCGCGAGGCCGCCGCCAAGGCCGGCCGTCCCTACGACCCGCAGTCCAGCCTCAACGCGCTCGCGGGCACCGCATCGGGCACCGGCATCAGCGCGTTCGTGGTGGATCGCCTCAAGAGGACGTTCATGCGCAAGATGCGCCTGCGGCAGGGTGCCGGCTTCGTGGGCCGCGCCGTGCCGTTCGGCGTGGGCGCCGTGATCGGCGGCGTGGGCAACCGCGCCATGGGCAAGGCCGTGATGGAGAACGCCGCGGAGCTCTTCAGCCCCCTGCCGATGGTGATCCCCGGCGAGATCCGCGAGGGCGCCGCACAGGGGCGCGCCGATGGCACCAAGGACGACGGCGGCGTCTTCGGTGCGATCCGTCGCGCCCTGCCCGGCGGCAAGGACGAGAAGGACAAGCCCGCCGCCTGACGGCCTCGTCCCCGCGCTTTCGAACGTGAGAGAGGCCCAATCTCACGTTCGAAAGCGCCCATTCGCCCCATTCCACGTTCGAAAGTGCGGGGCGGGAGCCGCGTCTCAGAGGAACAGTGTCGCCACCCCGTGGATCGCCAGGCCCGCGAGCGCGCCGACGACCGAGCCGTTGATGCGGATGAACTGCAGATCCTTGCCCACGAACAGCTCGAGGGTGCGCGCGGTCTGCTCGCCGTCCCAGCGGGCGACCGTCTCCTCGATCACCCCGGTCAGCGCCGGGCCGTAGGAGCTCAGCGCATACGCTGCGGCGCGGCGGGCGTGGCCGTCCACGCGGTCGCGCAGCTCGGGGTCCTCCTGCAGGCGGGCGCCGAGGTCGCGCAGGGCGGCCACGAGCGCGCGATGCAGGTCGGAGGACGGGTCCTCGAGCGCGTCCAGGAGCGAGTCCCGCAGGGAGACCCAGGCCCGCCCGGCCCACGCGCGCAGCCGTTCGTCCGCGAACAGGTTCCGCTTGAACCGTTCCACCGAGGCGCGGGTGGCCGGCTCGTTCCGCATCTCGTCGGCGAGGCGGTCGAGCCAGTCGTCGACGGCGCGGCGGGCCTCGTGCTGCCGGTCGCGGCGGATGCCGGCGAGGTATTTGAGGGTCTCGGCGTGCAGTCGCTCGGCGAGGAGGCGGTCCACGAGGTCCGGGCTCCACTCGGGGGAGCGGCGGCGCACCGTCTCGACGAACAGCTCGGGGTGGGCGGCCACCCAGTCCCCGGTGTGGGCGACCACGAGGTCCACCACGCGCTCGTGGTGCCGGCCGGCCACCACGTCCTCCAGCACGCCCGCGAGCGTGGGGGACCAGTCCGGGGCCACCATGTGGCGTTCCATCAGCTGGCGCAGCAGCTCCTGGACGGCGTCGTCGTCGGCCGCGGCCATGGCGCCCCGGGCCGCCGTCGCGATCTCCCGGGCGGTGCGGGCCGCGTTCTCCTCACGGCGCAGCCAGCCGCCGGCGGCCTCGGCCACCTTCAATCCGTCGACCTTCTCGTGGGCGACCTCCGAGTCCAGGAAGTTCTCCTGCACGAACTCGGTCAGCGCGGCGCCGAGCTGGTCCTTCTTCCGCGGGATCAGGGCGGTGTGCGGCACGGGCACCCCCATCGGGTGGCGGAACAGCGCCGTGACCGCGAACCAGTCCGCCAGCGCGCCGACCATGCCGCCCTCCGCGGCGGCGCGCACGTAGCCCCACACCGGGTGGGCGTCCTGCAACGGGAACGCGACCACGAACACCACGGCCAGCAGGATGAGCAGCCCCAGGGCGACGGCCTTCATGCGCCGCAGGCCCGCCGCGCGTTCGAGGGCGCCGGCGCTGAGCAGCTGCTGGGCGGGGTCGGGGGAGAAGGACACGGCAGGCTCCTGATCGCGTGCACCGAATGGTCCCCACCAGTTAACCAGCCGGGCACCCTGCGGTGACGTGGTCGGCACACGCGCTCCCTAGCCTGGCGGCGTGCCCGCCCTCGTGATCGCCCACCGCGGTGCCTCCGCCGCCTTCCCCGAGCACACCCGCGCCGCCATGCTCCACGCCCTCGCCGTGGGCGCGGACGGTCTCGAATGCGACGTCCAGCTCACGCGGGACCGCGAGGTCGTCTGCTGGCACGACCCCACCGTGGACCGCACCTCGGACGGGCACGGCGCCGTCGCGGACCACACGCTCGAGCGTCTGCGCGGCCTCGACGTCGTCTCGTGGCACGCCCGGCGCCCGGGGGCCGAGCCCACCACGACGACGGCGCCGCCCGCCGCGTACGGCGGCGCGGGGGAGCAGGTGCTCACCCTGGCCGACCTCCTGGCGATCGCGACGGCCGCGGACCGGCCGCTGCGACTGGCCGTGGAGCTCAAGCACCCCTCCCCGTTCGGGCATGAGCTCGAGGAGCGGGTGCTGCGGGAGCTGCTGCGGGCCGGCTGGGACCCGGAGACCGGCCGGGTGGGTCAGGTGCAGGTGTCCCTCATGAGCTTCCACCCGGACGCGCTGCGCCACGTGGCGCCGCTGGCCGGCACGGACCCCCTCTGCCCCCTGATGGACCTCATGCCGACGGAGCTGCCGACCCGGCTCGCGCGGGGGCCGCTGAGCCGGGCGGCGGTGCGCGCGGCGGCGCGCCAGTCGCTGGCCGGGTCCGAGGCGCTCGTCTGGCGCGGCCGGGCCGGGCTGGCGGGGCCCTCCGTGGCCTACGTGCGGGAGCACCTGGCGGACGTGAAGGCGTGGCTGGCGGCGGGGCGACGCCTGCGGGTGTGGACCGTCGACGAGCGCGAGGACGCCGAGTTCCTCCTCGCCCAGGGGGTGCAGGAGCTCACCACCAACCGTCCGGAGGACGTGCTGCGCTGGGTCCGCGAGCGGGCCGCCGCGCGTCGGGAGCGGATGCCCACCGGGGCTTGAGGGCGCCGCGCCGCACGCGCAGACGAGGCCCGCGTTGCGTCCCCGCCCGCGCTTGTGGCTATAGTCACATCCAGGACCGTGCTCCAGGTCACATCCGACGGCGCGGTCCCCTCGCACCCGCGTCTCGGCTGAGACCTCTCCCGGAGGAGCCCCCATGGCCACCCGTCTGCGTCACCGACTCCTGTCCGCCGCCGCGCTCACCGCGGCCGGCGCCCTGCTCGTCACCGGCTGCGCCCAGAGCCAGCGCGACGGCGGCGGCTCCGGCGGCTCGGGCGGGGGCGACGCCGCCCAGGTGGACGGCTCGTTCATCTTCGCCGCGTCCTCGGACCCCAAGAGCCTCGATCCGGCGTTCGCGAACGACGGCGAGACCTTCCGGGTCTCCCGTCAGATCTTCGAGGGCCTCGTGGGCACGAAGCCGGGCACCGCGGACCCCGCGCCGCTGCTGGCCGAGTCCTGGGAGTCCTCGGAGGACGGCCTGACCCACACGTTCCAGCTGAAGGAGGGCGTGACCTTCCACGACGGCGAGCCGTTCAACGGGGAGGCCGTGTGCGCCAACTTCGACCGCTGGTACAACTTCACGGGCATCCAGCAGTCGGAGACCCTCTCGTACTACTACGGCAAGCTGTTCCGCGGCTTCGCGGACAAGCCCGAGGACGCCGTCTACCAGGAGTGCGAGGCCACCGGCGAGCACGAGGCCACGATCACGCTCGCTCAGCCGTTCGCGGGCTTCATCTCCTCCCTGTCCCTGCCGGCCTTCGCCATGCAGTCGCCGAAGGCGCTCGAGGAGTACAAGGCGGACGAGGTGGGCGGCACGGCCGAGTCGCCGCAGCTGTCCGAGTACGCCCGGGCCCACCCCACCGGCACCGGCCCCTACAAGTTCGAGTCCTGGAGCGTGGGTGAGGACGTCAAGCTCACCGCCAACGAGGACTACTGGGGTGAGGGCGGCGACGTCACGGACATCACCTTCCGCGTGATCGACGACCCGGTGGCCCGCCGTCAGGCGCTCGAGGCCGGGGATGTCGACGGCTATGACCTCGTGGCCCCCGCGGACACCACGGCCCTGTCCGAGGCCGGCTTCAACGTGGTGGCCCGCGACCCGTTCACCATCCTCTACCTGGGCCTGAACCAGGAGAAGGAGGAGCTCCAGGACGTCCGGGTGCGCCAGGCGATCGCCCACGCGATCGACAAGGACGCCCTGATCGCGCAGACCCTCCCCGAGGGCACGGAGCCCGCCACCCAGTTCATCCCGAAGTCCGTGAACGGGTACAGCGAGGACGTCACCACGTACGAGCACGACCCCGCCAAGGCCAAGGCGTTGCTCGCCGAGGCCGGCTACCCGGACGGCTTCACGATCGACTTCAACTACCCCACCGGCGTCTCGCGCCCGTACATGCCGACCCCCGAGCAGGCGTTCTCCAACCTCTCGAGCCAGCTGGCCGAGGTGGGCATCACGGTGAACGCGAAGCCGGCCAAGTGGAGCCCGGACTACCTCGACCAGGTGCAGGGCTCCGCGGACCACGGCATCCACCTGCTGGGCTGGACCGGCGACTACAACGACACGGACAACTTCGTGGGCGTGTTCTTCGGCCAGGAGAAGCCCGAGTTCGGCTTCACCGACGAGGAGCTGTTCTCCGCCCTCGAGGAGGCCCGCCAGATCCCGACGCTCGAGGAGCAGACGCCGAAGTACCAGGAGATCAACGAGCAGATCTCCGAGATCGTCCCGGCGGTCCCGCTCGCCCACCCGGCCCCGTCGCTGGCCTTCGACAAGCGCGTGGCCTCCTACCCGGCGAGCCCGGTCAACGACGAGGTCTTCAACGAGATCGACCTGACCGAGTGAGCCCGGCGGGCCGGGGACGACCCGCCCCGCCCGCGACGACGACCGGCCCGGCCCCCGCGCCGGCATGGAGGCCCCTCGTGCTCAGACTCATCGGCAAGCGCCTGCTGCTGCTGATCCCCACCCTGTTCGGACTGTCCGTCCTGCTGTTCGTGTGGGTCCGCAGCCTGCCCGGCGGCCCCGCCACCGCCCTGCTCGGCGACCGCGCCACCCCCGAGGCCGTGGCCCGGGTGAACGCGGCGTACGGCTTCGACAAGCCGCTGCTCGAGCAGTACGTCACCTACATGGGGCGGCTGCTGCGCGGCGACTTCGGCACCTCGATCATGACGAATCGGCCCGTGGTCGAGGAGTTCGCGGACCGTTTCCCGGCCACGCTGGAGCTCTCGATCTTCGCGATCGTGTTCGCGGTGGTCATCGGCATCCCGCTCGGCTACTGGGCCGCCCGCCATGTGGGCCGGTGGCAGGACGACGTCGCCGTCGTGCTGTCCCTGATCGGCGTGGTGGTGCCCGTGTTCTTCCTGGCGTTCATCCTCAAGTGGGTGTTCGCGGTGAAGCTGGGCTGGCTGCCCACCGACGGCCGGCAGGACCCGCGGATCGACGCCACCCACTACACGAACTTCTACGTGTGGGACGGCATCATCACCGCCGAGTGGGACGCGGCCCTGAACGCGCTGACCCACCTGGTGCTGCCCGGCATCGCGCTGGGCACCATCCCGCTGGCGATCATCGCGCGCATCACCCGCGCCTCCGTGCTGGACGTGCAGGACGCGGACTTCGTGCGCACGGCCCGCGCCAAGGGCCTGGCCCCGCGCCTCATCCGGGACCGGTTCATCATGCGCAACGCCCTGCTGCCGGTGAGCACCACGCTCGGCCTGCAGCTGGGCCTGCTGATCTCCGGGGCGGTGCTCACCGAGACGGTGTTCGCGTTCAACGGGATCGGCCGGTTCCTCGCCCAGGCGATCTTCCAGCTCGACTTCCCGGTGCTGCAGGGCTTCATCATCTTCATCGCCCTGCTCTACTCGCTGATCAACCTGGTCGTGGACGTCTCCTACGGCCTCATCGACCCGAGGGTGCGTGTCTCATGAGCGTGAACCTGCCCCCCAGCCCCGGCGGCGGACCCACCGAGCACGCCGTCGAGCACGCGCTGGCGCCCGTCGAGGCCGGGGCCACCCAGGCGACCACCGAAGCCGCCGCGGACGCGCGCGGCACCTCCGTGTGGGGCGCCGCGTTCCAGCGGCTGCGCCGCAACCCGGCCGCGATCGCCGGCGCCGTGATCGTGCTGCTCTTCGTGCTCGTGGCCGTCCTCGCCCCGGTGCTGGCCCCGTACGCGGGCACGGCCACACCCGGCATGCGCGAGATCCGCCCCACCCACGTGCCCGGCCCCGGCGAGGTGGCCGGCTACCCGCTGGGCCTGGACCGCTTCGGCGGGGACGTGCTCTCCAAGCTGATCTGGGGCGCGCAGGCCTCGCTGCTCATCGGCGTCATCTCGACGGCGTTCGGCCTGGCCGGCGGCATGCTGCTCGGCCTGCTGGCCGGCACGTTCGGCGGCTGGGTGGACTCCGTGGTGATGCGCGCCGTGGACATCCTGCTCTCGGTGCCGAACCTGCTGCTGGCGGTGTCCATCGCGGCGATCCTCGGGCAGACCCCGTTCGCGGTGATGATCGCGATCGGGGTGGCGCAGGTGCCCGTGTTCGCGCGGCTGCTGCGGTCCTCGATGCTCACGCAGAAGGGGTCGGACTACGTGCTCGCGGCGCAGACCCTCGGCCTCTCGCGCGGACGGATCACGATGTCCCACGTGCTGCCGAACTCGCTGGGCCCCGTGATCGTGCAGGCCACGCTCACGCTGGCCACGGCCGTGATCGACGCGGCCGCCCTGTCCTTCCTCGGCCTCGGCGGCGGCCGCCCCGAGACCGCCGAGTGGGGCCGCATGCTCACCTACGCGCAGGCCGAGCTGGGCATCAACCCGTGGCTCGCGTTCCTGCCCGGCCTGTGCATCGCCATCACCGCGCTCGGCTTCACCCTGCTGGGCGAGTCCCTGCGCGAGGCCCTCGACCCGACCTCCCGGAGGCGCTGACCATGGACCCCAAGCACGACGACGGCGCGCCCGGCCCCGGCACGACACCCGCGGTCCCCGCAGCCGGCGCCCCGCTGCTGGAGATCCGCGACCTGGATGTGGAGTTCACCACCCAGCAGGGCACCGTGCAGGCCGTGGAGGGCGCGTCCCTCACGCTCCCGGCCGGCGGCACGCTGGCGATCGTGGGCGAGTCCGGCTCGGGCAAGTCCACCACCGCGATGGCCGCGATCGGCCTGCTGCCCGGCAACGGCCGGGTCGCGGCAGGCTCCGTCCGCTTCGCGGGCGAGGAGCTCGTGGGCCTGCCCGAGTCGCGGATGCGCGGCATCCGTGGCCGCCGGATCGGGCTGGTGCCGCAGGACCCGATGTCCAACCTCAACCCCGTGACCCGGGTGGGTCAGCAGATCGGGGAGACCCTGCTGACCCACGGCATGGCGACGAAGAAGGACGTGGGGGCCGCCGTCGTCGAGGTGATGGAGCGCGCCGGTATCCCCGAGCCCGCGCGACGGGCCAAGCAGTATCCGCACGAGCTCTCGGGCGGTCTGCGCCAGCGCGTGCTGATCGCCATCGGCCTGGCGTGCCGGCCGCAGCTGCTGATCGCGGACGAGCCGACCTCCGCCCTGGACGTGACGGTGCAGCAGGTGATCCTGGACCAGATCGGCGAGATGACCCGCGAGCTCGGCAGTTCCGTGCTGCTGATCACCCATGACCTCGGCCTCGCGGCCGAGCGGGCGCAGCAGCTCGTGGTGATGCACCGCGGCCGCGTGGTGGAGTCCGGCGACGCACGGGCCATCCTCGAGGACCCGCAGCACGCCTACACCCGCTCGCTCGTGGCGGCCGCGCCGTCGGTGGCGGCGGCCCGCCTGCTGCCCGAGGCCTTCGATCCCGCGCCCGTCGCACTGGCCGAGGACGACACGGCGGCCCTGACCACGGTGGCCCTGGCGAAGCAGGACCTCACCCCGCTTGTGGAGATCCGCGACCTCACCAAGGTCTATCCCGTGCGCGGGCACGAGGACTTCACCGCCGCGAAGGACGTCTCCCTGAAGATCCCGCGCGGCAAGACCGTCTCGATCGTCGGCGAGTCCGGCTCCGGCAAGACGACGACGGCGCGCATGCTGCTCAAGCTGATCGAGCCGACCTCGGGCGAGATCACCTTCGAGGGCAAGGACGTGCTGGCGCTGAAGGGGGAGGGGCTCAAGGACTTCCGGCAGCGCGTGCAGGCCGTGTTCCAGGACCCCTTCTCCTCGCTCAACCCCTCGTTCACGGTGGGCCGGATCATCGAGGAGCCGCTGCAGACGTACCGGCGGGGCAACGCCACGCAGCGGCGGGCGCGCGTGCTCGAGCTCATGGACCAGGTGGCCCTGCCCTCCCACTTCCACCGCCGGTACCCCGCCGAGCTCTCGGGCGGACAGCGCCAGCGCGTGGCGATCGCCCGGGCGCTCGCGCTGAACCCGGAGCTGATCGTGTGCGACGAGCCGGTCTCCGCGCTGGACGTGCTCGTGCAGGACCAGATCCTCACGCTGCTGCGCCGCCTGCAGGACGAGCTGGGGCTGAGCTACCTGTTCATCTCGCACGACCTGGCGGTGGTGCGGCTCATCTCCGACTACGTGTGCGTCATGAAGGACGGCCGGGTGGTGGAGGCGGCCAGCTCCGAGGAGGTCTTCACCAACCCCCGGCACCCGTACACCCGCCGCCTGCTCGCCTCGATCCCGGGCAACGAGCTGGGCATCGCCGTCGAGGCGGACGGGACGCACGTGTGAAGCACCGCGGAGTGATGTGAGCGGCGTCGCCCCGTGCGTGATACTTGCTGCATCACTCGCATCCCCGATCGCAGGAGCATCCCATGGCCCACGCCGTCGACCCCGGGCGCCCCGTGCACAACCCGGACATCGTCGGGTTCACCGACGCCGAACTGAACGAGACGCCGATCCGCCCGCGCTGGAACTCCCTCGGCCCGGGCATCGTCGCCGCGGCCACGGGCGTGGGCGCGGCGGACCTGGTGGCCACCCTGACCGCCGGCTCCCGCTACGGCTACATGCTGCTGTGGGCCGTGGTGCTGGGCGTGATCTTCAAGATCGTGCTCGTGGAGGGCGTGGGCCGCTACTACCTCTCCACCGGCAAGACGATCTTCCAGGGTTGGCGCACCCTCGGGGCCTGGACGTCCTGGTACTTCGGCCCGTACATCCTCATCTGGGGCATCGTGTACGGGGCGACGGCGATGTCCTCCACCGCCCTGCCGCTCGCGGCGCTGTTCCCCGGGGTGGACAGCAAGGTGTTCGCGATCGCCTCGGGCCTGATCGGCCTGGGGCTGGTTTGGCTGGACAGGTACCGGCTCATCGAGTGGCTCATGACGGTGCTGATCGGCGTCATGTTCGTGACCGTGCTGCTCTCGGCGGCACTGACCGTTCCGAACCTGGGCGCGATCCTGGCCGGTCTCGTGCCGCGCCTGCCCTCCGGCGATCCCCAGGCCATGTTCTACGTGCTCGGCCTCGCCGGCGGCGTCGGCGGCACCATCACGCTCGCGGCCTACGGCTACTGGCTGCGCGAGAAGGGCTGGAACGTCCCGAAGTACCTGAAGGTCATGCGGTTCGACAATGCGACCTCGTACATCCTCACGGGCATCTTCGTGATCGCCACCATGGTCATGGGCGTGGAGCTGCTGCACTCGGCGGGGCTGGCGATCTCCTCGGGCGACAAGGGCCTGCTCGACGTCGGCGACGTGCTGGCCGAGCGCTACGGCTCGGCGTGGTCCACGGTGTTCCTCATCGGATTCTTCGCCGCGTCCTTCTCCTCCCTGCTGGGCGTGTGGCACGGCGTCTCGCTGATGTTCGCGGACTTCTGGACGAACTTCCGCCGGCCCGCCGAGGAGCTGGACCAGGACGACGCGCCGTCGCTGTCCTCGAAGCCCGGCCGCTTCTTCCTGCTGTGGCTGACCCTGCCGCCCATGGCGCTGCTGTTCCTGGACCGGCCGATCTTCCTGATCCTGCTCTACGGCACGCTCGGCGCCCTGTTCATGCCGTTCCTGGCCGTGACCCTGCTGTTCCTCAACAACACGAAGGACGTGCCGCGGCAGTTCCGCAACGGCTGGGTCCGCAACACCCTGTTGGGCCTGACCGCGGCCGTGTTCGTGGCGATCGGCGTGAACGAGCTGCTCAAGGCCCTGCAGCCGGTGCTCGGGGGGTGAGCCGGCGGCGGGGGGCGGGGCACACTGGTGCCATGATCGTCGCCTTCTCCGTCGCCCCCTCCGGCCAACCCGCCGACGCCGAGCACCTGCCCGGCGACGCGGACACCGCGTCCGTGCACCGGGCGGTGGCGGCCGCCGTCGCCGTGGTGCGCGCCTCCGGCCTGCCGCACCGCACCTCCTCGATGTTCACCGAGATCGAGGGGGAGTGGGACGAGGTGATGGAGGTCGTGCGCGCCGCCGTGGACGCCGTGTCCCCGTACGGCACACGCGTCTCGCTCGTGCTGAAGGCGGACATCCGCCCCGGCCACACCGGCGAGCTGGACGGCAAGCTCGAGCGCCTCGAGTCGGCCCTCGCCGAGGACGAGGGGCGGCGCGCCGCCCCGGCCC